>NZ_SLVD01000005.1:0-356589 GCF_004345345.1 Rathayibacter sp. PhB179 | reverse complement strand
TCGACGGCCAGTCGAAGCTCAGCGTGAACGAGCCTTGCAACGGGCTCACCTACGAGCTGCAAGCGGCCGGCCTGCAGCCTTCCGTCTGGGTCATCACCGCGGGCCCTGCGACGACGATCGTCACCTGCAACGACGGCGAGCAGTGGCTGATGGACGTCCTGGGCGCCGAGGACGTGAGCCTCACACAGACCACGACCACGATGCGCATCCGCTCCGGCCCCGTCACCATCGACGCCACCGCGAAGACGACGCCCACCTCGACGGAGACACGGGCAGCACCGGCCTCGACTCGGGACCCCCAGCCGTCTTCACTCCCGACGGAAGCCCCGCCGTGCCCCCTGACTGCTGACACCGCAGACGGGCCGATGATCGACGTCCAGCAGCTGACGAACCCGGCGCTCGACCTGGCCGACGGCGCCGGAAGTCACCTCTCCACGCTCAGCGCGGAGGAGAAGAAGCAGTACCCGATCTATGCGGTGCGGGCGACGTATGCGGAGCTGTCCTCCTGCGCCCCGGGACTCGGCGGCGACACTCGAATCTCACCGGAAGCGCCGATGTGGGCTCTGAGCGTGCACGCCCCTGTCATGAACGACGCGCCCTACGGGATTCCGGCCAAGAGGTGGGACGTCTACACCGTCGTCTACGACGGCGATACCGGAGAGGCGATCGTCTCCTCGACGGGTGTCGACCTCCAGGCGCTCGGGATGCGCGGTGAGGTGATCACCGCACGGTAGACGATCTCGGAGGTGATCGGCGATGGTGCACCGGCCACCTCATCGGCCGGAGAGACCATCCCGCGACCGTCTCGAGAGGCGGCATCGATCTCGAGACCCTCGGCGCGCCGGGCGCACTGATCACCGCCGACTGGATCCGCAGTCGACCGCCTCGGAAGAGGGGGATCACGCGGGCGGATCGTGGGAGAAGTCGAGCGATCCGGCGAGGATGAGTGCGGCCACGTCGCGCACTCCGATGCCTTCCGCGAAGGCGTAGGCGCGGATGATCGCGAGGGCGTCCGCCGGTGTCGACCGGGTCTGGCCGATCACCATCCCGGTCGCCTGGTGCACTTCCCGGCGCGAGAGCGCGGGATCACGGGCGAGCCTCCCGTTCTCCGGCAGGCTGATCGCCTGATCGACCACGGCCCTGGCGAGCGCTCCTGAGAGTCGGCTCGCGAGCTGCAGCTGTTCGGCGTCGAGCCGCATCGAGGTGCTGCTGTACAGGGTGACCGCGCCGATGCTCGAGGTGCCGATGACCAGGGGGACGGCGAGGACCGTCCTCGTTCCTGCCGCCTCCGCGGAGAGCGCGAAGACGGGCCAGGCGGCGAAGTGCCGCTCGTCGTCGACCTGCATCTCGACGGGGCGGTAGGCGCGGTACGCGCTCCAGGCGGGCCCTTCGCCGAGGTCGATCTGCGTCTCGTCGAGAGTCGCCGCTCGACGGCTGGTCGCCGCGAGTGTCTGCATGTCGAAGGGAGCGCCGAGCACGGAGGTGGCCGCGTCTTCGGCGGGCAGCAGCGTGGCGAAGGAGGCGAGAAGCCGGTCGATCTCCTCGCCGAAGGCGCCGCCCGCCCGGCTGGTGCTCACGAGAGGAGGCCGGGTACGCGCGTGCACTCGCTCGTGCCGAGCTCCGTCCCGATCATGAGCTGCAGGGGAGCGAGGAGCCGGTCGTCGACGTCGGTCCCGCGGCCGGAGTCGTCGTGCAGCCTGCCCATGGGGGTCCCGCCGTCGCGTGCGCCCGGGAAGGGTGCGGTTCGCCACGCGAGGTCTCGGATGGGCTCTGAGACTAACCCCGTTCCGCACTGCCCGCACCGATCCGGGACGATCGGTCGCGCAATCGCCCGGACGGAGACGCGAAGGGCTGTTTCTGCGGTGTCACCGGGATATTCGTGAAACACCTCTCCGGGGTCGTCCGAGGCGTACTGTGACGGATGCCGGCCGCGTCGCGGAGGTGCACGACCTCTCTCCCGCCGATGGGTGACATCGCTCGGCCGAGCGGGCTTCTCCTAGCGATCCGAGCCGCCATGACCCCGCGGGACGAGAATCAGCACGACTCCGTCCGTGCCCTCCAGGACCTGATCTCCGCGTTCTCCGGACCGCACTGGGTGCACCCCGCCTACGTCGAGCACGTCCTCGCGCATGCCGCGGACCTGCTCGCCGCCGCGCTGATCCTCGGCGAGCCCGAGCGGAAGCGCATGCCGACGCTGATGTGGCCGCGGTCGGCCGTCTTCGAGATCCCGAACCCACCACCGGTGCCACCTGCCGCCCTCTGAGCGGCAGGCGTCTCCGGCCCTCGCTCGAGACGTCCCGGTTGAGCCGATGCGCAGGGCAGCGCGACCGACGTCCGAGCAGGGGAGGGGCACCAGCGCCGCCGGTCGCGAGTGTGGTGGAGTGGAGCGCACCGCCCGTCACCACCCCCGAGGAGCCACCATGCACGTCGTCGTCATCGGCGGGAGCGGCCACATCGGCTCCTTCCTCGTCCCCCGGCTCGTCCGCGCCGGGCACGAGGTCACGACCATCACCCGCGGCACCAGCACCCCCTACACCGCCGGCCCGGAGTGGGAGCAGGTGCGGAGCGTCGTCGCCGATCGGCAGCAGGAGGACGAGGACGGCGTCTTCGCCGCCCGGGTCCGCGATCTGGCTCCGGACGTGGTGATCGATCTGGTCTGCTTCACCGTCGACTCGGCGCGTGACCTCGTCGAGGGGCTCCGCGGGCACGTCGGCCACCTGATCAGCTGCGGATCGGTCTGGCGCTACGGCCCCACCCTGAAGCTCCCGATCCGGGAGGGCGAGGGGACGCCCGCGATCGACGAGTACGGCCGCCAGAAGGAGGCGATCGCCCTCCTCCTGAAGGCCGAGACCGCCGCGGGCGGCCTGCGCACCACCACGCTGCACCCGGGCCACATCAGCGGACCCGGCTGGGCGCCGATCGGCCCGCTGGGCAACCTCGACCCCGCCGTCTGGGAGACCCTGGCCACCGGCGGGACGCTGCGCATGCCGGGCTCGGGCGCGGAGTCCCTGCACCACGTGCACGCCGACGACGTCGCCCAGGCGTTCGAGCTCGCGGTCGCCCGGCCGGAGGCGGCCGCGGGGGAGGACTTCCACATCGTGGCCCCCTCGGCGCTCACGGTCCGCGGGTTCGCGCAGATCGCCGCGGGCTGGTTCGGGCGGGAGGCCGTGCTGGAGAGCGTCGGCTGGGAGGAGTTCCGCCGCAGCGCGGGCGACGACCTCGCCGACGCGAGCTGGGGCCACCTGCACCGCAGCCAGTACTTCTCCATCGAGAAGGCGACGACGCTCCTCGGCTATGCGCCGCGGTACGAGCCGGAGGCCGCCGTCCTCGAAGCCCTCCAGAGCCTGGTCGAGCGCGGCGAGCTGACCCTCCCGGTCGCGCTCCAGCCGCGAGCGCATTAGGCCGCAGCATCCGGCGCGGCCGGGCTTCGCGCGGGTCTCGATACGCGCCCACGGCGCTACTCGACCAGCATGGGTCGGACTCGGTCGAGCGTCTGCAGGGCATGAGCGATTCATGCTGATCGAGCAGCCCGCGGAGCGGGCTTATCGAGATCCACATGTGCACGGAGGCGCTGGTCTCGATACGCCCCTAAAGGGCTACTCGACCAGCATGTGTCGACCAGTATGCGTGTGCCCTCCCATGCTGATCGAGTAGCCCGCGGAGCGGGCGTATCGAGATCCACCGCGTATTCGAGAGCCCTTGCTGCAGTCCGGCGGGTGCCCGCATCACTCGGTGGCGCGGCGGTCCTCGGCGAGGAGGAGCGCCAGCTCGTCGCGGCTCAACGACTCGACGGGTGCCTGCGCGGCCATGGCGAGGTAGCCGCCGTCCGCCGCTTCGTAGCTGCCCGCGCCCCCGCCGAGGAGGGCGGGACGCTCGCCCTCGTGCAGGAAGAGCAGGTAGGAGCTCCCGGGTACGAGCAGGGGCTCCTGCACGGTCGTGTAGCGGACACCGTCCAGGACGCCGCCGGTCTGCGTGATGGTGAGCCGGTCACCCGCCTCGCCCTTGTGGACGGCGGTCACCTCGAGCTCGACCTCCGTCACGGCGATGGCGCCCTCGAGGCTGGCGGCGCGCTGCTCCTCCTCCGACGCCTCGCTCAGCGGATTCAGGAGCGGATCGGTGCCCTCGTAGGTCGGATACAGGACGGCGTCGCGGGTCGAGACGGCGGTGCCCTCGATGATGCGATCGGCCTGCCCGACGAGCTGCGGCAGGTCGTAGGAGGGGTAGTCGACGGCCATCTGCGACGTCCGCTCGACGATCGGCTCCGCGGGAGTTCCTGCACAGCCGGAGAGCAGAGCGGACGAGAGAACGGCCGCCGCGACCACCGAGATCCGGACCGCTGTCGTGGGCTGCATGCGGATCACCCTCTCACGGGAGATCGCTCAGGCCGGGGCCGTCCCGTCAGGGGGTCGATCACCGCCACGAGTGGTCAGCGGTTCCAACGTCCGTCCCCGGCACGTGCTCGATCGGATGCGGCTCCACGAGTTCGACCTCGAGAGGACGCCGGAGAGGGAACCATAGTCATGCCGGCGGCACCCAGCCCGACGGCCACCGACGTCGCCGTCCAGCTACCGGAGGAGGTCCGTCGTCCCTCTCGACGTGTCCGATCGATGCGGCGTCCGGCGACTCGGGCCCCGGCGCGGGTAACCTGTGACGCATGATAGAAGGCGTCGGCGCTCAGCTTCGAAAGGGCGTTGCTGAGTTCTGCATCCTCGGGCTCCTGGACAGTGTGCCGATGTACGGGTGGGAGCTGTCGACACGCCTGCAGGAGGTGGGGGTCATCGGGAGCATCGGGACGCTGTATCCCCTTCTGGGGCGGTTGCGTGATCGGGGGTCCATCGCTGCTGTCGTCGTGCCGAGCGATCAAGGCCCTGCGCGGAAGTACTACTCACTGACTGACGTGGGGAAGATCGAACTCGGCCGTTTCAGAGCGGAGTGGCCGTCGTTCGTCAGTCAGGTGAACCAGACGATCGGAAGGGGAACCCCATGACTGCCTCCACCTCGCGGGTAGCTGACCGCTACCTGGAAGAGTTGAAGGTCGCGCTCGCCGATGTGCGCGCCGAACTCCGCGAGGAGATCTACGGGGGGGATAGCGGAGGAACTGGACGGCCTCGATGACGACGCTGCGCGAGAGCGCATCTCCGAGCTCGGGACCCCTGCGCGTATCGCTTCGGCGGCCGGCGGGTCGTCCAGCAGTAGTGGACTCGTCTTCGATCGCCCGTGGTTCGCCGTTGCGAGCTCGTTGTCGTACGCGTTCGGCTGGCTGCTGATCCCGGGCGCGGGCTGGCTGATCGGGATCGTTGCGCTGCTGCTCTGCTCCTCGTGGACTCTCGCAGAGAAGAGGGCGGCCGTGATCGCACCGGTGGTCACGGCTGCAGTCGTCGGCGGTGGCACCGGGCTCTTCTACTGGGTCACTCTCACTCCGAGTTCCACCATGACGACCTGGACGGTCCTGGTCGCAGCGACGCTCGTCGGCGGGGTGGTGAGTCTGATCCTGGGAACGCGCTTGTGCGCCCGCTACGCGAGAACGCGGCGGGCGCACGAGGCGACGATGCAGTCGTGTAGCCGATGATGCACATCTGCGCGTTGATGTTCATCTGGGCACTGAGCCGGCGGCGCAGAGAAGGCGGCACCACCGGGCCGGCGGGAAGCTCCGTCATGCTGATCGAGTAGCCCGCGAAGCGGGCGTATCGAGATCCACCGCCGCCGGAAGCCGGGTCTGCGGACCCGCCGTGCTGATGACGGCGGGTCTCGATACGCCCCTCTGGGGCAACTCGACCAGCATGTCTGCAAGCGTCTCTTCCAAGGAGATCGACCGCCCTCGGAAGCCGGGTCTGCGGACCCGCCGTCCTCAGAAGGCCGCGCCCGCGCGGAACGCGGCACCGGGGTGGCCCGCGGGCAGCGTGGGCGCGGTGAGTCCGAGGATCCGCTCGCGCATCGATCCGGAGCGGGGCGTCTCGGGCAGCATGCCGCGCTCGCGCAGCAGCGGCACGACCTGCTCGGCGAAGTCGCGGTAGGTCTCCCACGCGCCGTAGGTGTATTCGATCAGGAAGCCGTCGACGTCGGTCCGGTCGACGATCTCCTGCAGCTGATCGGCGACGGACTCCGCGGTGCCGGTGACGCGCATCCCTCCGATCGAGGACGTGATCACGTCGAGGATCTCGGCGACGGTCGGGCTGTACTCGGGCTGCTGGAACATCGCCAGCATGGTCTGCCCGACCTCGGTCGTCACCTCGGCGAGGGTCGCGTCGAGCGGGAACGACATCAGGTCGACTCCGCTCCACCCCATGAACAGCGCGGCGGCGGCCTCGCGCGAGGGGGTCGCGTCGAGCTCGGCGCGCAGTCGAGACGCCTCCTCCTCGGTGTCTCCGACGATGATCGAGACGGAGGGGATGACCGTGATGTGCCGCGGGTCGCGGCCGTTCGCCTCCGCCCTCGTCCGCAGGTCGGCGACCGTGGCGGCGGCCTTGTCGAGGTCGCGGTCCTGGATGAAGACGCACTCGCCGTACCGGCCGGCGAAGGCGCGACCGGCGGAGGAGGTGCCCGCCTGCAGCAGCAGCGGTGTGCGCTGCACCGACGGGATCGCCGGGAAGTAGCCGTCGTAGCGGAAGTACTCGCCCTGGTGGGTGATGCGGTGCACCTTGGCGGGGTCGGCGTAGGTCCGGGTGGCCTTGTCGTACACGACCGCGTCGTCCTCCCACGCGCCCTCCCAGAGCTTCAGGCACAGCTCGACGAACTCGGTGGCGCGGCGGTAGCGCTCGTCGTGGGGCGTGACTCCGTCGTGCCCCAGGAGCTTCGTGAGTGCGACCTGGTTGTCGGAGGTGACGATGTTCCAGGCGATGCGTCCCTTCGTCAGGTGATCGAGCGTGGTGAAGGTCCGTGCGTTGAGGTAGGGCTGCTGTGCCGTGGTGGAGGCGGTGACGACGAAGCCGAGGCGATCGACGGTCGCCGCGAGACCACTGACGAGGACGAGCGGATCGTGCACGGGGACCTGCACGGCTTCGCGGATCACCACCTCCGGAACGTCGTCGCCGCTCATCGGATAGCCCAGTGCCTCAGCGAGGAAGAGGAAGTCGAAGCCGGCGTCCTCGAGCTTCCGGGCGAGGTCCTGCCAGTACTCGAGAGTGGCGAAACCGCGGGTGTCGCCGCGGGGGTGGTGCCAGGCGTTGCTGATGAAGTTCGGCGTGAACTCCTCGAACGCGCCGAGGAAGATCTGCTTGGTCACGGTGCTGCCCTTCGGTGGCGATCGGATGCTCCCGAGCGGAGGGCTGATAACCTGACGTTATCAACCCGCTGATGATAACCGTGGGTTATCATTCTCGGCAAGACCGCCGCACCGCACCACCCGGGAGGACCGATGAGCGATGACGCCGTCGTGGCGCCGGCCCTCGCCTCCGAGATCGGCGTGCTCGTGCGCACCCTGCGCACCGCACGCGGACTCTCGATGCGCGCGCTCGCGGCCGAGGCCGGGGTCTCGCAGCCGTTCCTCTCCAAGCTCGAGAACGGCCGCCTGCTGCCGAGTCTCTCGACCCTCTACGCGCTGGCCGCAGCCTTCGACGTGCCGCCGGCCGAGCTGGTGCCGGCGATCGCCTCCTCCGACGACACGACACCGGAGGCGCATCTGCGCGCGAGCGACGCGCCGCACGCCCCGCGCGCTCGGCTGGTGGCGGGCGGCCCGGGCCGGCGGACGGAGGCGTACCTCTTCACTGCGCAGCCGGGACAGTCCGACGACGTCGACTTCGTGCATCAGGGCGAGGAGTTCGTCTTCGTCACCGAGGGCACCGCGGTGCTGACCTACGCCGACGGAGCGTCTCACACGGTGTCGGCCGGCGAGTCGATCACGATCGAGACGTCGCGCCCGCACCGCTGGTCGGTGCCCGCGGACGCTGGAGGCGCGGCACGGTACCTGCTCGTGACCACTCCTCCAGGTGCCCCCGCGGGCTGAGGGCGAGCGCCGGCGACGGGAGGCGATCATCGCTCGTCTTTTGTGAGGACAAGCCGAGGCGCCGCCGCATCGCAGGGCGCGCTCGTCGGCGCTATTCGACGTACTCTCCCTCGATCCCGAGCGCTTCGATGTCCGTCCCCGTGCCGGAGGCGATCATGTCGCCCGTGGGTCCATCGCAGACGAGTGTGTAGACGTCCCAGGTCTTGGCCACCGTGCCCGAGAGCGCGCCCCAGTTCTGGATCGTGTGATGCACCGTCAGGACGTAGACCGGATGGTCGGCAGAGATCTGCACGTCCGAGGCCAGACTCGGCAGGGCGACCCGCAGATCTCCGTAGGACAGGAGGGCTGCGTAGACAGGGCTCTTCTCGGCGCCGACGTCGACGACCGCTCTTGCGGAGCCGACCAGCTCGGCGACGGGCACCAGAGGCTGAGAGGCGTCGTACGGTTGAAGTGCAGGGAAGTGCTCCACGCGTTCTGCAGATGCTTCGTCCGGCGAGACGGCGGGCTCAGCAGCGGCCGGTTCAGTGCGAGCGGTCTCCACGGGAGTGCTCGGACCATCTCCGCCGGCCTGCGCAGCCGAGACACCCATCGTCGTCGCCACTGCCGCCGCCGCAAGCACGGCGCCGGCGATGCCGAGCGTGATCCTCGTGACTCTCATCAGTACCCCGTCCCCCAGAGCGACGCCGCACGCGTGCTCGCCGTCCGTCCGGCAGTCACGTCCCGGCTCAGCCACTCGGTCTTCGCGAAGGCGAAGAGCCGGTCGCCGTCACTCGTATCTGGACCGTACTGCCCAACCGTTCCCTCCTGCGACCTTTCTCCACGATCGGACCGGCCTGCGCGAAGCGACCTGACGGGGGAGCTGCGTCCCATCGAGGGAGCGGACATCAGCATGGTCCTCCCCAGGAGTGGAGCCGGTCGCCGTCACCGGTTCTCGGACCGGGCGCTCGTGCGAGCGCTCCTTTCAGCGGAGTGGTGAGTGAACCTGTGATGAGCAATATCTGTCGGTCGTCGACTCGCGGCGAGGTCGAACGAACTCGGACATTCGCTGGCGATCGAGCTCGGTGCTCTCGATGAATCAGCCGTCCGGAATCTCGTCAGGAGGACCGCGTCTCCGCTAGGTTCCCCGAGTGACGACAGAAAGCTCTCCTCCCGCTCAGAGCGGTTCTCCCAGCGGCCGAAGGACGATGACCGAGAGCCAGCAGCGCTCGAATCGAGTGGTGACGATCGTCGGATTCGTCCTCGCATTCATCGGTTTCCTCAATGTGGCGGGGCTGATCCTCAGTCTCATCGCGCTCATCCGATCTCGGCGAGCGGGTCAGAGGAACGGCCTGGCCCTCGCCGGTGTGATCATCGCGGCTCTCGGAGTGGCCTTCATTGCGGTGCTTCTCGTCGTCCTGGTCCCGATCCTCGTGGATGCGGCACAGACGTGCTCGCGCTTGGGCGAGGGAGTCCACGTCGTGGGCGGCTCCACCTATACCTGCACGGGGACGTCGTTCTCCGTCTCCTCGCGGCCGTGAGAGGGCGCGCCCCGCACCCGTGGAAGAACCGTCAACCGGTCGATTCCACTGCGTGCCTCCTGCGTCTCCACTCGTCCGCGAGGATCGCGTAGACCGCTGAGTCGATCCAGGTCTCGCCGCGTCTCTCGCTCTGCAGGAAGAGGGCCTCGCGCCGCAGTCCCAGCCGCTCCATCGCGTGCACGGAGCCGCGGTTGTCGGCTGCGGCGCGTCCGATGATGCGATGCAGGCCGAGCGTCCCGAACCCGACGTCGAGGAGAGCGCCGCCCGCTTCGAGCGAGTAGCCCAGGCCGGCCGTGTCCGGGTGGAGGAACATGCCGATCTCACCCTGCTGCCCGTCCGCCGATCGGACGAGGACGGCGTCACCGACGAGCGCCGCCGTCGCCCGGACCTCGATGCCGTAGAAGCGGCGGTGACCCGGCTCGCGCAGGTCCCACTCGGCGTCCCGCTCCTCGAACCAGGAGGCGTACTGCCCCTCCGCGAGCAGACCGTGACCGAGGAACCGAGAGGCGCGGGCGTCACCCCGGTACGCCGTCACCGCTGCCTCGTCCTCCCGGGTGAGTCGCCGGAGCCGGAGTCTACGTGTGAGCAGATCGACCGTGCCGTCCATCCGCCCAGGGTAGGGCCGGTGATCCCGGGCCCGCGGGACACCGATCCGTCCGCGGAGGTGAGACGCGACATCGCCGCCTCGGGCTCGGACCCGCTCGTAGGATCTCTCCGTGGGATCGGCCGCTGCCTATGCTCGCCGGTACCACTCGCCACCGGAGAGGATCGATCGTGACGCGCAGCTCTCGCACCGTGCCGCTTCTGGCGGGCCTCGCGGCCACTGCACTGCTCACCGGCTGCGCCCCGACCCTCTACGGCCCCGGTGACGCGACCAGGGAGGTCGCCGAGACGACCGCGCGCGAGAGTGCCGCCGCGCTAGCGGATCGGATCGGCACAGACCGGCCGGATGACATCGACGAGGTCGCGAGGGAGGCCGCCGCCGAGGGCGCCGACCTGGTCGGGATCGAGTCTTTCGACGCGCCCGAGCTCGACGATGCGTTCGGCGCCCTCACCACGCGCATGGTCGGCGTGGACGGACAGCCCTACTGCTTCCGGATCGAGTTCGACTTCTACGGCCGGCACAGCGTCGACGGCGTCACCGTCTTCGGCACCACGACCGGGGTGCAGGACGTCGAGTGCGACGCGTCGACGCCGAGCGTCACTGCGCCGCCCGACACGCGCGAGGCCGTCGTGCCGGCCGCGAACGCGGAGGAGGCCGCGGTCGAGGTGCTGACCGCGCTGCCCGAGGACCCGGGCACGATCGAGGACATCGCCGCCGCGATCAGCGAGCGTCTGGCGGCTCCGACGGGACCTCGGGAGGTGGCCGCACAGCCGACGGTCGTGCTGCGGGGCACGGACGTCGGAGTGGCGATGGGGCACGCCGAGGACTGCGTCCTCGTCAAGCGCGAGGCGGGCGCCGTCACCCGCGTCGTCGTGGCGCCGGTGCTGCTCCAGCCGGGCGAGCTCGGCTGCACCGCCGACACGGCTCTGAGCCCGGCCGAGTCGCTGCGCCCACCGCACTGACCCGACATCCAGACGTCGAGCGCGACGCGGCGTCAGCGCGACACGCGTCGGCCGGCCCGCCGGTTCTCGATCGCGAGGATCGCGGCGGCGAGGAGCGCGCCGAGGACGGCGCCGATGGTGTTCATCAACCAGTCGTTGGTGTCGCAGGAGCGGCCGATCGCCGGGACGCTCGCCTGGACCAGCTCGATCAGGGCGGACAGGCCGGAGACGGCGGCGGCGACGAGCACCGGGCGGCCGACCGCCACCGCGAGCAGCAGGGCCCCGGGGAGCAGGAGGGCGATGTTCGCGAGGGTGTCGATGCCGTCGAACGGCACCGAGAACTGCACGGTGCAGAAGACCGGCGGCGTGCCGTCCGGCGGGTACATCGTCAGCGCGATGCCCGCGAGGAAGGCCAGCGCGGCGAGGACGAGGAGGGTCCTCCTCGCGCCGCGCCGGTGCAGCAGCCAGGCGAGCGCCGTGACCAGCGCGACCGCGATCCAGAAGCCGATCGGCACGAGCGCGGCGTGCTCGACGAGGAAGGTGCTGATCATGGCGCTCTGCTCTCGGGTGGCGGGGTGGCGGGATCGGTATCAGCGGGCGGAGGGACGGATGCGCGATCACCGACGGCGTCGACGTACGGGGGAGACGTCCGCGCAGCCCGAATCGAGCCCTCGGCGGAGGCAGGCCCCGGAGGTCGGCCCCGGAGACCGGTCCCGGGGGTCAGCTGCGGAGCGGAGAGCCCACGACGTCGAAGCGGTGGCCGCCGAAGGCGCCGCTGAGCAGCGGGCGCGCCCACGCGATCGCGGCCTGGACCTGGGGGAGTGCCAGCGAAGACCGGTGCGCCTCGGCGCTCTCCCACAGCTCGACGACGAAGACGGTGTCGGGCTGCTCGTCGTCCACGCCGACCTCGTAGGCCAGGCAGCCGGCGTCGACGAGGGCGCCGTTGTGCTCGATGAGGAGGGCGACGAGCTCGTCCCGTCTGCCGGGTGCGGCCCCCAGGGTGCCGACGTTCGCGAAGGTCATGCCGCGAGGCTACCGGTGCCGGCGCCTCCGCTCCTCGCCTCGATCCTCCGCGCCGGTGCTCGGCGGCCGGCTCCGGCGGCGGCCGTCGCGACCGCGGCGACGGCGAAGGCGACCGTGGCGCCGGCCCCTCCGAGCAGCGCTCCCGGCCCCACGGCGCCCACAGCCTGGCCCGCGATGAGCACCACGAAGAGCAGTGCCGTGCCGGTCGCCGCGCGGTACGGGTCGAGGGCGGTGGTCCAGGCGATGAGCGCTCCGGTTCCGGCGGTGCAGCCCCAGCCGAAGAGGAGGCACGCCAGGAGGGCGAGCGGCGAGGAGGCCGTGAGCGCCAGGCCGAGGGTCCCGACGGCGGCCGTCGCCGTGGTGATCGTCCAGGCCGTGCGCGGCGGCAGGGCGCTGGTCCAGCGGGCGGTGGCGATCGCGACGGTGCCGCCGATCCCGAGGACGATCCACGCGACGACCGACTCCGCGGTGCTGCTCCCGCCCTCGACCAGCAGGGTCCTGCCGAAGTTCCAGACTCCGGCGGATCCGGCGCCCAGCAGCGCCGCCGCCAGGATCGCCCCGCGATGTGCGCGCAGCCAGGCCGTGGAGAGAGCGGTCGGGGTCTCGCGGCGCGGGGTGGCGCCGTCGAGAGCGGCGACGGCGAGGGCGGCCGCGACCACGACGACCGCCGCGACGACCCACAGGGCGCGCCAGCCCGGGAGCAGCGTCAGGGCGAGGGCACCCGCTCCGACCAGCCCGGGGCCCGTCCCGGAGTTCACGATCGTCTGCGCTCGCGCCTGCCGTCCCGGGCGGACGCCCGTCGGAGCACGTCGACCAGTGCGGGGGAGGCGAGGCCTGCGCCGACGGAGCTCATGACGGCGGCGATCGCGAAGGGGACGAACTCCTGGCTGAGCGCCATCCCGAGCGACCCGGCGCCCGCCGTCGCACCGGCGGCCAGCACGAGGACGCGGGCCGCGCGGGAGGCGAGCACGAAGCCCGCGACGGCGCCGAGGCAGTAGGCGAGGGAGGCGCCGGCCGAGACACCGCCCGCCGTGGCCGCGTCGAAGCCCAGCTCGGAGCGCATCTCCGGTAGCAGGAGACCGTAGGCGAAGCGCACGAGACCGTAGGTCGCCGCGATGAGCCCGGTGGCGGCGAGGACGAGGGGGACCGGGGACGAGAACGAAAACGTGCGTTTCATATACAGAGTCTAGGCTGGAGGCATGTCCACTCCACTCCGAGCCGCGTCGATCAGACCTCGTACCGAGGCGAAGCTGCTCGACGCGGCCGAGGAGCTCTTCTTCAGCCGCGGGATCGCCGCGACCCCGATCGACGCCGTGCTGGCGCTGGCCGGCGTCTCGGCCGCCACCCTCTACCGCGGCTACTCCAGCAAGGAGGCGCTGGTCGCCGCCGCCCTCGCCCGTCGGCAGATGGCCTGGCTCGAGACCTGGGACGCCGAGATCGCGCGGGCGGACTCGGACCGGGAGCGGCTGCTGGCCGTGCTCCCCGCACTCGAGCGCTTCCGGGAGCGGCCGCACGGCGCCCGCTGGTGCGCGTTCCTGGCGTCGTCCGCGGAGTACCTCGACCCGCCGGCCGAGCTCGCCGACGCGGTCCGCGCCGATACGGAGTCACTGCGCGGACGGCTGACCGAGCTCGCCGCACCGCTGGTGGGGGAGGAGGCGCCGCAGCTCGCGGAGGAGCTCCTGCTCGTCGTGACCGGCGAGCTCGCCATGCGGCTGCGCGGCGGCCCGCTCGGCGAGACGAGCACGGCCGGGCGCGTGGCGGACGCGGTGGTGAGTGCGCACCTGCAGGATCAGGGCCTGCGGGCGGAGCGGTAGCGGCACGGAGGGCGTCGCCGCCGTCGGGGTCGACGCAGCTGCCGAGGACGCCGGCACTGGCGACCGCGACTGCCGAGCAGCGAGGCGTCGACGACAATCACACGCTTCCGGAACAAGATCAAACTGACATGATCTCGATCATCGCCCAAAAATGGCACTCGGCCCTCCTCAGCGCGAGCCTGCAGCCCCTCATCCGCATGCCGCCCGATCACCGACGTCTACGAGTGGACGACGAAACCAGGCGACGAGACGGCCGGAGACATCCTGGCCTCGAGCGATTTCCCGCTGATGGCCAAAAGCTTGCAGGGCGCAACGCGGTTGGAGCACCGGGAGCGCGGGTCGGTGTACTCCACTGCCCGGCGCATGGCGTCCTGCTTGAAGGACTCCGGCACCCGCCAGTGGGTGAACCGCACCGGCGAGAACGACACCCGGCCGGAGTTCGACCCGGCAGCCTTCGTGCGCTCCACCGGGACGCTCTACAGCCTGTCCAAGGAGGGCGCCGGCAGCGCCGGCCCCCTCGTCCTCGCCCTCACCGCGGCGACCGTCGAAGCCGCGGAAGAGCTGGCGGCCGTCTCGCCGGGAGGTCGGATGCAGACACCGATGCTCGGCGTGCTCGACGAGGCAGCGAACGTCTGCCGCTGGCGGGACCTCCCCGACCTCTACAGCCACTACGGCTCCCGAGGCATCCCCATCATGTCTGTGTTCCAGTCCTGGTCGCAGGGCGTCAGCGTGTTCGGACGGGAGGGCATGGACAAGCTCTGGTCGGCCGCGAACGCGAAGATCTACGCCGGCGGAATCTCCGAGACGGGCTTCCTGCGGATGGTGTCCGAGCTGATCGGCACCTACGACCGCGAGACGACCTCCGCGAGCATCAACAAGGGCGTGCGCTCCACCACCAGCGCGTTGAAGCGGGAACTGATCCTCGACGTCGCCGAGCTCGCGAACCTCCCCACACCGAAAAAGGGACGCAAGATCGGGAGGGCGATCCTCATGTCCTCCGGCTCCCGCGCCGCCATCCTGCGCCCCGTCCCATGGTTCGACGGCCCCAAGCCGCTCGTCGCCGCAATCAACGCTTCCCTCGCGAACCACAGACCAGGTCCAGCGCCACCGCTGACGCCCACGCCGTCCACCGAGCAGGGGCACGACCTCACGCCGGCGACTCACGCATGAGCGACTACGACGACGACGACCCGTTCGGCGCCGACGAGCCCACCACCGCAGCGGTGAGCGTCGACGTCGACGCGGGGGAGCAGCCGACAACGCACTTCGGATCCGCGGATGAGTTCGTGCGCAAGCAGCTCATTGGCACCTACCGGCGCCGAGTCATGGCGCAGGGCTCCGGCGGCGGTTCGCGGTGGAAAGCAGCCTGGTGGGAGTCCAAGGAAGCGCAGCAGCGCATCGAAGCCCTGTGGCGGGCGTGGGAGGCCGCACGCGCCGACCCGAAAGCCGGGATGAGCGCGTGGTGGATCAACCACTGCGACCCGCACATGAGCGTCCTACTCTCCCCAGACGGGCCCTTCGCGGACTCCACCGACGAGAACCGCATCGGGGAGGCGCTGCCCTACGAACCACCGGTCGAGGGTGCGTTCCCACCCGACCTACAACCGCCGCTGTACACGCAGCGTCCGCGCAATGAGCACCGGTGATTTGGAGGAGGCGGCACGATTCCGGCCGTGATTGCCGGGCTGGCGATCGCGACGCACCACCCGGTACCGAGAGACCCTCGAAGCAGCGGGAACATCGGTAATAGGCATCCCCGGAGCGGAAGACGCCACATTCCCCGGCGCGCTACGTGCCGCCGTGGACTCCGGAGTCACGGCCGTCATGGCCGGTGACGACCCGACCGCGGTCAGTGCTCTGGAAGTACTCGCCACCTCGGGAATCTTGAGTCCTCAAGCCGTCTCTGTCACCGGGTTCGACGGAGTTGGCGTGTACCGGTCGCCACTTTTCGGCCTCGCAACTATGCGCCAACCCGTGGAGGCGATGGCGATAGCAGCGACCGACATCATGATGCGCCGCTTGGACAACACCCAGACCGAGCCCGCGCACGAGGTATTCCGAGGAGAATACGTGCCCGGAACCACCCTCGGATTGCTACAAGCTGAGCACGCACTTAATTCGAGCGCCTGAAGTACTTTCGCTCAGGGTCTTCGGTCCGAAGACATCGAGAATCGTCGTTGCAACTTTCTTGAACGAGATGTAGCCCGCGGCGCGACCTGCGGTCGATTCGAAGCTTCCAGCCTGTGTCCTGTGATCGGGCCCAACGGGTGATGAGTGCGTACGATCCGAGGGCGCGACTGGTCCGATCGCGGTGGGCATGCTCGCGCAGGGTGAGTGCGCGAGCGGACGGGAGACGACCTTGCTCGTACTGGTCATCTCAGCAAGCAGCGCCGTAGCGTAGCTGTCAGCCGCCTCATCCGCAGGTAGTGATCGGCTTGCTCGGGAACGCTTCTGCGCTTGAAACCCGGCTCTCGGACGGAGAACGGAGCCGTGTTAGAGCTCGGCCCGTGTTGGGGGATCGGCGCCTGCTCGGGATGTTGTCACGCCCGCGACGCAAGCGGCCCACCGCCCGATCGCGCGCAACGACGGTTCATCGAGCAGCATCCCCTGCGGCGCGCCCAGCCCCTGCCGGAAGGCCTCGTCGAGGATCGCTCCCATCGCGGAGTCGCCCGCGCCGATCGTGTCCGCGACCACGATCCTCGCGGCGGACACCGTGACGCGCGCAACGGAGGAGGCGAGCAACAGCCCCTCGCCTCCACGCGTGATCACCGCGAGCTGCGCGCCGAGTGCGAGCAGCCGGGTCAGCACTTCGTCGAGCTGCATTGTCGGGTAGAGCCACTCGGAGTCCTCGTCACTGAGCTTGACGATCTCGCAGGTCGCCGCGACCCGCTCGAAGCGCGCGAGTGCCTCCCGGTGTTCTCCAACAAGGGCCGGGCGGATGTTCGCGTCGACACTCGCGGTGACTCCGGCCGGCAGCCCCTCGAGTAGCTCGAGCACGGCGGAGCCGCCCGGCTCGAGGTAGAGAGCGATGGAGCCGGTGTGCACGTGGGTGGCGTCGCTCGGATCGGCTGTAGGCGGGTTCCACGAGAGGTCGAAGACATACTCGGCCGAGCCGTCCTCACGCAGCACGGCGCGAGCGGTCGAAGTGCGTGGCGCGTCACCGTGGATTACATCCACCCCGGAGGCGCCGAGGTGCTCGGCAATGCGCCGGCCGCGGTCATCATCGGCGATGTCGGTCACTAGGGACACGTTGCGGCCCAGACGGGCGAGGGTGAGAGCGACGTTGGCGGGGGAGCCGCCGACGTATTCCTTGCTCGCGCCGTCCCTCTCGACAATGTCAATCAGAGCTTCACCGATGACCAGGATGTGGGGAGCCACGCTATTAGGGCGCTGTTTCTCGATAGCCGGCTGATGCCCTGTCGTGGTCATTCTTCCCTCCCGGGCTTGTGTCTTCGAGATGGTGTTGTTCGACGCGCGACAGCGCCTGCGCCGATAGAGCCGTGGGTGGTGGCTTATTGGTGTAGGCACGGTTGCTGCTGGGTTGGTGTTCTCAGCGGCGCTTGTAGAGCTGCTGTCGGCGGAGGTGGTCGACGGCGACGGCGCAGACGAGGATGGCGCCGACGACGATGTTGTTGAACTGGGGTGGGATGCGGGACACGATGAGCGCGTTGTCGATGAGGGAGAGCAGGACGGCGCCGATGGCGACGCCGGTGATGTTCCCGAGTCCTCCGAGCAGGCTCACGCCTCCGATGAGGACGGCGGTGACGACGACGAGTGTGGTCGCGGAGCCGCCTGCTTCGACTTGCCCGGCGCCCACTCGTGCGGAGTAGAGCAGGCCGGCGATGCCGCCGGTGACTGCTGCGATGGCGTAGAGCGCGAGGTCGAGCTTCTTGACGTGAAGTCCGTTGGCGACGGCTGCTGCTCGGTTGCCGCCGAGGGCGCGGATGTTGACACCGAATCGGGTGTGTTCGAGAGCGAACCAGGTGACGATGCCGACGAGGACGGCGATCCAGATGATGTTGGGGATGCCGATGAAGTAGCCCTGTCCGAGACGGACGAACTCAGGAGGGAGGGGGAGGACGTCGAGGCCGCCGGTGATGAGGGAGTTGGCGCCGAGGACGACGAAGAAGACTCCGAGGGTGGCGATGATCGGCGGGACATGCCAGTAGGTGATGATCAGGTGGTTGAGCACGCCGACGAGGGCGGCGATGACGAGGGCGGCGAGGATCGCGAGGGGGATCGGAACACCGATCTTCATCAGCGACGTGCCGGTGAGGGCGCTCAGCGTGAAGATCGCGCCGACGGAGAAGTCCAGTCCTCCGCCAATGATGAGCAGCGCCGCGCCGCAGGCCATGACGAAGTAGATCACGGAGCTGCGGAGGATCTCCGTAATGTTGTCGCCGGTCAGGAACGCCGGGTTGATCAGTGTCGCCGCGATGACGATGACGGCGACGACACCGAGCAGGGAGGCTTCTTGGCGGACTAGAAGCGAGGGGATCCGGCGTGCTGCTTTCGCGGTCACGACGGGAGCGGGGGCGGTCGAGGTGATCTGTGTCATGACTTCTCCTTCGATGCGGCAGCCGCAGCGCCGCGGGGGATCGCGCCGGTGATCATCCCGATGATCTCGTCGCGAGTCGTTTCGGCGGTGCGACGCGTGCCCACGCTGTTCCCCAGCCGGAGCACGGTGATGCGGTCGGAGTGCTGGAAGACGAAGTCGAGGTCGTGGCTGATGACGATGACGGCCTTGCCTGCAGCGCGGAGTTCGTCGAGCATCCGTCCGACCTGAGCTGTCTCCTGCACTCCGAGGGCGGCGGTCGGTTCGTCGAGCAGGATGGTGGGGGTGTCCATGCGGACGGCGCGCGCGATGGCGACGACCTGACGCTGGCCGCCGGAGAGCAGCCCCACGGGGGTCTTCACATCACCCACACGCACGTTGAGGTCGGTGAGCACCTTGGCGGCGTCTCGGTCCATGCGCTTGCGGTCGAGGAGCATTCCGAAGCGCTTGGGGAGGTTTCCGAGCGCCATGTTGGTGGAGATGTCGAGGCATTCGACGAGGGCGAGGTCCTGGTAGACGACGGCGATCCCCTTTTCGAGGGTGCTGGCGCCGTGGCCTTCGACGATGTCGCCGTTGATCAGGATGTCTCCGCCATCGCCTCGGTGGATTCCGGTGATGATCTTGATGGTGGTGGACTTTCCGGCGCCGTTGTCGCCGACGATGGCGTGAATCTCGCCCGGGTAGGCGGCGAGGTCGACGTGCTCGAGGGCGGCGACGGATCCGAAGAACTTGCGGATGCCTCGGAGTTCGAGGGCGGCGGTGTCGGTCACGACCAGCCCTTCTCGACGTACTCGGCGTAGTCGTCCTTCGTGGCCATCCGGGTGCCCATGTCGATGAGGGTGGCGTCGCCGCCGGCAGCGGTTCCGCTCTCGA
Organism: Rathayibacter sp. PhB179; assembly: GCF_004345345.1. Classification (NCBI taxonomy): domain Bacteria; kingdom Bacillati; phylum Actinomycetota; class Actinomycetes; order Micrococcales; family Microbacteriaceae; genus Rathayibacter; species Rathayibacter sp. PhB179. Next base: position 337,320 of record NZ_SLVD01000005.1, on the reverse strand, counting down.
GGCGGTCGGCGACGGCGTCGAGCGCGTCCTTGCCGCCATCGCAGAGCGCCTGGAGCAGGAAGCGGTACTCGGTTCCGTTCTCGATGGCTTCCTTGCCGCCGTTATCGGGGCCGTTGCCGATGAAGGAGACCTTCCCGGTGAGTCCCTTGGACTCGATGGCGGAGATGCCGCCCTGAGTGGCGGTGCCCATATTGGTGACGATGACGTTCACCTCGGGGTGCGCAGTGAGAAGGGCATTGGTCTGAGCGAGGGCCTTGGCGGAGTCATCGCCGGTGTACACCTCGCCGACGATCTCGATGTCGTCGGAGTCGGCGACGGCGGCTTTGACGCCGTCCATGAAGAGCTTGCCGATTCCGGTGTCGGCGCTCGTGACGATTCCGAGCTTCTTGTCGCCGGGGAGCTTCTCGACCTCGTCGATGTAGACCTTGCCGAGCTCGGTCCAGTTGATGCCGACGTTGATGTCGGCGCCGCTGCCCTCCGCGCCGTCTCCGTACATGGTGGCGGTGACGATCCCCGCGTCGCGGGCCTGCTGGAGCAGAGGACCGAAGGCGTCGCTGGCCGGGAGCGTGATGATGCCCGACTTCTTGTTCGCGATGGCGCCCTGGATCTGCTCGATCATCGTGGTCGGGTCCATGGCCTGCCCGGTGGGCCCGGTCTCCGTGAAGTCGACTCCGCGTTCTTTGGCCTGGTCGGCCATGCAGTCGCCGATCACGCGCCAGGCCGGGTAGTTGGGCAGCGGGTTGACGAACTGAACGCTGACGGCGTCGCTGCCGGCGTTGTCGGTCGTGTCGCTGGACGCGCCGATCGGTCCGTCGCTGCAAGCGCTGAGGGACACTGCGAGGGCGGCGGTGCCCACGAGCGCGATCATGCGGCTGGTGCGGTTCATGATGATGCCTTTCTAGAAGCGGAAAGAGAAGGGAGAAGAGGGAGTCAGCGGTTGGGGGTGGCGGCCGGGAGAAGTGGAGCACCCTGTCGGCGGAAGTGGTCGAGCGAGAAGGTGTACGCCGCTCGGAAGGTGGGGTCATCGCCGAGCGTGCTGAACCAGTCGGGACGATCTAGGAATGACCCGGAGACGACTCGTTCGTCGAGGAGTCCTTGCTCAACGTCTCCCGCTTGGCGGTCCTTGAGGGGCTGAGTGGAGCGGCGGCTCTGGTCAACAGTTGCAACCCAGCTGGCGATGACAGCGGCCGTGGCGGGCGCTATCCGATTCTGATGGAGGAGATCCTGAGCGATCGGGACGACGAATTTGGGGATGCGGTCGCTGGCATCGGTAGCGAGGCGCTCGAGCGTGTCGCGGATTGCGGGGTTGGAGAACCGCTGCAGGAGCAGGGCACGGTAATCGTGCAAGTCGATTCCCTCGACGGGTGGCACTGTGCTTTGCGCCTCCGTCATGAAGACGTCCACGAAGGTTGCGACTGTGACGTCGGCCATCGCTTCGTGCACGAAGGTGTAGCCGTTCAGGAGACCGATGTACGCGAGCGCCTGGTGGGACCCGTTGAGCATTCGGAGCTTCATCGTCTCGAACGGTGCGACGTCCTCGACGAGCTGCGCCCCGACGTTCTCCCAGTGGGGACGGCCGGTCGGAAAGTTCTCTTCGATCACCCACTGGGTGAAGTCTTCGCTGATGACCGGCCACGCGTCCTCATACCCGGTGGTCGCGCGGACCCACTCCCGATCCGCGTCAGTCGTGACGGGGGTGATGCGATCGACCATGCTTCCGGGGAATGCGGTGGTCTCCTCGACCCAGTCGGCCAGATCAAGGTCGGTCATTCTGATAAAGGATGCGAGTGCTTCGCGCGCCATGTCGCCGTTGTTCTGGATGTTGTCACAGGACATGACAGTGAACGGCTCTACGCCCGCGCGTCGCCGACGGCGCAGAGCGGCGGCGAGATAACCGAAGACGGTCATTGGCTGCTCGCTCCGCCACGTGTCGGCGCGCATCGTGCTGTTGCTGGTATCGAACCGTCCGGTGGTGTCGGAGAGGTTGTAGCCACCTTCGGTAATGGTCAGCGACACGATGCGAGTAGAAGGGTCGGCGAGCAATTCGATGAGCGCGGCGGGGTCATCAGGGCCGTAGAGGTAGCCGGAGATGGACGCGACGCGGTGCACCTCATCGGTGCCGTCGGCGGCACGCTCGACGAGGGTGTAGGTGTAGTCCTGGGCCTGGAGGGCGTCGCGCATGCGGACGTCTCCGGGAAGCAGCCCGGCTCCGACGATGGTCCATTCGAGGTCGTGGCCTTGCTGGTGCAGCTCGTGAAGATACTTGGCTTGATGGGAACGGTGGAAATTGCCCACACCGAAGTGGACGATGTGCGAGGTGGTCATGGCGGTGTCCTTTCGGCCAGGTCAGCGCGTCGGCGCCGGCAGCAGGGGAGAGGGGGCTCCGGTGCTGGCGATCGTGATCGCGAAGGCGGTGTAGGCGCGTCTGAGGGCTCTCGTCGCCGCGGGAATGCGGGGGACCATCTGCTGGAAGCCGTGAGTGAGCCCGGGATTGGGCAGGTAAGTGGTCGGCACTTCGGCGGCGATGAGGCGTGAGGCGAGTTCGCGGTCTTCATCGCGAAGCGGGTCAAAATCCGCGCTGACCACGACCGCCGGCGGGAGCCCTTCGAGCTCCGCGAAGCGGGGGGCCGCGCTGGGATGACGGCGGTGCTCATCCAAGGGCACGTACAAGTCCCAGAATCCGCGCATGGCATCGGCTGTCAGAAGGTAGTCGGCACCGTTGTCGGTATAGGAGAGGTTGTCGAACGCCGTCGGATCCACCACGGGGTAGAGCAGGAGCATCGACGACACGATGCTCTCGGTCTTCAGGGCGATCGCGGCACCGAGGGCAAGGTTTCCCCCGGCACTGTCTCCGGCGAGGGAGAGTGATCGGTGAGGACCCCGTTGCAGCTCACGGAGGACGGCGATGCAGTCCTCGATGGCCGCCGGAAACGGGTGCTCAGGCGTCCGGCGGTAGTCGATCGCGACGACGGGAAGCCTGAGGTGCGCGGCGAGCCGGCGAACATCCGGGTCGTACGAATCGACGTCACCGGCGAGCCAGCCACCTCCATGGAGGTACACCACGAGGTCGTTGTTGGCCTGTCGCTCATCGCCGTACCAGCGAACGCGCACTCCAGCGACGGAATCCTCTCGCGTCGGAACACGGTCGAGTTCGGGCTCAATGTCGCCCCGCATCCACGAGTGGAGGCGAGCCTCCCTGGTCCTGATCTGATCTGCCGTCGCAGCGGGATCGATGTTCAGGATGGCGGGTGCGTCGGCGATCAGAGTCACGACGTCGGGATCGACGGGGGCGCGAGAGGTCATCATTGTCCTTCCGGGGCCGAAACGAAGCGTGGCCGCAGCTGTAGAGCGATGCTGCGCCTACGGGATTCGAGACGACTTGAGGTGTGCCACCGACGTTACGGTTGCCACCCAAATCCCCTGACCGCCATTTGGCTGTCTTCACGGCACGAAACTCGCCGTTTGTCGATTCAGGTGCGAAGAGCCCATCGGAGTGCGGTGATCTGGTCTGCCAGGGCGCGCTTTCCTACGTTGGTCATCCGGTAGCCGTCGAAGCCGTGGATGGTGCCCGGGTACTGCATGATCCCGACGGGGACGCCGGTGGCCATCAGCCGCTGCGCGTAGGCGTAGCCCTCGTCGCGGAGGGGATCGTATTCCGCAACCCAGATGGACGCGGGCGGCGCACCGGCGACGTCATCAGTGAGAGCCGCAGCAGCCCGATGGTCTACCGGCACCGCGGAGTCACCCAAGTAGAGCTCCCACATCAGGAGGTTCTGCTCCCGGTTCCAGCCCGGCGTGGTCGTGAATCGATGCATCGAAGCGGTCTCACTCCGGCAGTCCAGCACAGGATTCACAAGGAGCTGATGGACAAGGGAGGGTGCTTCGTCGGTGCGCGAGGCCAGGGCGATGGAGGCCGCGATCGCACCCCCAGCACTATTACCTCCGACGCTCAACCGCCGGCTGTCGATTCCGAGCGAGGTCGCTTCGTCGTGCATCCACCAGAGCGCATCGACGCAGTCGTGGAACGCTGCCGGGAAGGGATGCTCGGGTGCTAGTCGATAGTCGATGGAAACGACCGTGCAGTGCGCATCTCGCGCGTAGTAGGCGCAACGGTCGTCCTCCGTGTCCAATCCGCCGAGGACGAAACCGCCACCGTGGATGTACAGAACGGCCGGCAGAACCCCGATCTGTTCGGGGCGGTAGATCCGGGCGGCGACAGTTGAACCATCGCGACGCGGAACGAGTACATCCTCGGTGACCACACCCTCGACAGTCCGCCTGCCTTGAGCGACGAGCTCTTGCTCGAAACGGCGCGATCCCTCAACGTCGGTGAAGTCGAAGCTGGGGATCATCACGCTGATCGCAGCCAGCTCAGGATCAAGGCGCAAGGGGAGTCCGTCGACAGTCACTCCGCCATCATCCCGCTCGCCACCCGCTACGCAGACCGCCAATTGGCAGATGTCATCGTTGTGACCAGACGGATGGCGGTCACAGGGCGATCCTGCTCGTAGGATCAGAGCATGCAGGGCCTCATGGTGAAGCTGCTCAACGTCGACACTCCCGGAGAGCGTGCGCTTCGTGTCGTCGCATACTTCGACCAGCTGGCCTCCAACAACCCGGACCTTGACGCCGTGGTACGAGCGACAGCAGTTCTCGCCGACTGTCCCGCAGGAGTAGAGCTCCCCTCTCGAGGACTATCGACCCGGTACTCCAGCGACGGCGCACTGTTGGCGGGATCGGCAGCTCACGTCTCGCAGCACGCGAACGTCGATGCGGGCAGCAACGAACACGGCACCCTCTGGTTGGAACGAGGCGACACCCGTCACGAGCTCGACGAGTTCATCCTCGAGCGCTTCGCGTTGACTGTCACGGCTGTCCTAGCGCGCCAACGTCCCTCAGGTGGGGTAGACGCCGCATCAGGGCTTTCAGACCCGGCCCTCGCGCAACTCCTCGTTAACGCAAGGAGCACAGAGGCGGAAAGGTCTCGCGCTGCACGCCTTATCGGGTTACAACCAGCGACTTCTATCCAACTCATCGCGGTCGAGTCAGAAGGATCAACGCTGGATGAACCCGCCACCCGTTTTCTCCGTACTGCTTGGCAGCGGCCGGTGCACATCGCACCACTGTCGAAGCACCTCTCGCTGGTGATCGCTGTCGGCTCGGAACCCGTCGACTGGACAGCCGCGCACGGCATCACCGGGCGAGCGGCGAGCGGACCCATCGTCGGCATTCTCGACGCACCACGATCCTGGGTCATCGCACGCGACACGCTCCGCTTCGCCGGCGCCACCTCATCATGGCCGCGACTACTCGATTCCGACACACTCGGAGCCCTACGCCTGGTCAGCTCTCTCGACCCCGCGGTCGTAGCGGAACAGCCCGACGTGATTCACCTCGAACGACTGGCATCAGGGCCACACGGGGCAGAGGCAATCGACATCCTCGACCACTACCTCCATGCAGACTCTCTGAGATCAGCAGCGCGTGCCGCCAACTTCCACCACAGCAGCATGCAGGGCCGCATCACTCGCCTTGGCCAAGCTCTACAAGTTGATCTTCGATCGCCCGCAGGCCGCGAGCGCATGGCCGTCGCCATGCTGATCTGGAGACTCTTCCGAAGCCACAACGGCTGACTCGGCCTTTCGACCTTCCGGCAGCCCATCGAAGAGGTGGGGCGAACCGCTGTCGACTTGCTCGTCGGTCGCCTGGAAGATCGAACGAGCGAGGACCGCTTCGTGGCGTTGCGCGGCTGCGCGCCCCCATCGAGGCGCGCGGCACAGGTAATGCCCTGCCGTTCAGCAGCATGTCGTCGAAACCGCCCGAAGCGAACCCGTCCCGCGATCCCACAACTCAAACCTGACATAATGTGCATTATCGGATGTTGCATAGCGAGCGGCCGGGAGTGTCAATCGTCGGCTCCCGTCTCGCATTCGAGGGCTTCCGCAAGCCGTAGGCGTCGACCGGATGATCGAAACTGCGCAGCAGGCTACGAACGACCACCGACATGGGCGGTCCGCGAGGGCCGCTGCCGGCCGAGCGGTCGGCTCTCCTCGCGCTCGAGCGGGGCCCGGGGTAGCGTGCCCCATGCCCACTCCGCCCCGTGTCCTCCGCCGCCTCGGCAGCGTCTCGCTCTCCGTCGCGAACCGCGCCGAGACCGGGCTGCGCGATCGCCTCTCCGCTCGGGCCCGGAAGCAGGGCTGGTCCCCCGCGCTGCTCCCCTTCTCCGGCTACGCGAGCGCGGGAACGGCGCGGGTCCTGGCGCGGGTCGTCCTCGCCCCGGCCGCCGTGGAGCCGTCCGCACGGCGGGGACTGCGCGCCTGGCACCGCCTTCTCACCCTCGAGAGCCCCGGAGTGCCGGTGCGGATCGAGTTCGCGGGCGCGAGCGCCACGGGGACGAGCGACGGCGCGGGGATCGTCGACGCGCGCTTCGCCGTGCCCGACGGTCTCGAGCCCGGGCCGGCGGAGGCCCTGCTGCACGTCGCAGGTCGCGCTCCCGTTCCGGTGACGGTGCACGTCGTCACCTCGGAGCCCGCCCGCGGCGTGGTCTGCGACGTGGACGACACGGTGTGGGTGACCGGGATCTCGCATCCGGCGCGCGCGGCCTGGCGGACCTTCTCGACGACGAGCGCCACCCGGCGGTCGGTGCCGGGGATGGCGGAGCTGCTGCGGGAGGCGATCGCCGGGCAGGACGGGACCGCCGTCGTCTACGTCAGCAACGGGCCGTGGAATCTGGCGGGCGTCGTCTCGCGGTTCCTCGCCCGGCGCGGCTTCCCCACCGGACCCGTCCTGATGACCGACTGGGGCACGAGCCCGCGGCGGTGGTTCCGCGACGGCGAGGAGCACAAGCGGGACTGCCTCGCCCGCCTGCGCGAGGACCTCCCCCACCTCTCCTGGGTCCTCGTCGGCGACGACGGCGAGCACGACCCGCGGCTCTACAGCGACTTCGCCCGCCGCCACCCGGACGCCGTCGCCGCGATCGCCCTCCGCCGGGTCGCACCGGCCCGTCCCGGAGCGGCGCCCGACGTCGACGACGTCGCCGGCGTCCCCGTCGTGCGCGGCGTCGACGGCGACGCCCTCCGGCCCCTCCTGCAGCAGGCGCTCGGCCACTCCCGTCGCTGACGCGCCTCCGGGCTCCTCGCCCCCGCGCCGGGGATGCAGCGAGTCCTCGGCCGCCCCCGGAAGGGGCCGGTCGGCGCGGCCGCGCGCAGGAGGCGGCCCGCCGTCCCGCCCGTAGAATCGCGGCCGTGCACTCCCCCGTCCTGACGACCGTCTTCCAGCCGATCGTCGACCTCACCACCCGTCGGCCGGCGGCGTACGAGGCGCTGACACGGGTCCAGGGGGCCGGCGGGGACGCCTTCCCGTTCGAGCTCCTCGAGGCGGCGCAGGCCGACGGCCGCATGGCCGAGTTCGACGGCGCCTGCTGGCGCAGCGCCTTCGGCTCCGCGACCGCGGCGGGCCTCACGACTCCGCACGCGCTCTTCGTGAACGTGGAGGCGGAATCGCTGCGCGGGGGCCTCCTCGAGCAGATCGCCTCCCCCGCGCCGATCGTCCTGGAGGTGACCGAGCGCGCCCTCCTGGCCTCGCCCGGTGGTCTGCTCGCGGTGATCGAGGAGGCGCGCCGGGCCGGCCACGCGATCGCCATCGACGATCTCGGGACCGACCCCGCGTCCCTCGCTCTGCTGCCGCTGATCGATCCCGACGTGATCAAGATCGACATGCGCATCATCCAGGGGCACGCGGACACCGACGCCGCCCGGATCATGAGCACCGTGAACACGCTGGCGGCGGCGCGCGACGTGGTCGTCGTGGCGGAGGGCATCGAGACCGAGGAGCATCTGCTCACCGCACGGGCGATCGGCGCGACGCACGGGCAGGGCTGGCTCCTCGGCCGGCCGTCCCCGGTCGTCCCGGCGGCGCCCTCCGCCTCGCTCCTCCGGCACGTCGTCGGGCCCGCGGCGGACGAGGCGGGCGCGGGGACGCCCTTCGAGATCGTGGCCTCCGTGCTGCCCAGCCGCCGCTCCTCCCGCGATCTGCTCCTGCAGATGAGCCACTTCCTCGAGGCGCGTGCGCGGGCGAGCGGCGACTCCGCGATCCTCCTCTCGACCTTCCAGCATGGGTCGAACCTCACGCCGCGCACCGCCGTCCGCTATGCGGCGCTGGCCGAGGAGTGCGCTCTGGTCTTCGCCTTCGCGGCGGGAGCGCCGGACTCCCTCTCCCCCGCGATCCGGGTGCAGGAGATCGACGAGAACGAGCCGCTCGCGGCGGAGTGGGACGTCGTCGTCCTGACCGCCGACTTCGCCGCGACCCTCGTCGCGCGGGAGGTCGACCCGGCTCGGCACGCGGCCGGGCTCTACGACTTCGTGCTCACGCACGACCGCGGGCTCGCCGTCGACGTCGCGCGCCACCTGCTCCAGCGGACGACCCGCAGCGCCTGACGCGGGACACCGCCGCCGACCGTGCCCGCTGATCGCGCCCCCTGACCACGCGAACAGCGCAGCACTACCAGGTCCGAGCGGCTTCCGGAGCACCTTGTGGGCGAGTCCTCGTCCCGGCACTCTCGTGCCGAGACGGACTGTTCGTCACCGAGAGGGAGTCATGGACGACGAGACCCTGCTGGGCATCCTGCTGCGCGGGCGGCCCGCGACGCTCGAGGACGCGGTGCTCGCGACCCACCTCGAGCCCGCGCAGGTCGCGGCGGCCGTGCAGCGGCTCCGCGACCGCGGACTCATCGGCGGCGCGGGCGACCTGCTGGCGTATCCCCCGCCCGCGGACTGGGCGAACGAGGCCGTCTCGGTGCACACCCGCCGGGTCCGGGTCGCGGCCGACGACGCCATGTCCGGCATCGAGAAGATCCTCGAGAACCTGCCCACCGTGCTCCGCGCCTGGTCGACCGGCGAGGCGGCGGCCGACCTGGTGCCCACGGTGCTGCGGCACGGACCCTACGCCGCGGAGGACCTGCTGTGGGAGCTCGTCGGCACCCCGTCGGGCTCCCTCGTCGCGGTGTTCGCCAGCATCGACCGGCTGATGACGGCGCCGATCGACCGGGCCGTCCGCTTCGGTGACGCCCTGCAGGAGAGGGACACGGTGCGCATCATCGTCCCCTCGTCCGCGGCCGCCGACCCGCGAGTGCTCGAGCGGATGGCCGTCTACGGACGGGTCGGGCTCGAGTACCGCTCGCTCGACCGGCCGCCGGGCTGGTTCTGGGTCGACGGCGACCACATCGCGCTCCCCTTCGTCTGGGGCGAGGCCACCCCGACGAGCGTGCTCGGAGTCCGCCACGCGGGCCTCGCGAACATCGTCCGCGCCTACTTCGACGAGCTCTGGCAGCGCGCGGACCCGCTGGGCAGCGACGAGCACTCCTGGCTGCCGCTCCTGCGCCTGATGCAGCAGGGCAACACCCTCGACAGCGCCTCCAACCGCCTCGGCATCAACCCCCGCACCGGCCGCCGCCGCATCTCCGCCGCGATGGAGCACTACGGCGTGGACACGCTCTTCGGCCTCGGCGCGGCATGGGGCGCAGGACGAGCGGGCAACGCGACGCAATCCGAGGGGTGACGGACTCCGCCCGGCATTGGAAGGCGCGCCGCACCACCGACCGAGCACTCGAGGAATCCGACACGGCCGATCCGGCGGGGTCTCCGGCGCCTCCTGTCGCACGCTCTCGGCCATCAGTGGGAGATCGCTGCGGCGAGATGTGCTCGGGCGCGCGTGAAGCGGCCGCGCTCCCGCTGAGCGTGACACAAAGTGAATGGAATCCTTGACGGGTCAGTTCCACTTGTGTCATGGTCTCCCCAAGAGATCACGGAGTCGTGATGCGGAGAGGCGAGACGATGAAGCTCGAGAACGTTCTTCTCGGAGTGCTGCTGCGGCACCCGAGCACCGGGTACGAACTGAAGAAGTTCATGGATACGCACGGCCGTTTCCTGCGCTCGAATACGCAGATGAGCCAGGTCTACCGCGCACTGGCCGGCATGGAGGATCGCGGCTGGGTGAGCCACACCGTCGAGAGCCGGCCCGGTGCCACCGATGCGAAGACCTACCGGGTGACCGAGGAGGGTTCGACGATCTTCCTCGACTGGCTGACCGGTCCCTACACGCCGCCGACGCGGTTCGAGGACCCCGACCTGGGCGTCCGGATCACCTTCGCGGGCTTCATGACCCGGGAGCAGCTGCTGCATCTGCTCGACGTCGAGATCGAGGCGCGGCAGCACGAGATCGCGCTGTACCGCAACCGCGACCGCCGGTCCGAGGTCGAGACTTCGATCCCCTTCGATCCGGAGCTGGCCGAGCTGGTCGCCGAATGGCAGCACCAGGGTGGCGCCCAGTCCAAGGACGCGCACGTCGCCCGCTGCATCGCTCTGCGGTCGCTCCTCCTCGACGCGCCGGAGGGTGCACCCCTCCCCTCGCTTCCGCCCCTCGCCACGGGGATCGGAGCAGAACTGTGAAGGCGATCGTGCTGATGTTCGACAGCCTCAACCGCCACCTGCTCTCGCCGTACGCCGACACGATCGTCGACGCCCCGAACTTCGCCCGTCTCGCGGCGCGCGCGGCGACCTTCGACAACTTCTACGCCGGCTCGATGCCCTGCATGCCGGCGCGCCGGGAGATGCACACCGGCCGCTACAACTTCCTGCACCGGTCCTGGGGTCCTCTGGAGCCGTTCGACGACTCGATGCCGGAGCTGCTGCGCGACGCCGGCGTGCACACGCACCTGGCGAGCGACCATCCGCACTACTGGGAGGACGGCGGTGCGACCTATCACACGCGCTACTCGACCTGGGAGTTCTTCCGCGGCCAGGAGGGCGACCCCTGGAAGGGACACGTGTCCGAGGTCGATCCGTCCGCGCCGGTGCATCAGCGGATGCTGCGCCAGGACGTCGTCAACCGCTCCTACATGCCGACCGATGCCGAGCACTCGCAGACGCTCACCGTCGACGCGGGGCTGCACTTCCTCGACACGAACGCGGACGCGGACCGATGGATGCTGCAGATCGAGCTGTTCGATCCGCACGAGCCGTTCTTCGCGCACCAGCAGTACAAGGACAGGTACCCGCACGAGTACGACGGACCCGTCTTCGACTGGCCGGGCTACCAGAAGGTGACCGAGCCCGAGTCGCAGGTCGAGCACGCCCGCCTCGAGTACGCGGCGCTGGTCTCGATGTGCGACCGATCCCTGGGCCGGGTGCTCGACGCGATGGACGAGCACGATCTGTGGGGCGACACGATGCTGATCGTGAACACCGACCACGGCTTCCTCCTCGGCGAGCACGGCTGGTGGGCCAAGTCCGTCCAGCCCTGGTACAACGAGCTCGTGCATCTGCCGATGTTCCTCTGGGACCCGCGCACGGCCGAGCGCGACACCCGCCGCGGGGAGCTCGCGCAGACCATCGACATCGCGCCGACCCTGCTGCGCTTCTTCGATCTGGAGCCCACCCCCGACATGCAGGGCATCGACCTCGCCCTGCAGGAGGAGGCGCTGACCCGCGACTCGGTGCTGTTCGGGATCCACGGGGGTCACGTCAACGTGACCGACGGCCGCTACGTCTATATGCGCGCGGCGGCGGATCGGTCCAACACTCCGCTAGAGGAGTACACGCTGATGCCCACGCACATGCGCTCCCGGTTCGCGCCGGCGGAGCTGACGGCCTGGGAGCCGTCCGAGCCACTCCCCTTCACGAAGGGCGTCCGCACGATGCGGATGCCTGCGACGCCGGGGTGGATGAACCCGTGGCAGCACGGCACCCTCCTCTTCGACCTCTCGACCGACCCCGGCCAGGAGCACCCGCTCGTGGACGACGAGGCCGAGCTGCGGATGATGCGGCTGCTCGTCGACGCCCTGCGCGCCGCCGACGCTCCCGGCTCGCAGTTCACCCGACTCGGTCTCCCGGCCGAGGGCGAGCCGGGCAGGGAGCACCTGCTCGTGCGCGCCCAGCGAGAGCGTGCCGCGGCCGTGGCGGAGCCCCTTCCGCGCGCGGAGGATCTCGCCGCTCACGGGCTGCTCCTGCTGCCCCTCGTCGACCTCCTCGCCGTGCCCGGAGCCCGCTCCGCGCTCGAGGCGCACGTCCCGGGGCTCGTCTCCACCGAACCCGTCTCCGTTCCGATCGGGATGAGCGTCCTCGACCTCGCCCGATCGGCCGCCCTGACCGCCGCACAGCTCCTCGCCCTCGGCGACGCACTCACGAAGCTCGTCCCCGTCACCGCCTGAGAAGGCGTCCCTTCCGCCGGCCGATCCTACCGGCGCCACTCCCCTCGCATCCCCGAGCGGCGTCACCACCTGCGTGGCGCCGCCCTGCGGTGCACCCTCTGCACCTGACGACGAAGACAGGACCTCCTGATGAACACCTCCCTGCCCACCACCACCAGCGCTCCGACCGGCATCCCCGCCGCCCCCGTGAAGGTGCCGCACCGCTGGCGCAATCTCGCCACCCTGACCGGCGTCACCGTCGTCGACAACACCGAGGCCGGCCTCACCACCACCCTGTTCCCCTCCATCGCCGCAGCCCTGAGCCTGAACAGCGGGCACCTCGGCGTCCTCGCCGCCGCGGGCAAGGTGATCGCGGTCCCGGCCGGGCCCTTCTGGGTGTGGCTCGCCTCCAGGATCGGGCGCCGCGCCGCCCTCGTCCTCACCACCGTCATCGGCGGGACGTTCGGCATCGCCGCGGGCTTCTCGCAGGACTGGATCCAGCTCCTGATCTTCGCGACGCTGATGTCCGCCAGCCTCATCGGCGGCTCCCCCATCGCGAACGCCGTCATCTCGGACTCCTTCGACGACGCGAACCGCTCGAAGGCGGTCGGCTACTTCTACGGCGGCGTCAGCGGCATCGCCTCCGTGGTCGGCCCCGCCATCGCCCTGTTCACGGGTCTCACCGACGGCTGGCGGTACGGGATGTGGACGATCGGCGCGGTCTGCATCCTGTCCGGAATCCTGGTGCGCCTGGTGTTCCGCGACCCCGGTGTCGGCGCCTCCGAAGCCCAGCTCGCGACCCTGGACGAGAGCGAGCGCGCCAAGCAGAAGGTCACCATCCGGTCCGTGCTGTCGCTGTTCACGATCCCGACGTTCTCGATCATGATGCTCTCCCGGCTGCTGTCCGGGCACCTGCTCATCACCATCTTCGGGATCCAGTTCCTCGTCGTCGAGCGCGGCTTCGAGAACCCCGTCGCCGCTCTCGTGCTGCTCCCCTTCGGTCTCGGCTACATCGTCGGCACGATCGGCGGCGGATGGACGATCCCGGTGCTGGACCGCACGCTGGGCCTCCGCGGCCGCGTCGCGTTCATCCAGCTGGCGCAGGTGTTCTTCGCGGTCGCCGCGTTCTTCGCCACGCAGCAGCCGCACGAGAACATCGGCGTCTACAGCGTCTTCTGGGCCCTGATGGGCCTCGCGCAGGGCATGAACCCGCCGGTCAACCGCCCGATCGTCTCCTCCGTCGTCCTCCCGGAGCTGCGGGGCCAAGCGTTCGCAATCTGGCTGACCGTCTTCGAGACCGTGGGCTGGGCCGTCTTCTCCCTCGGTGCCGGAACGCTGGCGCTCACCCTCGGTCTGCAGGGCGTGTTCCTCTACGTCCTCGTCGGCGCCATGCTCCTCAATGCGGTCGTGCTCGGCGCGCTCTACCTCGTGTACCCGCGCGACGTCCGCCGCGTCGAGGCCGAGCTGAACCGGCGCGCGGCGCTCGCCCGCGTCTGACCCACCGTGATCCGCACTCCCCCGCCCGCGCCCCGTCCGGTCCTCACGACCGGGCGGGGCGAGCGCCGTCCCCGAGCTCGCTACCTCGCCGGTCGCGCGACGCGACAGCGCATCCTGCACGCCGCTCTCGCCTGCCTCACCTCGAGGGGTTCGCCGGCGTGACCGTCAGCGCCGTCGCTCAGAGGGCGGAGCTCAGCACGACCGGCCTCCTCCATCACTTACGCTCGAAGGACGCTCTGCTGCTCGGCCTCCCACGAGCTCCAGGAGGCGGCACGACTCCGAGCCCGGCCGCCACCGTCAGGACGGACGCCTCGATTCCTCCCGCAGCCGCATCGCGGCCTCGTCGTCGAGCCAGTTCGGCCCGGTGTTGCGGAGGAACACCGCGCAGACCACCAGGGAGACGGCGATGACGGCGGTCGCGTAGCCGATGAAGGCCGGCACCTGGTCGGCGCCGAGCGCGCCGGCGTAGAGCAGCGGCGCGGTGCCGCCGAAGACCGAGTTGGCGAGCGCGTACCCGAAGCCGAGCCCGAGGGCGCGCACGTGCGTGGGGAACAGCTGCGCCTTCACGACGGCGTTGATGGAGGTGTAGCCGGTGAGGATCACGAATCCGCCGACCAGGATCGCGAAGGCGGCGAGCGGGGCGGTCTGCTGCGGCAGGGCGGTGAGGAGGAACCAGGTGTAGAGCACTCCCCCGATCCCGAAGAAGACCAGGAGGGTCTTCCGGCCGATGAGGTCCGAGAGCCAGCCGCCGAGCGGCTGCAGGAGCATCAGCGTCGTCAGGGCGATGAGGTTGATGACGGTGCCCGTGACGACGTCGTCTCCGGCGAACGCGCTCTTGATGATGCTCGGACCGGTCACCGAGTACGTGTAGAAGGCGACCGTGCCGCCCATCGTCACCGCGAAGCAGAGCAGCAGCGGCCGCCACTGGTGGACGAGGAGCTCCCGCATCGAGCCGCTCCGGCGGGACTCCCCTGCTCTGACGGCGTCGATCCGGGTCGTCGCCAGCGATTCGTCCATGGTGCGGCGGAGCCAGAACACGACGACCGCGGCGACGCCGCCGATGCCGAAGGCCACCCGCCAGCCCCAGGCCGAGATCGCCTCGTCAGGCAGGGTCAGCACCATGACGAGCAGCGTCAGCTGAGCGAGGACGTGGCCGCCCACGAGGGTGACGTAGTGGAACGACGAGAGGAAGCCGCGCCGACCGGGGATCGCCGCCTCCGACATGTAGGTGGCGCTCGTCCCGTACTCCCCGCCGGTGGCGAAGCCCTGGAGCAGGCGCGCGAGCACCAGGAGGACCACCGCTCCCCCGCCGATCGACTCGGCCGTCGGCGCGAACGCGACGAGGAGGGAGCAGGCGGCCATCACGGAGACCGAGACCGTGAGCGCGAGGCGGCGC
Organism: Rathayibacter sp. PhB179; assembly: GCF_004345345.1. Classification (NCBI taxonomy): domain Bacteria; kingdom Bacillati; phylum Actinomycetota; class Actinomycetes; order Micrococcales; family Microbacteriaceae; genus Rathayibacter; species Rathayibacter sp. PhB179. The sequence goes on along the minus strand of NZ_SLVD01000005.1, from coordinate 322,243 downwards.
CCGTGCCGGTCCGCGAAGCGGCCGAAGAACCAGGAGCCGATCGGCCGCATGAGGAAGGTGACCGCGAAGATGGCCCAGATGTAGAGGGTCGAGTTCTTCTCGCCGGGAGCGAAGAACTGCGACTCGAAGTAGACGGCGAAGACGGAGTAGACGTAGACGTCGAACCACTCGACGAGATTGCCCGCTGACCCCTTCAACGTGTTCGACACGGAGCGTCGGAGGCTGGTGGGGGTCGTCGTCGTCGTCGACATGATGGTCCGATCATCAAGGGTTCCGGGTGGGACGGATCTCGGGGCGGCGAGGGAGCTGCGGCGTCTCCGCCGTCGGCGCCCCGCGTCGCGGCGAGCCCAGGGGCATCTCTACCGCATTCTCGGTGGCCTGTCCGGAAACTTGACGGTCTCCTGACGCGATCGGGGTCGGACCGCGACGAGGTCGCCGCGTCTCGCGCCAATCGGGCGGGGACGCTGGCCATATCAGTATGGTCTCTCAGTGGAGGTAGACACATGAGGATCCGTACTGAGAACTCGCTGCGATCATCGGCGACGAGGGCTCTTGCCGTCGTTTGGACCGTCACCATCGTCGCATCGCTCGCCGCGTGCTCAGCGGGAGACGCTGCGCCGCCGAAGCCGACCGTGCCGCCGCTCCCGGCTGCCGAGGTGGAGCGCGCGCTGGCCGAGAAGCAGGACGCCGCCTGGGAGCTGCTGGCGGTGACGTATCCGACCGCGGTCCGACCGGAGGTCGACGTGATCCGCACCGTGAATCCCTCGGAGTCGACGTCATCGATTGCGGATTGTATGGTCTCGGCCGGCTTCCCGGAGACGAAGGCCGATCCCGACGGCGGCCTCAACTACGGTTCTTTCCCCACGGAGCAGACGCAGACTCACGACATCGCCCTGTTCGTGTGCAGAGCGCAGTACCCGAGGGATCCGAGATTCGACACGGCTCCGACCGAGGCGCAGTACGAGTACCTCTACCACTATTACGCGTACGACCTCACCGAGTGCCTGGAGAGTCATGGCATCGACGTGCCGGAGGCGCCCACCTACGAGACCTTCCGCGACACCATCAATTCGGGCGAGGCGTGGAATCCCTACCTCAGCTATGAGCCGACCGGGAACACGCAGTGGCTCGCCGTGAATACCGACTGCCCGCAGACCCCTCGGGGCTACTTCGGGGAGTGATGAGCGCCTCGCTGCTCCACATGCCTGATCACTACGACCGCTTCACCCCTGTCACGGATGTCGTGGCACGAACTGAATGGAGAACACAATGAAAAAACTGCTTCCTACAGCAGCACTCGCTTTGATCGGAGGCATTGCGGCAGTGCTGATAGTTCCTGCGGCGGCCAACGCCGCATCCTATTCCTGCGGTGGCATACGGACTGTCGGTATCACGGCGGTCTATTCGACGTCGAACAAGGGGGACGGCGGAATTCTTCACGGATACACGTCGACCGACGGCCGGACTTTCGGCAAGGATTTCAGTTCGTCCAAGGATACTCCTGGCACGTACAAAACATTCTCTCAGTCGGGGTACCGCGGCGTTTCGAGCTGGAGTGTGGGAACGAACGGCACGGCGACCTTGAACAGCTCGGGCGCGAGCTGCTACCAGTGATCGAAATCTCTGCCTCGATCAGCAATCGCTGATCAGGCGTGGTCGGTCGGAGGGTGACAGCCGTCCTCCGACCGATCTCCGTGCGAAAGGCCTCTGCTGGCGAAAGGACTCTGCTGGTGAAAGGACTGTGCTGGTGAAAGGACTGTGCTGGTGAAGGACGATCGATCGCCTCGGAGACGTCTTCTCTCTCCCGTCGCCGCTCTCGCCTCCTGCCTGGTGGTGCTGGCCGCCGCGGCGGGTGTCTGGGCCGGAGCGGTGATCTTCACGCCTGCAGAGGAGGTCGTGCCGGTGACCGACTACACGACCGCTGTCGCTCGCGCCGGTGCTGTCGGCGCGTCGGTGAACCTGGTGGCGACCGCCCACTGGACCCAGTCCCCCGCGGGGACCAATTCGGCGCAGGGCACGGTGACGACGGTGAGTCATGTGCCCGGCGAAGTCGCCCACCAGGGCGAGGAGCTCTACACCGTGGACCTTCGGCCTGTGGTTCTCGCGCGCGGCGTGATCCCCGCGTTCCGGGACATCGACGGGACGAGCGAGGGCGAGGACGTGGAGCAGCTGCAGGAGCTGCTGGGCGACCTCGGGTACTACCGCGGCGCTGCGGACGGTGCACCGGGACCGCGCACCGCGGCCGCGATCAAGGAGTGGCAGAAGGCTGCGGGATTCCCGGTGGACGGCGTCGTCCGACGCGGTGACCTGGTCTTCGTGCCCGAGGTGCCGACCCGGCTGGTCGTCGACGAGACCCTCATCACCCGGGGAGCCGTGGTCTCGGGCGGCGAGGTCGTCGCGAGGACGCTGCCGAAGACGCCGACGTTCTCCGTCACGGCGACAGCGGCGCAGGCCGCTCAGATCGGCGTGGGAGTCGCGGCGGAGATCACCGGACCGGACGGCCCCTGGCGGGCGGTCACGGCGGTCCAGGAGGTGAAGCCCGAGGTCGGGGTGTCGATCGCGCTCGCCGGCGTGGACGGCGAGATCATCTGCGGCGAATCGTGCGCGGATCTCGATGTGACTCAGGACACCCTCCTCCCCGTCCTCCTCACGACGACACCCGAGACGTCCGGCCTGACCGTCCCGACCGCGAGCATCCGGACCGACGTGAACGGGGATCTCGAAGTGACCGATTCGGCCGGCGGGAGGCATCCCGTGGAGGTCGTCGCTGCCGCGAAGGGCGTCTCGGTCGTGACCGGTCTCGCGGAGGGCACGGTAGTGCGTGTGCACGGCGATGACGCTGCACCCCGATGATCACTGCTGAGAGCATCGGCTTCCGCTATCGACGAGGTCCTCGGATACTGACCGACTTCAGTGCCGTCGTGAAGCACTCCGAGATGGTCGCGATCACCGGCTCGTCGGGGAGGGGCAAGTCGACCCTGCTCTACATCCTGGGCCTGATGGCGACTCCGGAATCGGGACGCGTCCGGATCGACGGCGTCGATGTGAGTGGCATGAGCGATCGGTCGAGGTCGGAGTACCGAGCCGAGAACATCGGGTTCGTCTTCCAGGACGCCGCTCTGGATCCCACGAGAACGGTCCTCGACAACATCGTCGAGACGGCTCTCTATCGCGGGTGCAGGGACTCGGCTGTGGAACTCGCGGCGCACGGGCTGATGGAGCGCTTCGGGGTCGCCCTGCGCGCCTCGGCGAGACCCCACCAGGTCTCCGGCGGCCAGGCGCAGCGGATAGCACTGTGCCGGGCACTCATCAACGATCCGACGATCCTCCTCGCGGACGAGCCGACGGGGAATCTCGATCCGGACTCCGCGGCGGTGGTCGTCGACGCACTGCGAGAGCGCGCCCGCTCGGGATCCTCGGTGATCGTGGTCACGCACGACGAGACGGTCGTCGCCTCCTGCGATCGGAGGATCCGCCTGTGAAGCGGAGATTCGTCCTGCCCGTGCTCCGGGAGGCCCTCGCCTCCTCGCTCGCGCAACCGGTGACCTCCCTCCTCACCCTGGTGATGGTGGTGGCGATGTGCGCCGGGATCGTTCTGACGACCGGGCGGACCGTGGGAGCGGAGCAGAGCGTTCTCGCGACGGTGGACTCGGCGGGAACCCGTTCCATCCTGGTCCGAGCAGAGGTGCAGGCGGGCCTGTCGTCGGACGCACTGGAGAGGATCTCCCGACTCTCCGGAGTGCAGTGGGCGGCGGCGTTCTCGGATGCCACTGACGTCGGGAACTCCCGGATCGCGGAGGGGAGGAAGGTCGCTCTTCGATCGGCGTGGTCCTCCGACTTCGCAGAGCTGGGCATCGATGCGGCGCGCTCTCCCAGCGGGTCGGCGTGGGGGTCCGAGGAGGCGCTCGCGGCACTGGGCTTCGCCGAGGAGACCGGCTCGGTCTCGACGGGCAGTGGAGCCGGGGTCGACGTCGTCGGGACCTTCACCTCGTCCGAGTACCTGTCCTTCCTCGGCCCGTCCGTCCTGGTCCCGATGCCTCCGTCCTCGACCGGGAGTGTGGGCTCCTTGATCGTCATCGCTTCGGAACCCGAGATGATCCGCCCGCTGACGCGAGCGATCGGCTCCCTTCTGGCTCCGACGGACCCGCAGGGCGTCACCGTGACCACGAGCGCTCGGTACGCGGACCTGCGTGCCGTTCTCGAGGGCACTCTCGGGGGCTTCGGCCGAGATCTCGTCGGTCTCATCGCCGGCGCGGGCGCGGTCCTGGTCGGTGCGACGCAGTACGGTCTCGTCCTGATGCGACGCAAGGACTTCGGACGCCGAAGGGCTCTCGGCGCCACGAGAGGCCTCATCGTCCTGCTCGTCGTGTGTCAGGTCCTCCTCGTCGCGACGGTCGGCGCTCTGCTGGGGACGGCGGGTTCCGCCGTGCTCCTGGTGGCTGGCGGCGACCCGCTTCCCGGCGTCGACTTCCTGGTCGCCACGGGCGCTCTGGCGATCGTGGTCTCCGTCGTCGCCGCGCTTCTCCCCGCTCAGAGGGCGGCGAGCAGGGATCCGCTGCACGAGCTGCGAGTGCCGTGATCCTGAGGCACCTCGGTCGCCGCGCCCCCTGCTCGTGCCTCCGGGCGTGAGCCCGGACTCCACGACTCGACTCACCGCCGGTGCGGGCTCAGCACCGCCTCGACGAGGGCGAGCTGGCGCTCGGGCTCGATGACCGAGCCGCGCGTGACCCACTCGACCTGCTGGCCGGACGCGACCGACAGCAGCAGGTCGACGACCGGTTCGAGGGGCGCCTCCGCGGCGATCTCGCCGAGCGCGACGGCCTCCCGCAGCCGCTGCAGGAGCGTGATCCGCCACTCCCCGTCGACGGACGGCGCCGCGCCTGCGGCCGGGCCGAGGACGGCGACGCGGCCCCAGAAGGAGACGACCAGCCGGGCCTCCGAGCGGGTCGTCTCGTCCAGCGGCAGGATCTCGGTCATCATCGCGCGCAGTGCCTCGAGCCCGGAGAGCTCGGCCGTGCGCTGAGCGATGCGCGCGTTCGTGCGCTCGAAGACAGCATCGAAGGCTCCGGAGAGGACGGCGTCGAAGTTCGGGAAGTAGTGCCAGAGCGAGCCCGTCGCCACGCCGAGCTCGGCGGCGATGGCCCTCGAGGTCGCGGCTTCGAGGCCGTCGCGGTGGGCGATGGTCAGCAGGGCGTCGACGACGGCGCGACGCCGGGCGTCGTGGTCGACGATCTTGGGCATGGGTCCATTCTCGCGGCACAGCGGGAGGGACGCCGCCGCTGTCCTCGGCGGCCGCCGACGACGTTCACGCGACCGTAACAGGATCGAAACCGTTGTTGAGCGGTAGCTCAATAACGTGGCGGTCAACGCTTCCCGATGCTCCTCCCGGGATCCGTGCCCGCTCCTCCTCGCACGCCGTTCCTCCTCCCCCGCCGGCCGATGTCGCCGCCGGCCTCCCGCTCCTCCCTCAGCCCTGCTCCTCCCTCAGCCCTGGAGGCTCCCCATGGTCATGCCCGTCGACACTCCCGTCGCCGAACCCGCCCGCCTGCGCGGGTCGCTCGGACCCACCGCGATCGTCTTCATGGTCGTCGCCGCGGCGGCCCCGCTCACCGTCGTCGCCGCCAGCCCGATCGGGATGGCGCTCACCAACGGCGGCGGCGTCCCCGCGAACTACCTCATCGCCGGCGTCGTGCTGCTGCTCTTCGCCGTCGGCTTCACCGCGATGGCCCACCACATCAAGGACGCCGGAGCGTTCTACTCCTTCATCGGCGCGGGCCTGGGCCGGGTCGCCGGCAGCGGCGCCGCGTTCCTCGCGCTCTTCACCTACCTCGCCATCCAGACCGCGATCTACGCCTTCTTCGGCTTCTCCACCTCGGCTCTGCTCGACGGGCTCGGTGTCACCGGGACCCCGTGGACGCTCTGGTCGGCTCTCGCGATCGCCGTCGTCGGCCTCCTCGGCTACCGCGACATCGACCTGTCCGCGAAGGTCCTCGGCGTGCTGCTCGTCCTCGAGGTCCTGGTGATCGTCGTGCTGGCCGTCGCGGTCCTGGCCGGCGGGGGGAGCGAGGCGGAGGGGGTGACCGTCGCCTCGTTCTCCCCCGCCGTGGTCCTCTCCGGGCCGGTCGGCCTCGGCGTGATGATGGCGTTCGGCGGCTACACCGGGTTCGAGTCGACGGCGATCTTCCGCGACGAGGCCCGGGATCCGAAGCGGACCATCCCCCGCGCCACCTACGCCGCCGTCCTCGCGATCGGAGTCTTCTACACGCTCGCCACCTGGGCGCTCGTGGTCGCCTGGGGCACCGGCGGCCTCAAGGGGCTCGCCCTCGAGCACACGGGCGACCTGCTGCAGCTGACCGCGACCACCTACGTCGGCTCCTGGCTCGCCGAGACGATCGCCGTGCTCCTCTGCACGAGCCTGCTGGCCTGCGTCATCTCCTTCCACAACGTGGTCAGCCGCTACCTGCACTCGCTCGGCAGGACCGGCCTCCTCCCCGCCTCCCTCGCCGGCACCCATGCGGCGCACGGGTCGCCGCACCGCGCCTCGGTGGTGGTGACGGTGATCTCCGTCCTCCTGCTCGGGGTCTGGACGGCGAGCGGCTGGGACCCGCTGCTCCAGGTGTTCACCTGGATCTCCTCGGTCGGCGCGATCGGGATCATCCTGCTGTTCGTGCTGGCCTCGGTCGCCGTGATCGCCTTCTTCGCCCGCACCCGTCTCGACCGCCGGGTCTGGAACACGGTCGTCGCCCCGGTGCTCGCTCTGATCGGGCTCGTCGCCGTCCTCGTGCTCGCCGTCACGAACTTCCCGGCCCTGACCGGCTCGGCCGACCCGGTGCTCAACGCGACCCTCGCCGGCGGTCCGCTCCTCGCCCTCGCCCTCGGTGTCCTCGTGGCGATCCGGGTGCGCCGAGCGCACCCGCTGCGCTGGGCGCTCGTGCGGTTCGACCTCAGCGAACCGGCGGCGCCGATCGACGCTCCGCGCGCCACGACCGGCGTCTGACCCTTCCTCCCTCCGCACCGACCCTCTGGAGCAGTTCATGACCTCGACCCTCGACACCGTCGACACGTCCACCGCCACCCCGTCCACCTCCGCCACCGAGTGGACGCCCGTCGCCGCCCATCCCCTCGACCCGCTGCACGCGGCCGAGATCGAGCGCTTCCGCGCTGTCCTGGAGGGCGCGGGGCTCGTCGGCGCGTCGACCCGCTTCGCCTCCGTGCTGCTGCGCGAGCCGCACAAGCGCGACGTCCTCGCGTTCGAGGCGGGCGCGGTGCCGCCCCGCGAGGTCACCGCGCTGCTCACCGATCTCGCCGCGAACACGCTCAGCCAGGTCGTGGTCGATCTCGTCAGCGGAGCGGTGGCGGTCGAGCGCCTCGATCCCGCGGTCACCGGCTGGGGGCCCTCGCTGAACGAGGACTTCCCCGCCGCCGACGCGCTCGTGAAGGCGGACGCGCGCTGGGTCGAGGCGCTCGCCCGCCGCGGCGTCACCGAGCTCGACCGCGTGCGGACGGTCCCGCTCTCGGCCGGTGTCTACGGCTACGAGGACGAGGTGGGCGTGCGCGTCTACCGGGTGCTGGCCTTCTGGCAGGAGTACCCGACCGACTCGGTGTGGGCGCACCCGATCGACGGCGTCGTCGCCCACATCGACCTCACCCACGGACGGGTCCTCCGGGTGGTCGAGACGGACGTGATGCACGTCCCGCAGGAATCGGGCGACTACCTCGACCCTGTGGTCCGCGGCCCGGAGCGGACCACCCTGAAGCCCATCAGCATCACCCAGCCCGAGGGGGTGTCCTTCGAGCTCGACGGGAACGTCCTGCGCTGGCAGAACTGGGAGGTGCGGATCGGCTTCAACGGCCGCGAAGGTCTGACCCTGCACCAGCTGTCCTACGAGGATCAGGGCCGGAAGCGCCCGATCATGTACCGCGGGTCGATCTCGGAGATGGTCGTGCCCTACGGCGACCCCACGCCGACGCACGCCTGGCAGAACTACTTCGACGTCGGCGAGTACCAGTTCGGGCGCCTGGCGAACTCGCTCGAGCTCGGCTGCGACTGCGTCGGCGAGATCAGCTACCTCGATGCCGTCGTCGTCGACGATCTCGGCGCGCCGACGACGATCCGGAACGCGATCTGCATCCACGAGGAGGACGCGGGCATCCTCTGGAAGCACACCGACGACTTCTCCGGCACGAGCGAGACGCGGCGCCAGCGCCGCCTCGTGATCTCCTTCTTCGTCACCGTCGGCAACTACGACTACGGCTTCTACTGGTACCTCTCGCTCGACGGCACGATCGAGCTCGAGAGCAAGGCCACCGGCATCGTCTTCGCGTCGGGGCATCCGGGCGGCGACTACCCGTACGCCTCCGAGCTCGCGCCCGGGCTCGGTGCGCCGTTCCACCAGCACCTCTTCTCCGCGCGGCTGGACATGACGGTCGACGGAGTCGCGAACGCGGTGGACGAGATCGAGGTCCAGCGGGTGCCGAGCGGCCCCGGCAACCCGTGGGGCAACGCCCTCGCCCGCAGGGTCACTCCGCTGGCCAGCGAGTCCGAGGCGCAGCGGCTCGCGGACACCGCGGCCGGACGGGTGTGGAGCATCCGCTCGACGGAGACGACCAACCGGATGGGGCACTCCCCCGCCTACGTCCTGCACCCCGAGGGGCGGCCGGTGCTCGCCGCCGCCGACGACTCCTCCGCGCGAGCGCGGGCCGGCTTCTCGACCAAGCACCTCTGGGTGACGCAGTACGACCGCGACGAGCTGTGGGCCGCGGGGGCGATCGTGAACCAGAACCCGGGAGGGGCGGGTCTCCCGCACTACGTCCGCGGCGACCGGCCGCTGCTGGGCGAGGACCTCGTGCTCTGGCACACCTTCGGCCTGACCCACTTCCCGCGGCTGGAGGACTGGCCGATCATGCCCGTCGACACCGCCGGGTTCGTGCTCAAGCCCGACGGCTTCTTCGACCGCAACCCCACGCTCGACGTGCCCGCCACCGCGAGCGCGGACCACTGCGCGCCGGGACAGCACCACGGCACCGGCCACGGCGGCGACGCCGCGGCTCACGCGCACTGAGCGCCGTGCCCGCCCTCGTCACCGGCGCGATGCTCGGCGCCTCGCTGCTGGCGGCCTGCTGCACGATCGTCGATCCGCACCGGGCGGGTCGCGGGTGGATGCGGGCCTCCGCCCTGCTGATGCTGGCCGCGATGACGGACAACAGCACGGTCGGCGTCGTGCCACCCCTGCTCTGGGCGGTCGCCGTCGCAGTGATGGGCGTGGGCTCGGTCGCCGCCGACCGGAGTGCCGTGGGCGCGACGGCGACCGCGTCGCGCGTCCACCGCGGGCTGGCCGCGCTGGCGATGGGCGCCCTCCTCGTCGGTCACCCCGGGGCAGCCTCGGGCGAGCACGCGCACGCGGCTCTCGGCCTCGGAGTCGTCGTGACCGCCCTCGGCGTGGTCGTGGTCGCTGGCGGGCTCGCGCTCACCGTCGTGCGCTGCGCGGCTCGGGAGCGGCTGTCGGCCCGCGAGCGGATCGCCGCCCTCGAACCCGCTCTGATGGCGGTCGCCGTCGGCGCGATGCTGCTCTGACCACCTCCGCAGCCGCTCAGTGCAGGGACAGCTCGACGATGAGCACCGCCGCACTCAGTGCACCGACACCGGTCAGGACGAGCAGCTTCGTCCCGAGGGCGGCTTTCACACGGAGCACGGCGAGGAGCGTGATGACGATCAGGGTCGCGACCAGCACGATCGCGGTGAGACGCAGCGCCTCGGGAAGAGCCAGGGCACCGGAGGCGCTCACGCACAGGATGAGGACGGGAGCGATGATGACGCGCAGGGAGCCGAAGCTGACGGAGAGCATGTGCCGGATCTCGGCGCCGCGGGGCAGGACGCCTCGCGTCATCATCGACGCCGTCAGATCGGCGACGAACACCGCGAGCAGCGTGCCGAACACGGTGACGGCGAGAGTCACCGCCGCGCTCCGCACGGACGCGTGGTCGACGTCGCGCGCCGAGGAGACCGTGACGACCAGGGCGGTGAACGTCACGTAGATGCGCTCCTTGAGCGCTTCCGACGCCGAGGAGCGGGACGTGTGCGTCGGCGAGACGGTGTCAGCGTCCGGCACAGCGCTCCCGGCGACGCGTGGTCATCGGGTGGCTCGCTCCGGCCGTCATCGACTCTCCAGCATCCGCTGCAGCACGGCGGCCGGAGCGGGGCGCGAGGCGTTGCTCTCGGCGACGGCGCCGGCGCGCGCTGCGTGGTCCGAGTCGGCCAGGAGGCGGCGCAGGGCGCCGGGGAGCTCGTCGAGTCCGGCGATCCCGATCGCAGCGCCGGTCGCCTCGACGCGCTCGGCGATCAGCGGCTGGTCGGCACCGTGGGGCCAGAGGACGAGGGGGACACCGTGCGCCAGCGCGGCCAGCACCGTGCCCGCTCCTCCCACGGTGACGATCGCGGAAGCTCCGCGCAGGAGCCCGTCGATCGGAGTGAACGGCACCCAGGTCACCGACCGGTCGTCGGATCCGACGACGCTCTCTCCGAGCGCGAGACCGGTCGTGACGACCGCGTCCACGCCCGCCTCCGCCAGACGGGCGGCCAGCTCTCCCAGTGCGCCGGCATCGGAGAAGATCGTCCCCATGCTCGCGACCACGCGGGGTCGCCCCGTCGCCGGCGCCTCCGGCGCCTCGCCGGAGCCGCGCCCTCGATGGGCGGAGAACGCCATGTCGTGCACGGGCGCGTCCGACCACGTCGGGTCCTCCCCCACCGTGAGCTCCTCCGGCCAGATCTGCACGGTCCCGGCGGGGTCGCGCGGCTCGAGGCCGGCGGAGCGGTAGCGCTCCCCCGCGGACTCGGCGATCGCCTCCATCCAGGAGGTCGGCGGGTGCACGGTCATGCTGAACCTCCACCACGGCACGTCCAGGAGGGCGCTCAGGAACGGCCCGACCGAGTTGAAGACGTCTGCGACGACGACGTCCGGCATCCACGACCGAGCGGCCGGTATCGCCGCAGGGAGGGACAGGTCGAGCAGGACACCGCCGAACGTCTCGCCGATGCCCTCCACGGTCGGCTGCATCAGGTCCCCCTGCGTGCGCTCAGCGGCCAGCGTGGCGAGCTCGAGCGGCATCGGTCCCGCCGGCAGCAGCTCGACTCCCAAGGGAAGGTCCGACTCCAGCAGGGGACGCAGGTCGGCACTCGCGATCAGGGCCACGGTGTGACCGCTCTCCAGAGCCGCTTCCATCAGCGGCGCCATCGGCAGGACGTGACCGTGGGCGGAGACGGCGGTGAACAGGATTCTCGACATGCGTCCATCCTCTCGGCCCGAGCCACTAAACCACAAATGTTGTTTTGCTCTGCCGAGGACGGATCGCCGCAGCGCCCGGGTTCCGTCGGCGGCAGAATCAGGCCTGCGGTGCCCGCGTGCGCGTCCGCAGCCGGTACAGGCTGGTGGTCGCGGCGATGAAGAGGTCGGTGTCGTCCGGCCCGCCGAAGCAGACGTTCGCCACGACCTCCGGCACGGGCACGAAGAGCAGCTCGGCGCCGTCCGAGGCGAAGACGTGCACGCCGTCTCCGGCGGAGGACCACACCCGGCCGCGCTCGTCGACGGCGATCCCGTCGGGCAGGCCGTGCTCGATCACCGCGAAGAGGCGGCCGTCGCGGGCGCCGGCTCCCCGGTCGACCACGTCGTAGGCGCGGATCCAGTGGCCGGGACCGTCCTCCAGGCCGCGCGCGCTGTCGGTCACGTAGACGGTCGCGCCGTCCGGTGAGAAGGCGATGCCGTTCGGCTGCACGATGTCGGTGACGACCGGCGCGAGTCCGTCCCGGGCGGTCCAGCGGAAGACCCAGCGCGCCCCGTACTCGCGCTCGCCCGGGTGCCCCTCGGCCGGCTGCCGGATGCCGTAGTCGGGATCGGTGAACCAGTAGGAGCCGTCGGGCGCGACCGCGACATCGTTGGGCGAGTTGAGCCGTCCGCCGTCCCAGCTCGAGACGAGCTCCTCGACCGTGCCGTCCGGCCGCTCGCGCTCCAGGCGGCGCAGCCCGTGCGAGCACTGCACCACGCTCCCGTCCGCGTCCAGCAGCCGGCCGTTGGTGAACTCCACGCCCTCGCGGTGCACCGAGGTCTCCCCGGTCGCACTGTCCCACTGCAGGATCCGGTCGTTCGGGATGTCGCTCCAGCGCAGGCCCCCCTCGGCCGGGATCCAGAGCGGACCCTCGCTCCAGACGGCCCCCGTCCACAGCCGCTCGAGTCCGCCGTCGCCCCGGAGGAGCGCCTCGTCGTCCGTGCGGCCGTCGTCCGTCCGGCCGTCGTCCGTGCGTCCCTCGTCCGTCCGTCCCTCGTCCGCTGTCTCGTCGTTCATCGGCTCCCGCCCGTCCTCTCGTCCTCGTCCTCGCGGAGGGCCGCCCGGACGGCGCCCTCCAGCCTTCCCGTGTCGCCGAAATCCCCGGCGCGCTCCGCCACGACGGTCCGGAGGACCTCGTCGGGCGCCACTCCCGCGGCGCGCAGCTGCACCACGCGATCCAGGACGCGGCGCAGATGAGCGTCGTAACCGTCGATCAGCTCCGGACCGCCGATCGGACCGTGGCTCGGGACGATGATCGCGGGTGCCATGGCGCGCAGCCGCTGGAGGCTCCGCAGCCACGGTCCGATGCGCGAGTGCGGGCTCGCGAACGCCGGAGCACCGGCCATCGCGAGGTCGCCGGCGAACAGCACGCGGTCCTCCCGCACGAAGGCGGCGGTATCGCCCTCGGTGTGGTTCGTCCCCATGGCGGTGATCAGCACCGCGACTCCGCCGAGGTCCAGCTCGATCGTGTCGTCGAAGACGACGTCGGCGGGCCGGAACACCGCCCCCTCGAGCAGGCGCCGGTAGTGCGGGGACGCCGCTCGGAAGTCGTCGGCCACCGCCGGGGCGGTCGTCTCGAGCTCGCGCACCTGGCTGCGCGCGCGCAGCAGCACGACGTCGGAGGGGAAGGCGCCGGCACCGAGATCGTGCTCGGGGTGGGTGTGGGTGGTCAGCAGCAGCAGCGGGCGCTCCCCCGCGACGGACCGCGCGGCGGCGAGGACCCTCGCGCCGTTCTCCGCGCCCATCCCGGTGTCGACGACCAGGGCCCTGCGCTCGCCGACGACGACGCCGACGTTCGGGACGCGGGCCCGCGAGCCGTCGGGGACGAGGTGCACGTGGTCGGAGAGCCGGTGCCGCGTCTCCGGCCGGATCAGCGGGTCGGGCAGCTCGGTCGTGCCGGGTCCGGTCATGCCGGGATCACCGCCGTCGACTCGCGGACGACCAGCTCGCACTCGAGCGGCAGGACACCGCGCCGCTGCTCGCCGCCGAGCATCGCCAGGACCGACTCGGCGGCGAGGCGCCCGAGCTCGTCGAGCCGCGGATCGACCGTCGTCAGCGGCGGACGGGAGGCCAGCGCCATCACGTCCCAGTTGTCGAAGCCGACGACGGAGACGTCCTCGGGCACCCGCACGCCGTCCTCCTGAAGCTGCTCGACCACGCCGCGCGCGATCTGGTCGCTCCCGCAGAAGACGGCGTCGTAGGGCCGCCCGTCGCGGGTGAGGATGCTGGCGGCCTGCCGCCCCCAGGCCTCGCTCCAGCTGCCCCACATCGCGGTGACGTCCTCGGCGGCGACCCCGGCCGCGGCGAGCTCGTCGAGCATGCCGGCGTAGCGCAGCCGGGCGGCCAGGTGCTTCTGCGGACCGGAGATGTAGGCGATCCGGCGGCGGCCGAGAGCGAGCAGGTGCGAGACGGCGAGCCGTCCGCCGTGCTCGTCGTCGATGACGATCGACAGGTCGTCGGGCTGCTGCGACCGGGCCAGGACGTAGCAGACCGGGACCCGCGTCGAGATGGCGATCGGCGGCCGGGTCTCGGCGCGCCGGCCGGTGACGATCACGGCGTCCACCCGCCGGGCCAGGAAGGTCTGCAGGTGGTGGTTCTCCCGGATGGGATCGCCGCGGCCGTCCGCGAGCAGCACCGAGATCTGACCCGCACTCAGAGCGTCCTCGACGCCGAGCATCAGCGGGATCGCGAAGCGGCTGAAGCTGTCGGTGGTCAGCAGGCCGATCGTGTACGCGCGGGTGATGCGCACCTCGCGGCGGGAGACGCCCTGGTCGTAGCCCAGCCGGCGGGCGACGCCCTCGATGTGCTCGCGCGTCTCGCCCCGCATCCGGCCGGTTCCGCTCAGCGCCTTCGACACCGTGCTCAGCGAGACGCCCGCCTCGCTCGCGATCCGCGCCAGCGTGATCCGCTGTCCGTCCATCACGCACCTCCTTTGCGCAGTCAGTTTTCCCACTGTTCACCGCCACCGCAAGGTCGATCTGAGAAAGATTGGGAAAGTTTTGCTTTGTGCGCATCCCGACTCCGACACTGGGTGAGGCCCACGGCCCTGTCATCTCGAAGAGGAGAAATCATGAACAGACCGACGCGATTCACGGTCGGCGGCGCGACCGTCCTGGCCGCGACCCTGGCGCTCTCCGCCTGCGGAGCGGCGAGCGGCAGCACCGGCTCCGGCGAGGCGAGCGAGCTCACGATGTGGGCGCGCTCCTCCACCCAGGACTACACGGAGGCGCTCGTCGACGCCTACAACGAGTCGCACGACACGCAGATCGAGCTGACGATCGTCGCCTCGGAGAGCTTCCAGCAGAAGGTCGGCGCGGCGGCCGGAGCGGGCTCGCTGCCCGACATCCTCGCGTCCGACGTCGTCTACGCCCCCAACTACGCCAAGCAGTCGGTCTACCTCGACATCACCGACCGCATCGCCGAGCTCCCCTACGCGGACGATCTCGTCAAGGCGCACGTCGACGCCTCGACCTTCGACGGCAAGAGCTACGCCGTCCCGCACAAGGTCGACTCGAGCTTCATCTTCTACAACAAGGACCTCTTCGCGAAGGCGGGACTGGACCCGGAGAACCCGCCGACCACCTACGACGGCATCTACGAGGCCGCCAAGGCGATCACCGCGCTCGGCGACGACACCTACGGCGCCTACTTCCCCGGCAGCTGCGCCGGCTGCAACGCCTACACCTCCTTCGGAGTGGCGAAGGCCGCCGACGAGGTGCCGTTCAGCGACGACGGCGCGACCGCGGACATCGACAGCGACGCGCTCGCCGACTGGTTCGGCCTCTACCAGCGCCTCTACGCCGACGGCCTCGTCGCGCCCGGAGCCTCGACCGGCGACTCCACCACCCAGCAGGAGCCCTTCCTGCAGGGCAAGGCGGGCATCTGGCCGAACGGCTCGTACTCGATCCCGTCCGTCAATGAGACCGTCGACTTCGACTGGGGCTACATGCCGCTCGCCACGGCGGACGGCAGCGGCACCGGCACGTTCGTGGGCGGCGACGTCATCGGCATCTCCGGAACCTCGAAGAACGCCGACGCCTCGTGGGACTTCATCCAGTGGACGCTGGAGGAGGACCAGCAGGTCGACATCGTCGCGAAGTCGGGCAACCTGCCCGTCCGCGTCGACCTCGCGGAGAACGAGTACACCGCCGCGGACCCGCGACTGGTCGCCATCACCGCCGGGCTGGCGAACGGCTACACCCCGTCGACCCTCGCCTACGGCGAGGCGATCAACTCCCCGAACGGTCCGTGGCTGACCGCCATGCGCGGTGTCGTCTTCAACGGCGAGTCCGGCGCGCTGGCGGACGGCCAGTCGGCGATCCAGTCCCTGCTGGACGGGGCCTACTGATCGTGGCCACCACCACTCTTCCCGCGGGGACGGCGCCTGCGCTCCGTCCCCGCGGGCGGACCGCCGCCTCGCGCGAGCAGCTCGCCGGCTGGGCGTTCATCGCCCCGACGGCGGCGACGATCCTCGTCCTCTTCGTCCTGCCCCTGGGCATCGTCGTGTTCATGTCGCTCAGCGACTGGCCGCTGCTCGGGTCGCCCACGGTGATCGGCATCGGGAACTACATCGACATCTTCACCGACCCGGGCTACATCGGCGCCATCCTCTTCACCCTCGGCTACACCGCGCTGGCGACCGCCTCGATCTTCGTGCTCGCCCTGGTGCTCGCGGCGTTCCTCAACTCCACCCGGCGCGGAGCGAAGTTCTACCGGATCGCGATCTTCGCCCCCTACGTCGTCGGACTCTCGACCGCGAGCCTGATGTGGGTCGTGAACTACAACGACCAGGTCGGGATCTTCGCCCAGGCTCTCCGCTGGCTCGGGATCGTCGACGGTCCGGTCGGCTTCTTCGACACCCCGCTCAGCGCCACCCTCGCGGTGACCTTCATGATCGTGTGGAAGTTCGTCGGCTTCCAGGTGGTGATCCTCCTGGTCGCGCTGCAGTCCATCCCGTCGAGTGTCAACGAGGCCGCCCTGATGGACGGCGCCAACGCGTGGCAGCGTTTCCTCTTCGTCACCCTGCCGTTCCTGCGGCCGACGCTCGCGCTCCTGCTCGTGCTGTCGGTCACCGGCTCACTGCTGGCCTTCGACCAGTTCACCGTCATGACGCAGGGCGGACCCGACAACTCGACCGTGACGATGGTGATGTCGATCTACAACACCGCCTTCACCTCGTTCGACCTCGGCAAGGCCGCCGCCCTGTCGATCATCATGCTCATCGCCCTCGTGGTGATCAACGGCGTGCAGCTGCGCCTGGTGAAGGGATCCGAGAAATGAGCACCACCGCCGTCCGACCTCCCGCGACGACTCCCCCGGAGCCGTCCCTGCACGCGAAGCCGCCCCGGCGCCGGGAGGGCTGGCGGTCGAGGGTGCGGGGCGTCCCGTTCCACGTCACCGGCATCGTCCTGGCGTTCCTCTTCCTCTTCCCCCTGCTCTGGTCGGTGCTCAACTCGTTCAAGACCCCGGGCGAGGCGAGCGCCGCGCCGCCCACGCTCTGGCCGCAGGAGTGGAGCACCGCGAACTACGACGAGCTCGTGCAGAACGGCGAGGGGCTCGGCCAGTACGTCGGCAACTCGCTGATCGTGGCGACGGTCTCGGTCGTCCTGACCATGGTGATCGCGACGCTGGGCGGCTACGGCTTCGCCCGCTTCCGGTTCCGCGGCAAGAACCTCGTCTTCCTCGCGGTGATCGCGGTGCTGATGGTGCCGCACGCCACGCTCGTGCTGCCGCTCTACTTCATGTTCGCCCGGGCCGGCATGCAGGACAGCCTCGTCGCGGTGGGCCTCGTGCTCACGGTGTTCCAGCTGCCCTTCAGCATCTTCCTGATGCGCAACAGCTTCGAGGCGATCCCGGTGGAGCTGGAGGAGGCCGCGCGGGTCGACGGCGCCTCCTCGATCGCCGTCTTCCTCCGGGTCTCGCTGCCGCTGGTGCTGCCGGGGGTGGTGACGGTCGCCCTCTTCGCCTTCCTGGTGTCCTGGAACGAGTTCTTCATCCCGCTCCTGCTGCTGAACGACGGCTCGACGTTCACCCTCTCGGTGATGCTCGTCAACATCCGCACCGGCGCGTACGGATCGATCGACTGGGGGCTGCTGCAGGCCGGCACCACCGTCGCGATCCTGCCCTGCCTGGTCCTCTACCTGCTGCTGCAGCGCTTCTACATCGGTGGTCTCACCGAGGGCGCCCTGCGCGGCTGACCTCTTCCACGCCCTTTCACGAACTGAGGAAACACCTGTGACGATTCACGCCTCCTTCGACGCGCTCCCCCTCGGGTCGGTGCGTCCCGCCGGCTGGCTGCGCCGCCAGCTCCGCATCCAGGCCGACGGCCTCTCCGGACACATCGAGGAGATCTGGAAGGACCTCGGTCCCGACTCCGGCTGGCTGGGCGGGCCCGGCGAGAGCTGGGAGCGCGGCCCCTACTACCTCGACGGCCTCGTGCCGCTCGCGCACCTGCTCGACGACGACGTCCTGATCGAGCGCACGCAGAAGTGGATCGAGTGGATGCTCGCCAGCCAGCGGCCGGACGGGCAGTTCGGCCCGGCCGGCAACGACGACTGGTGGCCCCGGATGGTCGCGGCCAAGGTGCTGCAGCAGCACGCGGAGGTCACCGGCGATGCCCGCGTGCTCCCCTTCCTCGAGCGCTACTTCGAGCACCAGCTGCGCGAGCTGCCGGCCCGGCCGCTGCACGACTGGGCCGCCGCGCGCGCCGCCGAGAACGTCCTCGCCCTGGCCTGGGTGCACGAGCGCGCCCCGCGGGACGAGTGGACGCGCCTGGCCGAGCTGCTCTTCGGCCAGGGACCCGACTGGGACGACGCCTTCTCGGACGGCCTGATCACCGGACGTGCGATGTACTTCGACCACCGCACGCACGGGCCGAACGTCGCGATGGCGCTGAAGAACCCGGCGGTCCGCGCTCTGATGCTCGGCGGCGACGCCCACGAGGCGACCCAGCGCGCGCTGGCCAACCTGGACCGCTGGCACGGGCAGGTGCACGGCCTCTTCTCCGGGGACGAGTGGCTCGCCGGCCGCGAGGCCAACCGCGGCGTGGAGACCTGCCAGATCGTCGAGTACATGTTCACGATGGCGATCGCCGCCAGGGTCACCGGCCGCTCGGAGTACTCCGACCTCCTCGAGGGGGCCGCCTACAACCTGCTGCCCGCCTCGTCGGACCCGCGGATGGTCGCGCACCAGTACCACCAGCAGGCGAACCAGATCGAGGCGTCGACCGCCGACCGGGACTGGTCCTACAGCACCAACGGGGCCAACGTCTTCGGCTTCGAGCCGCACTTCGGCTGCTGCACGGCGAACTACCACCAGGGCTGGCCGAAGTTCGTCGCGGCGCTGTGGCTGCGGCGAGACGACGCGCTGGCCGTCACCGCCTACGGGCCGAGCGAGGTGCGCGCGAGCATCGGCGGCGGCGAGCTGGTCATCGAGGAGGTCACGGACTACCCCTTCACCGAGACCGTCACCTTCCGCGTGGTCTCGTCCACGACGACGGAGCCGATCAAGCTCCTGCTGCGCGTCCCGGGCTGGGCGACCTCGTTCGACCTCGCGGTCGCCGGCGAGGCTCTCGGCGCCACTCCCGACGACGACGGCTACGTCACCGTCGAGCGGCTCTGGGCCGAGGGTGACGAGGTCGTCCTGCACCTCCCGATGAGCCCGCGCCGCATCCGCCGCGAGCGCCAGGCCGTCGGCGTGCGGGTCGGACCTCTGGTCATGGTCGCGACGCCCGACGAGTACTGGCGTCCGGTGCCGGAGGCCCGCGGGATGGGCGAGTGGGAGGTCTTCCCGCAGCGCTCCTGGAACCAGGCGCTCTACCCGGACGCCCCGGTCCCGCTCGAGGAGTGGGACGTGCGCCGGTCGCCGGTCGGCGACGTGCCCTTCGACCGCGCGGACCCGCCCGTTCGCGTGCACGCGGTCGGCATCCGCGACCTCGCCGAGTGGACCCGCGACGGGGCGAGCGCGAGCCACCCGGTCGACGGTCCCGCGCCAGCGCGCTGGATCAACACCATCGACCTCGTGCCCTACGGCACCGCGCGGCTGCGGATCGCCGAGTTCCCGACCGTGCGGCCGGTGATCGGGGCCAAGGTGCCGCCGGACTTCACCGGCTGATCCAGCACCGCACGAGCCCCCACCCGACCCCGCCGGCGGACGTCGCCGACGACGAGAGGACCCTCATGACGATCCCCCTGGCCGTGACCACCGGAGACCCCGCCGGCGTCGGCCCCGAGCTCGTCGTGCGGCTGCTCGACGAGCTGCGGGGCTCGGCGGCCGACCCGCTCGTCGTCGTCTCCTCCCGCGAGGAGCTGGCGGAGGGGCTGGAGCGGAGCGGCCTCGCGGTCGCTCTCGACGGGATCCTGGAGCCCGGTCGCGTCCGCCTGGTCGAGCCGGCCGGCCCCTGGCCGTCCGCTCGCGGTGCCGTGAGTGCCGCGAGCGGACGGTGGGCGCTCGCCTGCCTCGAGCGCGGACTCGAGCTGCACGCAGCGGGCGAGATCGGCGGGCTGGTCTTCGGCCCGCTGAACAAGACGTCCCTGCACGAGGCGGGGATGACGGAGCCGGACGAGATGCGCTGGTTCGAGAACCGCCTCACGGGCTCGCACACGGCCTCGGAGGTGAACGTCACCACGTCGTTCTGGACATCCCGGGTGACCTCCCACGTCGCCCTCCGCGAGGTCGCGGACCTCGTCACGAGCGACCGCGTCCTCGAGTCGATCGTGCTCCTGCACGATCTACTGGTCGGCGCGGGCACTCCGGCCCCGCGGATCGCCGTCTGCGCGCTCAACCCGCACGCCGGCGAGCACGGCCTCTTCGGCGACGAGGAGATCACCCGGATCCGCCCGGGAGTCGAGCGCGCGGTCGCCTCCGGGCTCGACGCGGCGGGGCCGTTCCCCTGCGACACCCTGTTCCGGAGGGGCTTCGACGGCTCCTTCGACGGGATCGTCACGATGTACCACGACCAGGGCCAGATCGCGCTGAAGACCCGGGCCTTCGACGGCGGGGTGACGCTGGAGGCCGGGCTCGACCTGCCGATCTGCACGCCGGCCCACGGCACCGCCTTCGACATCGTCGGCACCGGAGCGGCGACGCTCGACTCGACCCGCAACGCCTACCGGCTCGCGCGGCGCCTCGCCTCGGCCGGCGTCTCCGCTCACTGAGTCGCGGCGGCCTCGACGGTCAGCCCGCGGAGCACCGCGGCGATCGTCACGCGCTGGGTGAGCGCCGCGTCGGCGTCCACGGGCCACTGGCTCACGGTGCCGACGTGCGCCGCGACGACGGCCTTCGCCAGGACGGACGGCTCGACGATCGGGACGCGGCCGTGCACGGCGGCGAGGGCGACGAACCGCTCCCCCAGCTCGCGAGGGACGCGGCCGTCGTCGATCAGCATCAGCGCGGCGAAGGCCGGGTCGGCGGCGGCCCGCGCCAGCAGCACCGACCGCAGGGAGAACCACTCGCGGCTGGTGGGCAGCGCGTCGAGGAGGGCGCGCACGGCGTCGTCGAGCGTCTCCTCGCGGCCGTCCTCCTGCACCTGGGCTTCGAGGGCGAGGTGCAGCCGCCCCCACACCCGCGCGGCCTGCTCCTCGTGCAGAGCGAGGTAGAGCTGGTCGACGCCGGCGAAGTTGGAGTAGAAGGCGCCGCGGGTGAAGCCGGCCTGCGCGCAGATGTCCTCGACGCGCTGGCCGATGGTGCCGCTGCTCTCGAAGAGGGTGGCGGCCGCCGCGAGGAGGCGTCGTCGCGTCTCGCTCCGACGCCGGACCGGGGTGGGGTCGCCGGTGTTCACAGCGTCAGCCTAGGCGGGACCTTGCTCGGCGCGCACTTCTTCAGTACGTTCTGTATTCGATGCGAAACGTACTGAAAGCAGAGACAGACCCGGCGGACGAAGCGTCGGGAGGGGTTCGACGGAGGTCGCCGTGGCTGCCCCTGGCGGTCGTCGGCCTCGTCGGGGCGGTGCTCGCCTGGCTGAATCAGGTGCCGTGGTGGGGCTGGCTCGTCGTCGCTGCGGCTCTGGCACTGGTGGCGTTCGCCGCGAGGACGTGGCGGCGCCGGCGATGGTTCGTCCGGGGAGCGGCGTGGGTCGCGGCCGCGGGTGTCGTCGGAGCCGCAGCGCTCGCGGCCGGTCCGCCGCCCGCGACCCGGACCCTCGACGGTCCGCACACGGCACCGGTGGCGACCGCCCAGGGCGACGTCATCGGAGTGCGGGACGCCGCGGCCGGTGTCGACGCGTTCGCCGGCATCCCCTACGCCGCTCCGCCGGTCGGGGCGCTGCGCTGGGCGGCGCCGAGCCCGGCCCCGCAGCGCTCGACCGTCCTCGTCGCCGACGACTTCGGACCCTCGGCCGTCCAGCCCGAGCCGTCGTTCGTCTCCCGGGCCGCCACCCGCGTGCTCGACCTGCCGCTGGAGGAGACGCTGCTCGGCGGCTACGACACGGACGAGGACAGCCTGCACCTGAACATCTGGCGGCCGTCCGCCGCGGCCGCCGAGCCCCGCCCCGTGCTCGTCTACCTGCACGGCGGCGGATTCGTGGCCGGCTCCGGCGCTCTGCCCGCCTACGACGGCACGGCGCTGGCCTCTCCTGGCGGCACCGTGGTCGTCACACTCAACTACCGGCTCGGTGTCTTCGGCTTCCTCGACGAGGACGCCCTCGGTGGCAGCACCCCGGGCAACCAGGGCCTGCTCGACCAGGTCGCCGCGCTGCACTGGCTGCAGGACAACATCGCCGCGTTCGGCGGAGACCCGGACCGGGTGACCGTCGCCGGTCAGTCGGCCGGCTCGGGCAGCGCCTGCCTCCTCGGCGCCTCGCCGCTGGCGGCCGGACTCCTGCACGGGATCATCGGCGAGAGCGGCGGCTGCCGGGGAACGGCGGGCGACCGCGACCAGGGCGACCTCTACGACACCGCCGCCGTGGCGCGCGAGGCGGCGGTCGGCCTGAGCGAGGCCCTCGGCGGGGCGAGCCTGGCGGAGATGCGGGCGATGCCGGCCGCGCGCATCGCCGAGGCCGCGAAGAGCCTCTCGACGCACTGGTGGCCGACCGTCGACGGCGTGGTCCTCGTGGACACCCCGAGCGCCGTCTACGCGGCCGGGCGGCAGAACGACGTCCCCCTCCTTCTCGGCAGCAACTCCGACGAGACGTCGCTCGACCTGATCAGCGGCGTCGACTCGGACCCGGAGACCTGGGCCCGGGAGGCGCGGGAGGACTACGGCCAGGATGCGGACCGCTTCCTCGAGCTGTACCCGGGCGGCGACGCGGACCAGGTCACGGAGTCGCGCCTGCGGGCCGGCACCGACGAGTCGATGACCGCGCCCATGCGCCGGTGGGCACTCGCGGCCGCCGCCTCGGGGACGGCGCCCGTCCACGTCTACTCCTTCACCCGGACCCCGCCCGGCCGCGGCCTGGAGCGCTTCGGCGCCTATCACGGCGCAGAGGTCATGTACGCGTTCGGCAACCTCGGCGCGGACGGCGACGCCGACTACACGGAGGTCGACCGCCGGCTCGAGAGCGAGATGAGCGGGCGCCGGCTCGCCTTCGTCGCGGGCGACGAGCCGGACACCCCCGGCGGGGAGCGCTGGCCCTCGTTCCAGGAGTCTCCCGACAGCGTCCTGGAGTTCGGCGACGTCGTCCGCGTCACCGGCCGCCCCACCCCGGACGCGGTCGACTACTGGCTGAGCCGGGCGAGCTGACCCGGAGCCGTCAGGCCGTCTTCGTGGTCGGCCGAGCGTCCGGGTCCTTGCCGAAGCGGCGGACGAAGGTCTGGCGCAGCTCCTCGAGCTGCTCGCGCTCGCGGTCGCTGATCGGATCCGCCTGTCCCGCAGCGATCCGACGCTGCGGGCTGTTCGCTCTCCTGATCACCTCGACCATGGGAACCACCTCCGTCTTCCATTTTCCGTCGCCTCGGGCAGCGTGTCCATGCTCCGCGGAGGCGCCGATCACGGCACGCTCGCGACCGCGGCCCCCGCCCTGGCGGAGCAGGGCGGTCACCGGTCGTGGGGTGACGGGTCTCGCTCGTTCGGGGGTAGGGGCTGGCGCGAGATGACAGCCGGGACCGGTTGTCGCGGGTCGTCCCGAGTGCCAGGGTCGGCACTGGGCGAGTCGTGCAGGCGCACGGTCGCTCCACCTGGAGAGGAACCCGCTGATGCGTTTCACTATCCGCCGATCCGCTGTCCGCCGATCCGCTGTCCCCCGCAGTCTCGCCGTCGCCGTGCTGGCCGTCGCGCTCATCGTCTCGGGCGCTCCCGCTCAGGCGGCTCCCGCTCCGGCGCAGGCGGCAGCAGCGGCAGCACCCGTGGTCGGCCCGATCACCGGGGTCGCCTCGAAGCGCTGCCTCGACGTGCCGAACGGGTCGACCGCGAACCGGACGATCGTGGTCCTCTACGACTGCAACAGCGGCGCCAACCAGAAGTGGACGATCGCCACGACCGGCGAGATCACCGTCTACGGCGGCGCGAAGTGCCTGGAGGTGCGCAACCGCGCGACGACGGCAGGCGCCGACGTGCAGATCTCGGACTGCGTCGGCGGAGACGGGCAGCGCTGGCGAGTCGAGAGCGACGGCACGATCCGCGCCGTCGCCTCGGGCCTCTGCCTGAGCGTGAAGGACCGGAAGACGGCGAACCGCTCGTCGGTGCAGATCGCGGCCTGCGCCGGCGGGGAGTGGCAGAAATGGCGGACCAGCGCGGCCGTCGCGGACACCACGGCCCCGTCCGCGCCGGGGAGCCCGCGGGTGACGAACCTCGCCTGCCGCACGGCGACCTTCTCCTGGAACGCGTCCACGGACGCCGTCGGAGTGGCGGGATACGACGTGTACCACGACGGCCAGTTCATGACGTCGGTCGCCGGGAACGTCCTGTCGACCGGCCTCGACGTGGTGCCGGGCGCGCAGTGGGGGCTCTACGTGAACGCCCGCGACGCCGCCGGCAACGTCTCGCAGGCGAGCGCCACCGTCGCCGTCACCATCCCGCAGTGCAGCACCGACACGCAGGCGCCCACTCGTCCGACCGGGCTCACCGCGCGGGCGACCGGCACGGCCGTCACCCTCACCTGGACCGCGAGCACCGACGACGTCGGGGTGCGCAGCTACACCGTCTTCCGCGGCTCCGCGCAGGTCGGCACGGTCGCCGGCAGCGGCACGACGGCGCCCGTCACGACCTTCACCGAGAACGGCCTCGCGGCGAACACCGCCTACTCCTACACGGTCGCGGCCGTCGACGCCCAGGGCAACACCTCCGCTCGCAGCGCCGCCGCCGCGGTGACCACGGGCGGCGCCTGCAGCACCGCGTTCTGCACCGTCACCCAGGTCGCCACCGACACCGACATCCCCTGGGGGCTGACCACCGTCCCCGACGGGACCGTGCTCTACTCCCGCCGCGACGCGCAGGACATCGTCCGTCTCAACCCCACGACGGGCGTGAAGACCAGCCTCGGGACGGTGCCGAACGTGCAGAGCACGGACGGCGAGGGCGGCCTGCTGGGCATCGCGGTGTCGCCGACGTTCGCCACCGACCAGTGGCTGTACGTGATGCACACCTCCCCCACCGACAACCGGGTGATCCGCCTCAAGCTCGTCGGCGACCGCCTCGACACGAGCACGGTGCAGGTCCTCGCCTCCGGGATCCTGCGGAACAAGTACCACAACGGCGGACGCCTGCGCTTCGGCCCCGACGGCAAGCTCTACGTCAGCACCGGCGACGGCCAGAACACCGCCACCGCGCAGAACCTGAACTCGCTCAGCGGCAAGATCCTGCGGATCAACCCGGACGGCAGCATCCCCGCCGACAACCCGTTCGGGAACGCCGTCTGGAGCTACGGGCACCGGAACCCGCAGGGGCTCGCCTTCGACTCGCAGGGCCGTCTGTGGGAGCAGGAGTTCGGCAACAGCGTCATGGACGAGACCAACCTCATCGTCCGCGGCGGCAACTACGGCTGGCCGGCCTGCGAGGGCACCTCCGGCAGCTGCGGCACCGTCGGCTTCCTCGCCCCGAAGGCGACGTACCCGACCTCCGCCGGCTCCTGCTCCGGCCTCACGGTCGTCCGCGACGTCGTCTACATCGCCTGCCTCCGCGGCACCCGCCTCTACCGCGCCCCGATCACCGGCGACGCGCTGGCCACCCCGACCTCCGCCTTCGTCGGCACCTACGGCCGCCTGCGCACGGTCGAGCCCGACGGCCGGGGCGGCCTGTGGATGACGACCTCCAACACCGGCGACAAGGACAGCATCCCGAACAACAGCAGCGAGAAGCTCCTCCGCGTGACCCTCGGCGGCTGACCTCCCCTGCTGGTCGAGTAGCCCCGTCTTCTGACGCTGGTGGATCTCGATACGCCCGCTGCGCGAGCAACTCGATCAACATGCATCCGCGCTCGACGGCCGCATGCCGGCGTGCCCCTTGCATGCTGGTCGAGTAGCCGCCGCAGGCGGCGTATCGAGACCCGCCGTCCTCCGCGGGGTGGTCTGCAGACCCGCCTTCTGGTGCGGGTGGATCTCGATACGCCCGCTGCGCGGGTTACTCGATCAGCATGGATCCCCGCTGCGCGGGTTACTCGATCAGCATGGATCCCCGCTGCGCGGACTACTCGATCAGCATGGATCCTCGCTCTGCGGGCTATTCGATCAGCAGGCATCCGTCCTCACTCTTCGTGCGAGGCGTGCGCGGCCTCTGACGATCGCAATTGACTACGCAGTCAAACCGTGTTGTACTCGTCGGACCGCGCAGTTGACTGCGCTGTCAACCTCGGGTCCGAGGACGAGCGAAGGAGCTGCGACGTGGACGCATCGAAGGCCGTGCCGCAGCCGGACGACCGCGGTCGCCGGGTCTCGATGGCCGATGTGGCCCGCGCCGCCGGCGTGAGTCAGAAGACGGTCTCCCGCGTCGTCAACGGGGAGGCGCACGTCTCCCCCGAGATCGGCGAGCGCGTCGCCACGGCGATCCGCACCCTCGGCTTCCGGCCGAACGCGGCCGCCCGAGCGCTGGTCACCCAGCGGAGCCGCCGGATCGGCATGGTGACGATGAGCACCTCCCTCTACGGTCCGTCCGCGATCCTCGACGGCGTCGAGCAGGCCTCCCGTGCCGCCGGCTACTCCCTCAGCGTCGTGCGCACGGCACAGAACAGCGGCGCGGAGCTGCAGGAAGCGGTCGACGCCCTCGTCGATCAGGGCGTCGACGGCATCATCCTCTCGGAGCCGGTCGACTTCGGGCATCCGCGCCTCACCATCCCCGCCGACGTCACGGTGCTCAGCTTCGACCACCCGAGCGAGGCGCACCGCCCCGAGGAGCTCGTCGTCGGCACCGACGAGGCCGGGGCCGCCCGCAGCGCCACCGAGCACCTCCTCGCCCTCGGCCATGAGACGGTCTGGCACATCGCCGGCGCCGGCACCTGGTCGGCCACCCGCCGTCGCATCGACGGCTGGCGGACCGCCCTCGCCGACGCCGACGCTGCCGAGCCGCCCGTGCTGAGCGGCGACTGGAGCCCGCGCTCGGGGGCGGAGGCGATGGCGTCGATCCTGCACCGGCGCGACGTCACCGCCGTCTTCGCCGCCAACGACCAGATGGCCGTCGGGGCGATCCACGCCGCCGAGGCCGCCGGCCTGCGCATCCCTGAGGACCTCAGCGTCGTCGGCTTCGACGACGACCCGATCTCGGAGTTCCTGCACCGGCCGCTCACCACGGTCAAGCAGGACTTCGCCGAGGTCACGCGCATCGCGATGCACCGGATGATCCGCACCCTCGACGGCCACGCGCCGACCGAGCGGCACCGCTCGGTCCCCGCCCAGCTGATCGTCCGCGCATCCAGCGGGCCCGCGAACCCCGAGCGCGCGGCGCTGGCGCCCGCGTCGCCCGTCCCTGTCCCGTAGCTCCCCGTCCCGTACCTCCCTGCCCCGTAGCTCCCCGTCCCGGCTCTCGGCCCTCGGCTCCCCCTTCCCGCCCTCCCCGTCCCTTCCCACCGCCGTCCGTGCGGTCAGCACGAGCCGCCTCCGCGCGGTCCCTCCGGCGCGCCCGCAGGCCCGTCCCTCCCCCTTCTCCGAAGGAGCTCCTCCATGCACCCACTGTCCCCCGCGCTCTCGCGCCGCGGGCTGCTCCGTCTCGGCGCCGCCGCCGGCGGCTCGGCGGCCCTCGCCTCCCTGCTCGCCTCGTGCGCCGCGACCGGCCCGCAGGCGGCCGTCGAGTCCGGAGCCGTCGACCTCTCGTTCTGGACGCACGACGACGGCTACGTGACGTTCTTCACGGAGGCGCTCGCCCTCGCCGATGCGCGCACCGACTTCTCCTACTCGCTCGATGTCACCAAGATCGGCGCGACCGACATTGTCACCAAGCTGATCGCGCAGGCCGTCGCCGGCTCCGGCACGCCGGACCTCGTCGGCATCGAGGTCGCGAACTTCGCCCGCACGCTCCGCGGCTCGATCGCCCCCGAGCTGCTGGTGGACCTCACCGAGGCGACCGCCCCCTACCGCGACGACCTGATCGCCGCCCGCGTCGACGCGTTCAGCAAGGACGGCGCCCTCTACGCGCTCGACTCCGACACTCCGCTCGCCGTCTACTACTACCGGGAGGACGAGTTCGCGCGCCTCGGCGTGCCGACCGACCTCGAGACCTGGGAGGAGTTCGCCCGCGTCGGCGGCGAGATCAGCGCGCGGGAGGGCGTGTCCTTCGGCGCGCTCTCCGTCGGAAGCGATCTGCCGCAGGTCGTGCAGGGCTACCAGCTGCTGCTGATGCAGCGCGGCGGACAGCTCTTCGACCGTGACGGGAACCTCGACCTCGCCACTCCGGAGGCCGAGGAGGCCCTGCAGTTCGCGGTCGACGGACTCGCCTCCGGCTTCTTCACGACCGTCGCCGACTACTACGGCCCGAGCATGCAGAGCGGCCTGAAGCAGGGCTCGATCCTCGGGGTCGACATGCCCACCTGGTACTCGAGCTACGGCATCAAGCCGAACGTGCCCGAGCAGGCCGGCCTCTGGCGGGTGAAGACGCTCCCCCGCTTCGCGAACGGCGGCAGCCGCACGGCCGTGGGCGGCGGCACCGGCTTCGCCGCGGTCACCGGCAAGGCCAACAGCGACGCCGCGGTCGAGCTCGTCCTCGCCGCCTACCTCGATCCGGCCCAGCAGGTGAAGCGCTACCGCGACCTCGGCTATCTGCCGACACTGCGCTCGGTCTACGACGACCCCGAGCTCGCGACGATCACCGACGACTACTTCGGCGGCCAGGCGCTCTTCGACGTCTACGGCGAGATCATCGACGAGGTCCCGTCGCTCTTCCAGAGCCAGGACCAGCAGATCCTCACGACCGTGCTGTCGGGCTACCTCCTCCAGGCCTACAAGGGCACCCTCTCCCCGGCGCAGGCGCTCCGCGCCACGGCCGAGGACTTCCGCGGCCAGGCCCGCAGCTAAGGATCGATGATGTCGACTCTCACCACGGCCGGGGCGCCCGCCTCCGCTCAGGACGGCCGCGGCGGCTCCCCGCTCGAGGCCCGGCGCGCCGCGAAGCGGAAGCGCCTGAACACCTCCGGCGGCCGGGCCCCGTACCTCTTCATCGCGCCGTTCTACCTGCTCTACGCCTTGTTCATGATCGTCCCGGTCGGTGCGGCGATCTACCTCAGCCTCACCGAGTGGGTCGGCCTCGGCTCCCCCGAGTTCGTCGGGCTGGCCAACTACGGGAACCTGCTCGGCGACACGAGCTTCGGCGTCGCGCTGGTGAACACGCTGATCTACACGCTGATCGCGGTGTTCGTCATCGTGCCGTGCTCGCTGCTGATCGCGCAGGGCCTGAACGCCCGCGGGCTCAAGGCGCGCGACCTCTTCCGGCTCACCTTCTTCATCCCGATGGTGCTCTCGCCGATCGTCATCGCGCTGATCTACAGCCTGATCTTCGACCGCAGCTACGGACTCCTGAACTCGCTGATCCGCGCGGTCTTCGGGTTCGGCGACATCGACTGGCTCGGCGACCCGACGCTGGCCAAGGTCGCGATCGGCTTCGTCCTGCTCTGGCGCACGGTCGGCTACCTGACGATCTTCTTCCTCGCCGCACTGCAGGCCGTGCCGAAGGAGCTGTACGAGGCGGCCGAGCTCGACGGCGCCGGCGTGCTCGCGAAGTTCCGCACCGTCACGCTCCCCGCGATCCGCCCGGTGACCGCGTTCGTCGTCGTCACCTCCTTCATCAGCGCCGCCCAGCTCTTCGACGAGCCGTACCTGCTCACGCGGGGCGGACCGGGCGAGGCGACCCTCTCCGTCTCGATGTTCATCTACCGCGCCGCGTTCGAACGCCAGCAGTTCGGCTACGCCGCCGCGGCCGGAGTCGTGCTCTTCGTGCTCGTCTTCGCCGTCAGCCAGATCCTCAACCGCGCCCTCGCCATCGGGAGAACCTCATGACCGCCACCACGGGAATCGTCACCGCCGACGCTCCGGAGCGCCGCATCCCGCGGAGGCAGCGCCGGGCGAGCGGCGGCGAGCGCGCCCGCCGCGGACTGCTCTACGTCACCCTCTCGGCCCTGCTGCTCGTCTTCGTGTTCCCGCTGCTGTGGGCGCTGAGCGGCTCGTTCAAGAACCGCGGCGACATCTTCTCCACTCCCCCGTCGCTCGTCCCGAACCCCGCGACCACCGACAACTACGTCAACCTGCTGACCACGCAGCCCTTCTGGGCCTGGTTCGGCATGAGCGTCGGCACCTCGCTGCTCGCGACCGCGGTCTCGGTCTTCGTCTGCGCGATGGCGGGCTACGGCTTCGCGAAGTTCGCCTTCCGCGGCAAGAAGGTGCTCTTCACGATCATGTTCTCGTCGCTGTCGGTGCCGTTCGTCGTGATCCTGGTGCCGCTGTTCATCCTGATCGTGAAGGCGGGGCTCTCGAACCCGTGGTTCGCGCTGATCGTGCCGTGGGTCGCTCCCGCGTTCGGGATCTTCATGATGCAGCAGTTCATCGTCCAGTCGATCCCGGACGAGATCATCGAGGCGGCCCGGATCGACGGCAACAGCGAGTTCGGCACCTTCTGGCGCGTGGTTCTGCCGCTGCTGCGCCCCTCCCTCGGAGCGCTGGGCGTCTGGGGCTTCCTGCAGAGCTACAACAGCTTCCTCTGGCCGCTCGTGCTGCTCTCGGACTCGTCGCAGTACACGATCCCACTGGGCCTGAACATCCTCTTCGCGTCGGAGAACCGCTCCTACGACCTCGTCCTGGCGGGCGCGGTCCTCGCCTCGGTGCCGACGATCCTGGTGTTCTTCCTGCTGCGCAAGCAGCTGCTCGACGGGCTGACCGCGGGCGCCGTCAAGGGCTGACACCCCCACCGCCCTCCTCCGCCACTCCTCTCCCGAACGTCCGAAAGGCCCTCCCATGCAGCACCTCACCGACCGCATCCTGTTCGGCGCGGCCTACTACCACGAGTACCAGCCGACCTCCCGGCTGGGCCGCCGCGACCTCGCCGAGGACTTCCGGCTGATGAAGGCCGCGGGCTTCACGGTCGTGCGCGTCGGCGAGTCGGTCTGGTCGACCTGGGAGCCCGAGAACGGCGTCTTCGCGCTCGACTGGCTGCAGCCCGTGCTCGATGCGGCCCACGAGCACGGCATCGCGGTCGTGCTGGGCACGCCGACCTACGCGGCGCCGATGTGGCTCGCTCGGCTGTACCCCGAGATCAACGTCGAGCGCTCGAGCGGTCGGCCGATGGGCTGGGGTGCCCGGCAGGAGATCGACTACTCGCACCCGGCCTTCCTCTTCCACGCCGAGCGGCTGATCCGGAGGATCGTCGAGCGCTACGCCGCGCATCCCGCGGTGATCGGCTTCCAGGTCGACAACGAGCCCGGCAACGAGATCTTCCACAACCGGCAGGTCTTCCAGCGCTTCGTCGACCACCTGCGCGCGCGCTACGACACTGTCGAGACGCTCAACGACGAGTGGGGGCTGACCTACTGGTCGCACCGCCTGTCGACCTGGGCCGACCTCTGGACCCCGGACGCCAATCAGCAGCCGCAGTACGACCTGGCCTGGCGCCGCTTCCAGGCCTCGCTGACCACGGACTTCATCGGCTGGCAGGCCGACATGGTCCGGGAGATCACCGCGTGGGCCGGCCGCGACGACCAGTTCGTCACCACCTGCATCTCCTACGAGCGCAGGACGGTGCAGGACGAGGAGCTCGTGCGCTCCCTCGACATCGCCGCCGGCAATCCCTACTACCGGATGCAGGACGGGCTCGAGCTGCCGGACGCGCGGGTGTTCGATCAGCACTGGACGACCTCGGGCACCTGGGCGCTCTACGCCACCGCGGACCGCATGTACGGATCGAGGCAGGCGCCGTTCCTGGTGACCGAGACCGATGCGCAGGCGATCGGCATGCCGTGGTCGAACGAGCCCGGCTACGACGGGCAGTGGCGCCAGGCCGCCTGGGCTCTGGTCTCGCGGGGCGCGACGATGATCGAGTACTGGCACTGGCACACGCTGCACCACGGCGCCGAGACCTACTGGGGCGGGATCCTGCCGCACTCGCAGGAGCCGGGCCGGGTCTACGAGCAGATCGCCGCGCTGGGTGCCGACTTCGCTGCCGCCGGCGACCGGGTGACCGAGCTGACCCCCGACTCCGATGTGGCGATCCTGTTCTCGAACGAGAGCAAGTGGGCGCTCGAGGAGTACCCCTCGTTCAGTGATTCGGCGCACGGCACCGGGGCCGCCCGCGGCGTGCCCGTCGCGTCGACGCGCACCTTCCAGGCTGTCTTCGACTCCTTCGCGCGCGGCGCCTTCGACGCGGGGCTGCAGTCGAACACGGTGCACCCCTCGCAGCTGACCGGGACGTCGCCCGCCGCCTACGCGGCCGCTCATCCCGTGCTGGTCGCCGCGGCGTTCACCATCGCCGACGACGCGCAGCTGCAGTGGCTGGAGGCGTACGCGGCCGCGGGCGGGCACCTGGTCGTGGGCGTGCGCACCGGCTACGAGGACGAGGAGGCGCGGGCCCGGCTGCAGCGCAAGCCGGCGTTCCTCGACGAAGCCGCGGGCGTGCACTACGACGAGTTCGCGAACCTCGCGGTTCCGCTGCCGGTCGTCGCGGAGTCGGGCTTCCCGCTGCCGCCCGGCGCGACGGCGACCCTCTGGGCCGACGGCCTGCAGCCCGACGACGCCGAGGTGCTGGTGCGCTACGTCCACCCGCACCACGGCCGGTTCGCCGCCGTCACGACGCGCGCGCACGGCGCGGGCCGGGTCACGACCGTCGGCACCGTGCCGGACCTCGAGCTGGCGCGGGCCCTGATGTCCTGGGCCGTCGGCGACGCCGCGTCGGGATGGCGCCGCGCGACCGCGTCGCAGACGGTCACCAGCGCGACCAACCGCCACGGCGAGCGGATCCGCTTCGTGCACAACTGGTCCTGGGAGCCCTCGGTCTACGCCTTGCCGGCCGCGGCCACCGATGTGCTGACCGGAGTCGAGCTGCCCGCCGGCGCCGAGCTCGAGCTCGGCCCGTGGGACGTGCGGGTCCTCGCCGCGGACGACTGAGCGACCGGCCCGGAGACCCACCGTGCCTGCAGCCCCGCCTCCTGGCGCGGGCGGGGGCTCCGCGTCTCTGCCAAGGTGGTCACGCGCCGGGTCTCCAGGCGGCCGATGCGGTGTGAAGGGGGTGGCCGACGCATGAGCGATGCGGCTGCGGGGTACTCGACGGCGCGAGCCGAGGATCCGCCGGCCTCACCCGAGGTGCTCTCGGAGCGCAGCGGACCGCGCTCGGTGCGCGCCCTCCGGCTCGGCGTCGGCGGCGCGGGCCTCCTCCTGACGCTGGTCCTGCTCGTCCCGCACGCACCGGCGCTCCCCGGATTGTGGCTCGCGTTCCTGGTGCTGCTCGCCGCGATGTGGATCACGGCCTCGTTCCGGCTCGAGCTCGCCTCCGGCATCGGCACGGTCACCTTCGGGGTCGGCGTGTCGGTGCTCGCCTTCCTGGCCCAGGACGTGCCGCGCGTCCAGGCACTGCTGCTGTGGGTGCTCGCGATCGCACTGTTCCAGCTGATCTCGCGGCGCCCCTGGGCCGCCGTCGTCTACTGGACCGGACTCGCCGCGCTGTCGGGCGGGGCGTTCCTGCTCGTCCTCTCCCTCTTCCCGCAGACGGGCTGGTGGCCGGTCCTCGCGGCGGTGCCGGCGGTGCTGGCCTACGGACTGCTCTCTATCGGAGCCGAGTACCTGCAGGCCTGGCTGACCCTGGCCGAGGTCAGCGACGTGCCGCGGCCGGCGCTCCGGCCCGACCGGGTGCTGCTCGCCCTCGGCCTCAACATCGTGCTGGTGGCCCTCGCCTACGGCGCGCACCTCTCCGCCGGGGTCGAGCGCATCGAGCTCGGCGCCGGCCTCGAGATCCGCTCGGCGAACACGCTCCTGATCGTCGCGCTGGCGGTCGCCGTGGTCAGCCAGTACCTCCGCCGCGCCCGGATCGAGCGCAAGCTGAACGGCCTGATCGAAGCGGCACTCGCTCTGCCGTGGGGCGACCAGGAGGCGATCTTCGAGACGCTCGAGCGGGCGGCCCGCACGGCGATCCCGTCAGCGAGCACGCGGATCTCCGTCACTCCCGGGCGCGCGTTCGAGCTGTCGGCGCCGATCACCACGCCCGGCCTGGGCCTGCGGCACGTTGTCCTGACGCGGCGCCCCGACTCCGGCGGCTTCACCGCACTCGAGCACCGCACCCTCCTCGCCCTCGCGCACATCGCGACCCAGGCCCTCTACGATCGCCGCAGCACCCGCGTGCTGCGCGACCAGGCCACGACCGACTCGGTCACCGGTCTCAGCAACCTCCGCGGCCTGTACGAGGAGTTCGCGGCGATCAGCGACCAGGAGGAGCGGGCGGTGCTGTTCATGGATCTCGACGACTTCAAGGCCGTCAACGACACCCACGGCCACTCGACGGGCAACACCGTCCTGCAGGAGGTCGCCCGTCGCATCCGCGAGAGCGTGCGCGGGGACGACGTGGTCGCGCGCATCGGCGGCGACGAGTTCGCCGTCCTCCTGGACTCGGTCACCGCCGGAGCCGTCGCGCTCCGGATCGCGCGCGCCGTCGAGCGGCCGCTGGTCGTCGGCGACGCCGAGCTCCACCCCCGCATCAGCATCGGCGCCCCGGTCGCTGTCGACGGCGGCTCATTCGACCGGGTGATGCAGGAGGCGGACGAGCGGATGTACGAGACGAAGAAGGAGCGCAAGGGCGAGGAGGCTCAGGACGCGGCGGTGCAGGAGGCGGAGTCGAAGGAGCTGGATCTCGTCGCCGAGGTCCGCGTCGCCGTCGCCGACGGGACGGTGCGAGTCGCCTTCCAGCCGGTGATCGACGTCGCCGAGCGGCGCATCGTCGGCTTCGAGGCGCTGGCCCGCTACACCCGGACCGACGGCACCGCGCTGAGTCCGATCACGCTCGTCGACATCGCGCGCTCGCTGGGCCTGCTGGACGAGCTGACGGTGCAGATCGTCGACCAGGCGGTGGCCTGCATGATCGAGTTCCGTGCGATCGATCCGTCGGTCACGTTCCTCAGCGTCAACATCGAGGCGGAGCAGCTGATGCACGACGGCGTCACCGAGGTGATCTGCGCGCATCGCACCGCCGAGCAGGGCATCCAGCTCTGCCTCGAGCTGACGGAGGGCTCGATCGGGCACGTCGACGAGGCCGTCATCGAGCGGGTCCGCGCCCTCACCGCGGACGGCATCGCGATCGCGCTCGACGACTACGGCCAGGAGCACGCGGCCGCTGCGGCGCTGCTGACGGTGCCGCTGAGCATCGTCAAGATCGACCGCGTCTTCCTCGCCGACGAGGAGAACCCCCGGCACGCGACGATCCTCCGCTCGATCATCAACCTGGTCTCGGACCTCGACATGCACACGATCGTCGAGGGCGTCGAGACGACCTCCGCTCACGAGCTGCTGACGAGCCTGCACGCCGACCGGGCCCAGGGCTACTTCTACGGCCGCCCCCTCTTCCCGGAGCTCGTCAAGGAGCGCCTGCGCGCCACGGGCACGGCGGCGATGCCGGAGCAGCCGCCGGCGTAGCCCGCGGAGCGGCCCCCGCCTGCTGATCGCGCAGCCCGCCGCGGGCGCATCGAGAGCCACCGTCCGCTGGAGCGAGGGTCTCGATACGCGCTGCGCGGTACTCGACCAGCATGTCTGCGGGCGCCTCTTCCCCGAAGATCCACCGTCCGGCGGAACCCGGCTCTCGCTGCGCGCCGCTCGAGAGTCCCGCGGCGGCCTGCTCGCCCGCTCTTGACAGCCGCGTCTAACGCGCGTTAGTTTGCTTCTGGCGCGCGACAGGGAGGTTGCCGGATGACACGCAGAGCAGTCACGATGAGCGACGTGGCGCGCCACATCGGCGTCTCCCGCTCGGCGGTCTCGTTCGCCTTCAACGACGAGAAGCAGGTCTCGAGCGAGACGAAGGCCCGGGTCCTCGCCGCGGCGGCCGAGCTCGGCTACCGGCCGAACGCCGGCGCCCGCGCCCTCGCCGGCCGCACCACCGACCTGTTCGGACTGGTCACGGACATCGTCTCGACCCCCTTCGCCGGCGAGCTGATCGCCGGCGCTCAGGAGTGGTTCTGGGAGCACGGCAAGTCGCTGATCATCGTCGGCACCCCGACGCCCGACCGCCCGGACAGCAAGTCGGTCGAGATGATGCTCGAGCACCGGGTGGGCGGAGTGATGATCGCCACGACCTACAACCGCGCCATCGAGATCCCGCGCGAGCTCGACGACATCGACGTCGCCCTCGTGCACTGCTACGACGAGGCCGGCACGCACCCCTCGATCGTCCCCGACGAGCAGGACGGCGGCTACACGGCCACCCGGCTGATGCTCGAGCGCGGTCGCCGCCGCATCGCGCTCGTCGGGATCGACGAGCACCTCGACGCGGCCCGCGGCCGCCTCGCCGGCTACCGGCAGGCGCTCGAGGAGGCCGGTGTCCCGGTCGACCCCGCGCTGATCGTGGCCGGCGGCGCGGACGCGACGTCGGGCTACGACGCCACGAGGGCCCTGCTCGCCCGCGCGCGGCCCGACGGCCTGTTCTGCGGCAACGACCGCATCGCCATGGGCGCCTACGACGCGGCCCGCGAGGCCGGCCTGGGCATCCCGACCGACCTCTCCATCGTCGGCTTCGACAATCACGAGGTCATCGCCGCCTATCTCCGTCCCTCGCTCACCACCATCGCCCTGCCGTTCCGCGAGATGGGCCGGCTCGGCGCCGAGCTCCTCGTGCGCGGCCCCGGCGATCACGACGTGCCGCGGCTCACCGTCCGCTGCCCTCCGATCCTGCGCGACTCCGTCTGACCCCGACCCCGCCTGACCCCGGCCCCGCCTGACCCCGACCCCGCCTGACCCCGGCCCCGCCTGACCCCGACCCCTCCACCGAGACGGCTCCCTCCCCACCCCTGACTCCCTCCGCCCCGGCGGAGGCGCACCCCGCGGCGACGATCCCGGCCCCCGGCGCTCGCCCGTTCCATTCACAGTCGAAAGGAAAAACCATGTCCCGACCTTCTGCGCGACGCTTCTGGCGCGCGTTAGTAGTCCCCACGGTCCTCGCCACCGCGGTCGCCCTCGGCGCCGCCGGCTGCACCACCGCTCCGAGCACGAGCACCGGCGACACCCTGCGGATCGCCTCGATCGGCAACGCCTCCTTCACCCGCAACTTCAACCCGTTCTCGCCGTCCGCGCTCAAGATCACCAACCGGGCGATCTACGAGTCGCCGATGGTGACGAACCTCGCGAAGGGCGAGATCGAGCCCTGGCTGGCCAGCGGCTACCAGTGGAGCGACGACGGCCTGCAGCTCACCTTCACGCTGAACGACGGCCTGACCTGGTCGGACGGCGAGGCGCTCACCGCCGCGGACGTCGCCTACACCTTCGGTCTGGTGCGGAAGGTCCTCGGCGACGCGACCTACGACTACGTCGACTCCGTCGCGGCTCCCGACGAGAAGACCGTCGTCTACACCTTCAACCGCCCGTACACCCCGGGCCTCTACGAGCTCGGCGTCCAGGTCGTCGTGCCCGAGCACGTCTGGAAGGACGTCGACGACCCGGCCACCTTCCAGAACCCCGACCCGGTGGGCTCGGGCCCGTTCACCCAGGTGCAGAGCTTCTCGGCACAGTCCTTCGACCTGCTGCGGAACCCGGACTACTGGCAGACGGACAAGGCCGACTACTCCGGGATCCGCGTCATCGCCTACGGTGCCAACGACGCCGCCAACATCGCGGCGATCAACGGCGACATCGACTTCGGCCTCGGCTTCATCCAGGACATCCAGAAGACCTACGTGGACCCCGATCCCGAGCACCGCGGCTACTGGTTCCCCGCCGTCGGCAACACGGTCTCGCTCACGCTCAACACCACGCAGGCGCCGTTCGACGACGTGCAGCTGCGCAAGGCGATCAGCATGGGCATCGACCGCGACAAGGTCGCCGCGACCGGCATGAGCGGCTACACCCACCCCGCCGACTGCACCGGGCTGAGCGACGCCTACGACTCCTGGCGCGACGAGACCGTCGTCGCCCAGTGCGACTGGACGACCTACGACGTCGACGCCGCGAACGCGATGCTCGACGCGGCCGGCTACGCGAAGGGCTCCGACGGCATGCGCGTCGCGCCCGACGGCACCCCCGTCTCGTTCTCGATCGGGGTCGGCTCGGCCTCG
This sequence comes from Rathayibacter sp. PhB179, assembly GCF_004345345.1. NCBI lineage: Bacteria > Bacillati > Actinomycetota > Actinomycetes > Micrococcales > Microbacteriaceae > Rathayibacter > Rathayibacter sp. PhB179. The sequence goes on along the minus strand of NZ_SLVD01000005.1, from coordinate 284,349 downwards.
ACCGACTGGATCGCGGTCGCGCAGGTGATCTCCGACGACATGAAGGCCATCGGCGTCGACGCCCCGCTCAAGGTGCAGGACTGGTCGCAGATCAACCAGGCGCTCTTCGGCGGCACCTTCCAGGGCAACATCGCCTGGAGCCAGACCGGCGTCACCCCCTACGAGTTCTACCGGGGCATGCTCTCCTGCCGCACGGTGCAGCCCGAGGGCGAGCAGGCCACGCAGAACTTCCAGCGCTTCTGCGACCCGCAGGCCGACGTCCTGCTCGATCAGTTCGCCGCGGCGACGAGCGAGGACGAGCAGCGCTCGGTGATGAACCAGCTGCAGGCCCTCTACTCCGAGCAGGCGCCGACCGTCCCGCTGTTCCCCGGTCCGGAGTGGGGCGCGTACAACAGCACCACCTTCGTCGGCTGGCCGAGCGAGGAGGACCCCTACGCGACCCTCTCCCCCGAGTCGTCCAGCACGGTCAAGGTGCTGACCACCATCCACCCGCGCTAGTCCCCGCCGTCGGCGGCGGGGCCCCCGGGTCCCGCCGCCCCCCCCCTCTCGAAAGCGACTCCCGTGACCCTGTTCTACAAGCCCGAGCGCGCGCGCCTCGGCGACACCATCCCCTACTTCGCGGACGGCGTGTTCCACGTCTTCTACCTCAAGCGCTACGCCGACGACACCCACGACCGCATCGAGACGGACTGGTGGCACGTCTCGACGACCGACTTCGTCGAGTTCGAGGAGCACGGCCCGGCCGTCCGCCGCGGCGGCCTCCGCGACGCCGACGCCTCGGCGGCGACCGGCAGCGTGATCCGCATCGGCGACCGCTGGTACGCCTACTACACCGGCTTCGGCGAGTGGCAGAAGGAGCAGGGCGGCCGTCACCAGACCGTCCTCCGCGCCACCAGCACCGATCTCGTCACCTGGGAGAAGGACGCCGGCTTCGCACTCGTCGCCGACGCCGAGCGCTACGACGCCCACGAGTGGCGCGACCCCTTCGTCCTCGAGCAGGAGGACGGCACGTACCTGATGCTGATCGCCGGCCAGAGCCTCGAGGGTCCTGCCCTGCGCCGGGGAGTGACGGCCACCGCCACCTCGCTCGACGGCCTGACCTGGACCGTCGGCGAGCCGCTCTGGGCGCCCGGCCTGTTCTCGATGCACGAGTGCCCCGACCTGTTCCGGATGGGCGACCGCTGGTACCTCGTCTACTCCACCCTCACCGACCGCACCGTCACCCGGTACCGCACGGCGACCTCGCTCGAGGGCCCCTGGACCGCGCCGGACGACGACGAGCTCGACGGCCTCGGCCTCTACGCCGCGAAGACGATCTCCGACGGCGAGCGCCGCTACCTCGTCGGCTGGTGCCCGAACTACGCCGTCGGCAAGGACGGCGCGCCGTGGCTCTGGGGCGGGAACCTCGTCGTGCACGAGCTGCTGCAGAACGAGGACGGCACGCTCCGCGTCGTCGAGGCGGCCCTGACCCGCCGGACGCTGCAGCGGGATCGGGCGGCCGCTCCGGTCGCCCTCGCTGCGACGAGCGTGGGCTCCGAGCACGACTTCGAGCGGCTGGTCCTCACCCGGATGCCGCACACGGGACTCGTCGACCTCGTGCTCACGCCGCAGCCCGGCACGAAGGCGTTCGGCGTGGAGCTGCGCACCGACGAGACCGGCCGCTCCGGCTACTCCGTGACGATCGAGCCCGGGAAGCACCGCGTGCGGATCGACCGCCTCGACCGGTTCGGCTCGGACGCGCCGTTCGACGTGCGCCCGTTCGAGGCGCCGGAGGGCGAGCTGGCGATGACCGTCGTGTTCGACGGCGAGGTCTCGGTCGTCTACCTCGGCGGCACGTCCGCCTTCACCTTCCGCGGCTACGACCAGCGGGGCGACTCCCTCGCGGTCTTCGCGCAGGAGGGGCGCATCGAGGTCTCCGGGGAGCTCCGGAGCATCCAGGACGAGAAGGAGGACGACCGATGAGCAGCGAGTTCCTGACCCGCTCGAACGCCGCACTGACCGCTGGGGACCGCTCGCGGTCCGTCACGGCGGAGAACCCGACCGGTGCGCCGGGCGAGGGCGGGCGCGCCGCCTCGATCCTCGGCCCCGGTCGGAAGGGCGCCCCGTGCATCACCCTCCCCGCCGGCGAGACGACCGTGCTGGCCGATCTCTCCGGCGCCGGCGAGATCCGGCACGTCTGGTTCACGGTCGGCACGCACACCGAGGCCGTCGGCTTCGTGCTGCGCGACCTGGTGCTGCGGATGTACTGGGACGGCTCCGAGACGCCCGCCGTCGAGGCGCCGCTCGGCGACTTCTTCTGCAACGGCAACGGCCAGCGGAGCCTGGTCACCTCGAGCCTCGTGCTCGTCGCGCCGACCGGCGGGATGAACGCCTACTTCGCGATGCCGTTCGCCGAGGGCGCGCGGATCACCATCGAGAACCAGCACCCGGTCGATGTCGGCGGGCTGTTCTATCAGATCGACTACGTCGAGAAGCAGGACGCGTCGGCGATCGGCCCGCTGCGCTTCCACGCGGAGTACCGGCGCGAGAACCCGACGGTGCGCGGCGTGGACTACACGGTCCTCGACGGTGTCGAGGGCTCGGGCGTCCTCGTCGGCACCTCGCTGACGATCGTCCAGCTGGAGCGCTACTGGTGGGGCGAGGGCGAGATGAAGTTCTTCCTCGACGGCGACACCGAGCACCCGACGATCTGCGGCACCGGCACCGAGGACTACTACGGCGGGGCCTGGGCGTTCCAGGACAGGCTGTCGAAGGAGTTCGAGCCGCAGGTCCTCACCTACAGCGCCCCGTACGTCGGCTACCCGACCTACGCCACCCGGGACGAGTCGCAGCAGGCGGTCTACGCGACCGCGATGGCGCCCGTCCACGGCATGTACCGCTGGCACGAGCCCGACCCGATCTACTTCCACTCGAGCCTGCGGGTGACCCTGCAGCAGATCGGGCAGGTCGGCCCGGACCTCGTCGAGCGCTCGGACGACGTGTCCTCGGTCGCCTACTGGTACCAGGACGCGCCGAGCCGCCCCGCTCGCCCCTTCCCGGCTCGCGCGGACCGTGTCCCCCGCTGAGTCCGTCCCGTCCGGCGCGCGCCGGGCGGGACGCCCCTCCCCCTCCCTTCGATCCTCCGGAGGACCGCAGTCATGACCTTCGTGCTCCGCCGCCTCGGCTTCTACCTCATCGCCTTCTGGGCGTCGCTGACGATCAACTTCCTGCTCCCGCGCCTCATCCCCGGCGACCCCGTCGGCCGGATGATCGGCACGATGCAGGGCACGCTCACCGACGAGCAGATCGATCAGTTCCGCCACCTCTTCGGCCTCGACGACCGCCCGCTGCCGCTGCAGTACGTGCAGTACCTCGGCGACGTGCTCACCGGGCACCTGGGCATGTCGATCTCGCAGTTCCCCACCCCGGTCACCGAGGTGATCGGGACGCAGCTCGGCTGGACCCTGCTCCTGGGCGGCTCCGCCCTGATCGTCGCCGTGGTCCTCGGCAACCTGCTCGGCATCGTCGTCGCCTGGCGGCGGAACGGCGTGCTCGACCGGATCCTCCCGCCGCTGCTCGTCTTCGTCGGCTCGTTCCCCTACTTCTTCATCGCGATGGGCGCCCTTTTCCTGTTCGCGGTCTCGCTGAAGTGGTTCCCGATCGGGCAGGCCTTCACTCTCGGGTCGCAGCCGTCGTTCTCGCCGCAGTTCCTCGGCGACGTGCTCACGCACCTGTTCCTGCCGGCGGTGACCATCGTCGCCGTCTCGATCGGCGGCTGGATGCTCGGCATGCGCAACACGATGATCGCCACGTCGGCCGAGGACTACATCACGATGGCCCGCGCCAAGGGCCTGCGGGAGGGCCGGATCATGTTCCGCTACGCCGCCCGCAACGCGATGCTGCCCTCGATCACCTCGTTCGGCATGTCCATCGGCTTCGTCGTCGGCGGCGCCCTGCTGACCGAGGTCGTCTTCGCCTACCCGGGCATCGGCTACCAGCTGCTGCGCGCCGTCCAGGCCCTGGACTACCCGCTGATGCAGGGGATCTTCCTCACCCTGACCGCGGCGGTCCTGATCGCCAACTTCCTGATCGACATCGTCTACGTGCGGCTCGACCCGCGCGTGCGAGTGAGGTAGTCATGTCCCTGCAGAACCCGATCCCCGTCACCGCCGTCGACGACCCGCTGAGCGCGACGCCCGCGCCGCCTCGAGTGGTCCGCAGCCACTTCCTCGCGCGGATCCTCCGGGACCGCCGCGCGCTCGTCGGCGTCGTGATCCTCGCCCTCTTCGTGCTGCTCTCGCTGGCGGCTCCGCTCCTCTCGCCCGGCGATCCGAACACCGCCGTCGTCGCCGGCTCCGAGCCGCCCTCGCTCGCGCACCTGCTCGGCACGACGGCCAAGGGCGAGGACGTGCTCGCCCTGCTGATCTGGGGCTCGCGCAGCTCGCTCTCGATCGGCTTCGCGGTCGGCATCGCCGCCACCGCCGTCGGCCTGATCGTCGGCCTGGCCTCCGCCTACTTCGGCCGCGTCGTCGACGACGTGCTCTCGGTCGTCACCAACGTCTTCCTGCTCATCCCCGGGCTGCCGCTGCTGATCATCCTCGCCGCGTTCCTGCCGCCGGGGCCGGCCACGATCGTCCTGGTCCTCGTCGCCACCGGCTGGGCGGGCTCGGCCCGCGTCATCCGCTCGCAGGCGCTCTCGCTGCGCGGCAAGGACTTCATCGACGCCTCCGTGGTCACCGGCGAGCGCTCGCCGCACATCATGCTGCGCGAGATGCTCCCCAACATGGCGTCCGTCGTGATGAGCACCTTCCTCGCCTGCGTCATCTTCGGCATCGGCGCCCAGGCCGGCCTCGAGTTCCTCGGCCTCGGCGACGTCTCCTCGGTCAGCTGGGGCACGAACCTCTACTGGTCCAGCATCGAGGGCTCCCTCATCCGCGCGACCTGGTGGACCTTCGTCCCCTCGGGCGTCGCGATCGCTCTCGTCGCCTTCTCGCTCGCCCTCATCAACTACGCGGTCGACGAGATCACCAACCCGCGTCTCATCCGCGCCACGAAGAAGGGCTCCCGGAAATGAGCACCCTCCCCTCCCAGGACGACGTCGTCCTCGACGTCCGCAACCTCACCGTCGAGTACGAGACCGCCACCGGAACCGTGCGCGCCGTCGACGACGTGTCCTTCACCATCCGCCGCGGTGAGACCTTCGGCTTGGCCGGCGAGTCCGGCAGCGGCAAGTCCACCATCGCCACGGCGATCCTGCGGCTGCTCGGCGCCAACGGCCGGGTCGTCTCCGGCTCGATCCACTGCGACGGCGTCGACGTCACCTCGCTCGGCGCCGAGGAGCTGCGCCGCTTCCGCTGGAGCCGCGTCTCGATGGTGTTCCAGAGCGCGATGAACGCGCTCAACCCGGTGATGACCGTCGGCGACCAGATCGTCGACGTCCTCACCACGCACCGCGGCGACAGCCGGCGGGCGGCCAGGGCCCGCGCGGCCGAGCTGCTCGAGCTGGTCGGGATCGACCCCGCCCGCATCGACGCCTTCCCGCACCAGCTCTCCGGCGGGATGCGCCAGCGCGCCGTCATCGCGATCGCCCTCGCGCTCGAGCCGCCGATGCTGATCATGGACGAGCCGACCACCGCGCTCGACGTGGTCGTGCAGCAGGAGATCATCCACGAGATCAAGGAGCTCCAGCGCCGGCTGGGCTTCGCGATCCTCTTCATCACCCACGACCTCTCGCTCATGGTCGAGATCTCGCAGCGACTCGGCGTGATGCGCCACGGCCGGCTGCTCGAGAGCGGGGTCTCCCGCGAGGTCTACGCGAACCCGCAGAGCGACTACACCCGCACGCTGATCGCGGCGTTCCCGCCGATCCAGAAGGGCGGACCGGGAGCCGCCGCGGTCGCGCCCACGCCGCAGGAGACCGACGTGGTCGTCTCCCTCGGCGGGCTGACCAAGGAGTTCCGCACGGGTGGGCTCTTCTCGAAGAAGTCGACCGTCGCGGTGGACCACGCCGACCTCGAGCTGCACCGCGGCGAAATCATGGCCCTGGTCGGCGAGTCGGGCAGCGGGAAGAGCACCATCGCCCGGATGCTCGCGCGGCTGGTCGAGCCGACCTCCGGCCGCATGGTGGTCGGCGGCGTCGACGTGCTGGCGAAGGAGCCGCGGCGGGCGTCCCGCTCCTACCGCCGCACCGTGCAGATGGTCTTCCAGGACCCGTTCGGCTCGCTGAACCCGACCAAGAAGGTCCGTCACTTCCTCGAGCGGCCCCTGGTGCTGCACGCCCCCGAGCTGAGCGCCCGCGAGCGCGCGGCCCGCGCAGAGGAGCTCCTGCTCTCGGTCGAGCTCGACCCGGCCTTCCTCGACCGCTACCCGCACGAGCTCTCCGGCGGCCAGCGCCAGCGCGTCGCCGTCGCCCGGGCCCTCGCCGCCGACCCGACGGTCATCCTCGCCGACGAGCCGACCTCGATGCTCGACGTCTCGGTGCGGATGGGCGTCCTCCAGCTGCTGCGCCGCCTGCGCGACGAGCGCGGGATCTCGATCCTCTACATCACCCACGACCTCGCCTCCGCCCGCTTCCTCGCCGACACCACCAGCGTGATGCTCCAGGGCGTGATCGTCGAGGGCGGCAGCAGCGCCGAGGTGATGGACACGCCCAGCCACCCCTACACGCGCCTGCTGATCTCGGCCGCACCCGACCCGCACCGCACCACGGCCTTCGACCGCGCCGACCGCGCCCGGGCCCGCGCCGAGATCGCGGGCATCACCGCCCGCCGCAGCGCGGGCGCCGACCGCGGGGCCGTGCACTGGGTGACCGCCACGCACTGGGTGAACCGCGACGGCATCGAGGACGCCGACCGGCCCGTCGTCGGCGCCCTCGGCGGCAGCCCGTCCCTGGGCAGCCCGTCGCCGGGCACGCCGTCCCTGGGCACCGCCGATCCGACCCTGCTCCCGAACTCCGGAAGGACCCCTCGATGACCACCATCGCTCTCTCCGTGCGCCCGGCCGTGCACTTCGCACCGGCCCGCCACTGGATGAACGACCCCAACGGCCTGATCTTCCACGACGGCCGCTACCACCTCTACTTCCAGCACAACCCGAGCGGCGACGACTGGGGCAACATGAGCTGGGGCCACGCCTCCAGCGCCGACCTCCTCGAGTGGATCGAGCACCCCGTCGCCCTGCTGCACGACGAGCACGAGGGCGTCTTCTCGGGCTCGATCGTGTTCGACCGCACGAACTCCTCCGGGCTGGGCACCGTCGAGCGGCCGCCGCTCGTCGCGCTGTACACCTCCGCGCGCGAGGGCAGTCAGGCGCAGGCCCTCGCGTCGAGCCTGGACGGCGGCGAGACCTGGACGAAGCACGGCGTGGTCCTGGACCGCGGCACGGCCGACTTCCGCGACCCGAAGGTCTTCCGCCACGGGGACCACTGGATCATGGCGACCGTGGAGGCGCTCGACCGGCAGGTCCACCTCTTCCGCTCGGAGGATCTGCGCGACTGGGAGCCGCTCTCGGTCTTCGGCCCGGCCGGCTCCACCGAGGGGATGTGGGAGTGCCCCGACCTCTTCCCGCTCGACGACCGCTGGGTCCTCGTGATCTCGACCAACCCGGGCAACCCGGCCGGCGGCTCGGGCATGCAGTACTTCGTCGGCGACTTCGACGGCACGATCTTCACCGCCACCTCGTGGGACTGGCTCGACCGCGGCCGCGACTTCTACGCGGGAGTGACGGTGGCCGACGCTCCGGAGCCGACGATGATCGGCTGGATGAGCAACTGGGACTACGCGCACACGGTGCCGACCTCTCCCTGGCGCGGATCCGCCGCTCTGCCCCGCCTGCTCTCGCTCGAGGGCGAGCGGCTGGTGCAGCGTCCGGCGCTCCCGATGACCGGGGAGCCCGACTTCTCCTCCGACGACGCCTCCCCGGAAGCGGGGCTCTTCACGGTCCCGGAGAGCGCGCACGGTCGGGCTCTGCGGATCCGCCTCGTGGGCCGGCCCGCCGAGGCTCCCCTCGAGCTCGTCGTGCGCGCCTCGGCCGACGGCCTGCGCGGCACGATCGTGCGCCTCGAGGAGGGTCGCCTGAGCATCGACCGCCGCGACTCCGGCGACAGCGCCTTCTCGGACATCTTCGCGAGCGTCTCGGAGACCGCGCTCCCGCACCGCCCCGACGGGACCGTCGAGCTCGACGTGTGGGTCGACGCGTCCTCGATCGAGGTGTTCGCCGACGACGGCCGGATCGTCCTCACGGACCAGATCTTCCCCGCCGACGACGACATCGCCGTGCTGCTGCGCTCCGAGTCCGCGGTCCTCGCGGGCGTCTCCCTCGACGTCACCGTGCTCGATGGCACCGCGAGCGGTCCCCGCCTACTGAGCGAGTAGCGCGCGGAGCTGGCGCTGCCTGTCGATCCGACAGCCCGCGAAGCGGGCCCACTCCATGCTGATCGAGTAGCCCGCGCAGCGGGCGTATCGAGATCCACCGTCCTGCAGACCGTGGGTCTCGATACGCGCTGCGCGCTACTCGACCAGCATGGAGGGGCTGCGACGCACTCGCCCCGCGCAGCGTGCCCTGCATGCCGACCCAGCAGCCCGCGCAGCGGCCCCCGCATGCTGATCGAGCAGCCCGCGGCGCGGGCCCCCTGCATGCTGATCGAGCAGCCCGCGGCGAGGGCCCCCTGCATGCTGATCGAGTAGCCCGCGGAGCGGGCGTATCGAGATCCACCGCCATGCAGAGAGTTGGTCTCGATACGCGCTCCGCGCTGCTCGACCAGCATGGATGGCGCAGACACGGCCGTTCTCGGATTCATCGGATTGATGCAGATCCGACTCCAGCCGCTTTCGCAAGAATAGCCGGAACTTTCGCAAGAACGCCTTCTCCGACTTTCGAAAGAATCATCGCGCCCGTCTTTTCCGGGCGCCGCTCGAGAAGTACACGAAACGTTTCGTTTTCTTATTGACACGGGTGTTATCGGCTGCTTAGTCTCGTCCTCGTTCCGAATCACCGGCGATTGGATGCTCTCGACATGACGACCCGACCTGGGGCACGCGACGCCTGCACGGCGACCCGTCCGCCCCTCCTCCCGACACCGGTCGGCACGGCATGGTCATGCCGCTGACCGGCGCGCCCGGGACCACCGTCCCCGGCTCGACCGTGCCCGGCGCCCCCGGCCCGGAGGCGCCCGTCCCCGGCGGCCCGGCGTCGATCCGGGGCCGCTCGAACGCCCGCGGCTTCCGCGCCGCCCGGCGCAGCTTCCGGCGGCACTGGCAGCTCTACCTGCTGATCCTGCCGCCGCTGCTCTACTTCATCGTCTTCAAGTACGTGCCGATGTCGAACGCGACCATCGCGTTCAAGGACTACAACGTCATCGACGGCGTCTGGGGCAGCCCCTGGGTGGGCTTCAAGCACTTCGAGCGGTTCTTCTCGAACCCGATCTTCTGGACGCTGCTGAAGAACACCTTCCTGCTCTCCGCGTACGTGGTGCTGGCCGGCTTCCCGTTCCCGATCCTGCTCGCGCTGGCCCTGAACGAGGTGCGGCTGCGCTTCTTCCAGCGCACCGTGCAGATGGTCACCTACGCGCCCTACTTCATCTCCACCGTCGTCGTGATCTCGATGACGATCCTCTTCCTCTCGCCCAAGCTCGGCCCGGTCAGCGACGTCACGTCGTTCTTCGGACTCGGGGCGATCGACTTCCTCGGCGACCCGGACTTCTTCCGGCACATCTACGTCTTCAGCGACGTCTGGCAGACGACCGGCTATTCCGCGGTCCTCTATCTGGCGGCCCTGTCCTCCATCGACACCTCGCTCTACGAGGCCGCCCGGATGGACGGCGCGAGCCGGCTGCAGAAGATCTGGCACGTCGACATCCCGGGCATCATGCCCACGGCGATCACCATCCTGATCCTCGGCGTCGGCAATGTGATGGCGATCGGATTCGAGAAGGCCTTCCTCCTGCAGAACTCCCTCAATCTCTCGCAGTCCGAGATCATCCCCACCTACGTCTACAAGGTGGGTCTGCTCAACGCCGACTTCAGTCAGGCCGCGGCCATCGGGCTCTTCAACGGAATGATCAATCTGGTCCTGCTCCTGGGCGTCAACTCGCTCGCGAAGCGGATCACGGGACAGGGGCTCTGGTGACCGCACTCGACACGCCATCGACCACCGCTCACGAGGACGGCGAGGCCTCCCGGCCGCCGCGCCGCCGGCAGCGAGCGACCCGGATCAAGGACCCGATGGTCGACCGCGTCTTCATGATCGCCGTCTACGTCCTGCTCACGACGTTCCTGCTCGCAGTCCTCCTGCCGCTGCTCTACATCCTGGCCAGCTCGTTCAGCTCGCCGCTGGCCGTCTCGTCCGGCCGGGTGAGCTTCTGGCCGATCGACTTCACCCTCGAGGGCTACGAGCGCGCCCTCGGCGACTCGACGATCGTCACCGGCTTCGCCAACTCGCTCTTCTACACGGCCGCCGGCACCTTCGTCAGCCTCGCGCTGACCGTCGCGATCGCCTATCCGCTCTCGCGGAAGGACTTCTGGGGCCGCGGCGGGATCACCCTCGGCGTCATCTTCACGATGCTCTTCGCCGGCGGCATCATCCCCACCTATCTGGTGGTGCAGCAGCTCGGCCTGCTCGACACCCGCTGGGCGCTGATCCTCCCCCAGGCCGTCGGCGTCTGGCAGGTGATCATCGCCGTCGTCTTCTTCCGCTCCTCCATCCCGGACGAGCTGTACGAGGCGGCGCAGCTGGACGGCGCGAGCGATCTGCGCTTCCTCTGGACGATCGTGCTCCCGCTCTCGAAGCCGCTGCTCGCGGTGGTCGCGCTGATGTACGCGATCTACCAGTGGAACTCCTACTTCGACGCCCTGCTCTATCTCCGCGATCCGAGCCTCTATCCGCTGCAGCTCGTGCTGCGGAACGTCCTGATCCTCAATCAGGCGACACCGGGCATGGACGCGGCCGCGCAGATCGAGCGCCAGCAGCTCGCGGATCTCCTCAAGTACTCGCTGATCGTCATCTCGACGGTCCCGGTGATGATCCTCTATCCCTTCGTCGCCCGGTACTTCAACAAGGGCATCATGCTCGGCGCCGTCAAGGGCTGAGCACCCCGAGCACGGCCCGCACAGGGCCGACTCCCCCGGTCGCGCGGAACTCCCCCGCGGCTCTCTCACCCATGGAAGGAAACACCTTGTTCTCTCGCACACAGCACGGCAGAGTCGCCGCGCGGAGGAAGCACCTCCTCCTCGGCGCCGTCCTCACCACCGCGATCATCGGGCTCACCGGTTGCACCGGCGAGAGCCCGGAGGCGGACCGCAAGGTCATCCGGATCTTCGGCGAGCAGGGCGCGCAGATCGACCTGAACACCAACTCGTTCACCAAGGTCCTCGAGGACAAGTTCGACGTCGACATCCAGTTCGAGACCACGTCCTACGGCGCGTCCGAGGCGGCCGAGGCACGCCAGATCTCGCTCGCCGGCGGCGACCTGCCCGAGGCGTACATGCTCGTCCCCTGGGCCTCGCAGTTCAGCCGCGCCGAGCTCCAGCGCTACGGCGACCAGGGCCTGCTCGTGCAGCTCAACGACCTCATCGACGAGAACGGCCCGAACATCAAGGCGGCCCTCGACGCGGAGCCGGGCTTCAAGGAGCTCACCGAGACTCCGGACGGGAAGATCTGGGGCCTGCCGCAGTGGAACGACTGCTACCACTGCTCCTACCCCTACAAGTTCTGGATCAACACCGATTGGCTCGACACCCTCGGGCTCGCCGCTCCCACCACGCCCGACGAGTTCTTCGCGGTGATGCAGGCCTTCAAGACCCAGGATCCGAACGGCAACGGCCAGGCTGACGAGATCCCGCTGACCGGCAGCACCCAGCAGTCGCTGGTGCCGTACATCATGAACGCCTTCATCTACAACGCGTTCAACACCGGCTCCGGAGCGAACGGGCAGCCCGTCTCGCTCGGTCTCGACGGCGACACCGTGCAGCTGCAGACCATGCAGAACGGCTGGCGCGACGGCCTCAAGTTCCTCCGCAAGCTGTGGGACGCCGGCCTGATCGACCCCGCCACCTTCTCGCAGGGCGGCGACCAGATGACCGCGACCGGCAACGCGGCGCAGGGCGTGCTCATCGGCGGCTTCACCGCCATCCACCCCGGATTCGCCGTGACCATCGGCCAGGAGGACGGGCGCGACACGCAGTACGACCTGCTCCCGCCGCTCACAGGCCCCGGCGGCCAGAACGCCACCTTCCTGCTCCCGAGCGTCCCCGGTGCGACCTTCGTCGTGACCAAGGCGGCCGACGAGGTGGAGCAGAAGGTCATCGTCGAGATGATGGACTACCTCTTCTCGCCCGAGGGCCACGTCCGCGGCGAGTTCGGCGAGGAGGGCATCGGCTGGCGCGCGCCCGAGGAGGGCGAGATCGCGCTGGATCAGAGCCTCGAGCCGTCCCTCGTCGACACCAAGATGGACGAGTCGAACGAGGCCGACTACAACGGCAACTGGGGCCCAATGGCCCAGGTGTTCGACACGGCCGAGTTCCGCGCCAGCCAGGTCCAGCCGCTCGACATCTACACCGAGGCGGGCTTCGAGCGCCGCCTGTTCGAGGCGACCGACCAGTACGCCGGCAAGGAGTCGGACGCGATGTTCCCCTACTGGAACATCTGGGTCCCCTCCGAGGACGCCAGCGAGCTCTCCACCCTCACCGCCAACGTCGAGAGCAGCGTCGCCACGGCGACCGCCGAGTTCGTCACCGGGGTCCGCGACCCCGCGAGCGACGCCGACTGGCAGTCCTACCTCGACGCCCTGACCAGCCTCGGCGCGGACCGCTACGCCGAGATCTGGCAGAGCGCCTACGACCAGTAGCGGCACGCGCGTCCCCTCCCCTCGCCCGCGACCCGGGCGGCGGGAGGGGACTCCGCTGTCCGCGCCCGCACCGCTGCATGTCCGACGCACCAAGCCCGACGCCCCACGCACGACGCACCCCCAAGGAGCACCGCATGACCCTCGCCCAGGAGTGGAACGACCCCGACGTGTTCGAGTGGGGCACGGAGCCGGCGCACGCCGTGCTCACCCCCTTCGCCACGCTCGACGCCGCACTGGAGGGCGACCGCGCGAGCACGCCGCTCGCGCACAGCCTCGACGGCGACTGGCGCTTCCACTGGGCGCCGGACCCGGCAGCCCGCCTGGACGGCTTCGCGGCCGAGGACTGGGACGACTCGGCCTGGCCGACCATCCCGGTCCCCGCCAGCTGGCAGCTGCACGGCTACGACTTCCCGATCGGCACCAATCTCGTGCTGCCGTGGACCGGCGCGAACGGGCGGCACGAGCAGCCGGACCCGCGCGGCGACTACCCGAACGCGCCGACCCTCTACAACCCGGTCGCCCAGTACCGCACCGCCTTCGAGCTGCCGGACGGCTGGGCCGAGCGCCGCACCTTCCTCCAGTTCGACGGCGTGGAGTCGGCATGCTCGGTCTGGCTCAACGGGCAGCGCCTCGGCTACCGGGAGGACAGCTACACGACCGGCGAGTTCGAGGTCACGGAGCACGTGCGGGCCGGCTCGAACATCCTCGCCGTCGAGGTGCACCGCTGGTGCACGGGCTCCTACCTCGAGAACCAGGACAACGTCCGCCTCTCCGGGATCTTCCGGAGCGTGCGGCTGCTCTCGCGCGCGGCGGCGATGATCCGCGACGTCACGGTGCGCACCCCGCTCGATGACACGTTCACCGCCGGGTCGGTCGAGGTGTCGGTCGCGATCGACGCGCACGCCGGGGCGCCCGCGGCCGGTCTCGAGCTCCGCACGCGGCTGTTCGACGGCACCGCGCCGGGTGCGGCGGAGGTCGGCGAGCAGAGCCGGACGGTCGCTCTCGACGCCGACGGACGCGCGGCGAGCCAGGCGAGCATCCCCGTCTCGTCCCCGCGACTCTGGTCCGCGGAGACGCCCGAGCTCTCCACGCTCGTCGTCGAGCTGAGCGACGCGACCGGCGCCGTCCTCGAGCGCGTCGCCTTGAGGGTCGGCTTCCGCCGCGTCGAGATCGTGGACGGCGTGCTGCTCGTGAACGGCCGAGTGGTGTCGCTCCGCGGCGTCAACCGGCACGAGTGGAGCCCGCGCACCGGCCGCACGCTGAGCCGCGACGACATGATCGCGGACATCCGGCTGATGAAGCAGAGCAACATCACCGCCGTCCGCACCTCGCACTACCCGAACGACCCGCGCTGGTACGACCTGGCCGACGAGTACGGGCTCTACCTCGTCGACGAGGCGAACAACGAGACGCACATCAACCGCATCGACGACGACGGGACACCCTTCCTGCCCGGCGACCGCCCGGAGCTGCGCGCTCCCCTGCTCCAGCGGATGCGCAGCATGGTCGAGCGGGACAAGAACCACCCCAGCGTGATCGCCTGGTCGATCGGCAACGAGTCCGGAGTCGGCGCGAACCTGCAGGCGATGTACGAGTGGGCGAAGAAGCACGACCCGACCCGCCCCGTCAGCTATCAGGACCCCGTCGGCTCCGGCACCTGGGTCGTCCCGGCCGGTCTCTCGGACTTCGACGGCGACTTCTACCCGCCGGTCGCGCAGTTCGCCGAGCGCTCGCGCCGGGATCCGCGGCCCTACCTGCTGGTCGAGTACGCCTTCAGCCAGGGCAACACCTCCGGCTACCTCGAGGAGTACTGGGCGGCCGCCCGCGAGGACCCGCGCGCGATGCCCGGCGGCTTCCTCTGGGACTGGGCCGACAAGGGCCTGTACTGGCCGCGCCCCGATCGGCCCGAGGAGGAGTTCCTCGCCTACGGCGGCGACTGGGGCGACGAGCCGAACCAGGAGAGCGCCCACATGAGCGGCCTCGTCCTCGCCGACCGCACGCCGACCCCGAAGCTGGCTGAGGCGGCGCTCGCCTACCAGCCGGTCTCCCTCACCGCGGTCGATCTGCGCGCCGGCGAGCTCCTCGTCGCGAACGAGCACCTGTTCACCGGGCTCGACGGCTACGTCGTGCACTGGACCGTGTCGGCGGACGGCGAGCCGGTGCAGCAGGGGTCGCTGCCCGGCGCGGAGTGGGCCATCGGCCCGCAGGAGGAGGGGCGGGTCACGGTGCCGTACCCGCTGCCGGAGCCGGCTGCGCAGGACACGGCGCGCGAGTACCGCCTCGACGTGCAGCTGGCACTCGCCGCTCCCACCGCCTGGGCGGAGGAGGGACACGTCGTCGCGCGCGCCCAGTTCGAGCTGCCCGTCGACGCCTCTGCGGCCCGCCGCCGGGCGCCGCGGGAGCTGCCGCCGGTGACCGCGACCGAGGAGGGCACGGCGATCGTCGTGCGCGGGCCCGCGTTCTCCGCGACCGTCGACCGCTCCACCGGGCGCCTGACCTCGCTCCGCTACGGCGGTCGCGAGCGGCTCGCCGCGCCGCTGCTGCCGAACTTCTGGCGCACCCCGAACGACCCCGAGCTCTCGATCCCGGACATCCGGCTCGAGCGCCCGGAGCCGTCGCTGCCCTGGCGCGGCGTCGGCGAGGAGTGGGCGATCGATCGGGTCGACGTCGAGGAGACGCCGGGCGCCGTCCGCATCACGGTCGACGGGTCGGTGACCACGGCGGTGCCGTTCCGGCCGAGCGGCCGGGTGACGACCTCTCCGCAGTCGATCGTCTACATGATCCACGGCACGGGCCAGGTCGACGTGCTCTCCACCTTCTCGCCGGTCGAGGGCACGCCGAACCCGCAGGTCGTCGGCACCACGTTCGGGCTCGCGCCGGAGCTCTCGACCCTGCACTGGCACGGCCGCGGCCCGCACGAGTCGTCCGCCGACCGCCGCGCGTCGGCGTTCTTCGGCCGCTGGAGCGGTGCCGTCGCCGACCAGCCGACCCGCTACAGCCGGCCGCAGGACAGCGCGAACAAGGCCGACACCCGCTGGGCGGCCCTCGTCGACGGCGGCGGCGCGGGCGTGCTCGTCCTGGCCTGCGGCGGCACGTCAGGCGGCGGCACGTCGGTCGAGAGCATGTTCTTCAACGCTCAGCCGAACAGCCCGGACGAGCTGGCCGACCGCCGGCACTGGCACGAGGTGCCTGCGTCGACGAGGACGGTCGTCCGGGTCGACGCCGCCCAGGAGGGCCTCCAGGGCGGCAACTGGGACGTGCAGACCCGCCCGGAGAAGTACAGCAACACCCCGGAGAAGGGCCCCTACCGCCAGCACTTCCGCCTCCTCCCCCTGCGCAGCGGCGAGGACCCGGCGTCGGTCGCCGCCGCCGCCGTGCCCACCGAGTCCCCCGTGTCGCAGCCTGAGCGGGTGCCTGCCTGACCGCGGCGGGTCCCGACGCGCCCTGCGCGCTGCTCGACCAGCATGTGCGGACGCACGCCGGCGCACCCTGTGCGGTTCCTGCAGTACGTACGGGCTCGCACCGACGTCCTGGGGGCGATGCGTGCTGATCGAGTAGCTCGCGCAGCGGGCGTATCGAGATCCCCCCACCGTCAGAACGGTGCGGGAACATCGACGAAGTGCGGCCGAGGGGGCGGGTCGGGCGGCCGCCCGGGCAGTGGGGGCGGGCGGTTGCTGATCCGCCGGCCGGTGGGGCTCGTCCACACGAGGGTCCCCTGGTCGTCGATTCTGTCGTAGCTCCACTGGTCCCCGTGCCGGACGTGGTGGTGCGAAGTGCAGAGCGAGACGAGGTTCTCGAGGGAGGTCTCGCCGCCGTTGCGCCACTCGAGGGTGTGGTCGGCCTCGCTTGTGCTGGCGGGCCGGGTGCAGCCGGCGAAGCGGCAGGTCTGGTCCCGCAGCTGCAGGTGCAGGCGCATCTGCGGCGGTGGGACGCGGTGGGTGCGGCCCACGGAGACGACCGCGCCGGTATCGGAGTCGGTGAGGACGCGGGTGAAGGAGGCTGCGGTGCGGATCAGCTCGCGCGCGATCGGTGCGGGGACCGGTCCGTAGCCGTCGAGATCCGCGTGCGCATCGTCGAGACCGACCGCGGTCGAGGCGGCGAGGGTGAGGCGCACCTCGGCCCGCACTCCGGGGACGAAGGTCGGGTCGGGTCGGTGCTCGGGGTCCGGGGTGGTGCCGGCGATGTCGCCGTCGCAGAGCAGGTCGACCGCGGCGTCCGCGCTGAGCTGCTGGAGGGTGCGCGGGTCGCCGTCGTCGCGGAGGGTGCGGGCGATGCGGAGGGTGCGGGCGATGCGGCGGAGGCGGTCGTACGCGCCCGTCACCGCCGGCGCGGGAGCGTGGACGCAGAGGGTGGCCATCCCGTCGACGTCCGGGGTGACCCAGACGGCGCGGTTCAGCGTGGCTCGGGAGTGGCGCTCGGCAAGGGGCTGCTCGTGCAGCGCCTCGCGCCAGCGGCTCAGTGTGCGACGCAGCTGGGTCGTCGTCATCGTGAGCGCGGCGTCGGCCGCGCGCTCGTCGAGGGCCGCGCGGGAGGCCTCGGGAAGGCTGATCGCGGTTCTGCAGATCGCCTCGCCCGCCTCCCAGAGGATCCGCGCGTCCCTGAGCAGGGCGCGAGTGAGCGGCAGGTGCTCCATCAGCATCTGCGCGGTCTCGAGGCGGCGCGAGACGTCTCGCTCGGAGACGCCGAGCGTTACCGCGAGCTCGGCGCGGATGGAGCGCTCGACGAGGTCCCGGGTCTCACTGCGGGACGTGCCGCGAGCGAACGATTCCGGGACGGTGAGCGCGACGCGGTAGCCGCGGTGGATGCGTTCCGCGGTTCTCAGGTGCGTCGGGGATGCGGCGCGCTCGGTGGCGGCGGCGTCGGTGAAGCAGTCGCGCACCTCCGCGAGTGCTGCCGCATTCTCATCTTCTGACATACGCGTATTGAAGCAGGAGCCACCGACACCGGGACCGGAACCATGGGCTGATCGGGGACAACGCCGTCGGATCGACGAGTGTGGAGGAGACTCGCTCCCGGATGTCTCGGCGATGTGGGGTCTCGATACGCCGCCGAAGGCGGCTACTCGACCAACGGGTGGGTCTACTGGGAAGAGACGTCCGCAGACATGCTGGTCGAGTAGCCCCGAAGGGGCGTATCGAGACCCGCCCAGCGTGAGGACGGCTGTCTCTTCCCCGCCCTGCGCCGGCACCGAAGGCGCCCCCTCCGCTCGATCTGCCGCTGGAGGCGGCTACTCGACCAGCACGATGGGCTGCCTCGGTGGCTCTTCGTGGCAGCAGGAGTGGCCGCATCGGTGGCTGCTGGACGGGCACGAGCGGCCGCCCTGCGGGCTGACCGGCGACCGCGCGGGGCCCTGTCACCGCACCGTAGCGACCACGGGCCCCGTCCCGACCTCGGTGCGCGCGTGGGTTCGGCGGCGTCGCCGTCAGCGCCGGGTGAGGAGCGCGACGTGGATCTCCTCCGCGAGGAGGTCCAGCGCTCGCGCGTGAGCGGCGAGGGAGTCCCGCCCGGCACGCGTGATCGAGAACTGCGCGATGCGCAGCAGCATCGTTCGACGGTGTCCTTCCAGGAGCACCATGCCTCGGTTCGCGAGCTCGCGGAGTCGTGACCGCAACTGCACGAGGCCGATCCGGTGATCCACTCGAACCGCCAGAGCCGACAGCAGGCGCGACTCATCGCAGTTCACGCCTCGCGCGAGCTCGATGAGGATCAGGGCGTCGAGGGAGCGGCCGGCGGCGCAGGAGCGGCAGGTGATGGGAACCGCGTCAGGGCGGAAGGCTGCCATCAGGAGCGGAGGCCGAGTGATCGGGGGTGCGGTGAGCGCAAGGTCATCCCTGGGGGAAAGGGGCGGGCGGTGGCGGGCGGGGACGTCGGCGTGCTGATCGAGTGGGCTGCGGAGTGGGTGGGTCGAGATCCACCGCGGTGGGCGGGGTGTGTCTCGATACGCCGCCTGCGGCGGCTACTCGACCAGCAGGAAAGAGGCACGCCGGGGGCTACTCGGCCGGCGTGCGCCGGGTCACTCGAAGAGGGAGAGGGTGAGCGTCGAGCTGTAGTCGCCGGCGTCGACGGTGGTGGGGGTCTTGAGGGTCAGGGCCGCGTTCGCGGTCCAGGAGCCCTCCTCGGCCACTCCGGCGCTGTCGTTGGTGATGGCGAGGAGCTCCTGGTCGACGAGGCCGACGCCGTCGGGGCCGCCGTCGAGGGCGGTGTCGACGACGTCGCCCTCGGCGACCAGGCCCGAGTCGCCGCCGTCGATCAGGTTCGGGGCCCAGCCGAGGTTCTCGGCGCCGATGGTGTCGCCGGTCGACGAGGTGAAGTCGCTGGCGGTTCCGAGGACGTACCAGCCGGCCCCGGCCGGGATGTCGGCGGCGTCGCGGGTGTCGGTGACGGTGACCGTGGGGAGGGTGCCCGTGAACTGGCGAGCCACGCTGGTCGAGCCGTTCTCGGTCAGGGCGGTGGAGTCGCTCGCGACGGTCATCGAGAGCGAGCCGGGCGTGGTGAGCGGCGCGATCTGCACGTTGACGTCGACGTCGTCGGCGCCCTGCTGCTCGTCGGCGAACGCGGTGCCGGCGACGCCGAGCAGGAGCAGGCCTCCGGCGATGCCGGCGGTTCCGCGGAGGAGGAAGGAGCGAGCCGTGGAGGTGTGGTTCTGCATGCGGGTGTTCTCCGTTCTCGAGACGGCGTCGTCGCCGTCCGGTTCAGTGGTGTGGGGTCGGTGGTGTCGGGTGGTCGGTGGGAGGCGCGAGCGCGTCAGCCGCAGCTCGCCGCCGCGTACGGCGCCGTGGCCGTCGCGGTGGCGGGCTTGCCCGCGACGAACGCGGTGGCCGTGGCGGTCGCGGAGCCGGCGGGCAGCGCGGCGGTGCGGGTCGTGAACGAGTGGGTGACGCTCTTGCCCGCGGCCACCTCCTCGAACGTCTTCGAGCCCGAGGTCGAGGTGACGACCATCTTCACCGGGAAGGCGTTCGGATTCGTCGCGACGACCGAGAGGACGACCTTGCCCTGCACGCAGCGGGTCGAGGCCGTGGCCGTCGACGTGATGGCGGGAGCCGCCGGGGGCGCCGTGGCCGTGATCGTCGCCACGGCGAGGGTCGCTGACGAGTTCTGCAGCCGTCCCGTCACCTGGACGGTGTCGCCGGCCTTCTTCAGTCCTGAGAGGTCGGCCGTGCGCCAGGTCACGCCGACGGTCTCGCTGTGGCCGTCCCGGAAGCCGGCCGAGACGGTGGCGGGCAGTGCCACCGTCGTGGCGCCGACCGGGGCGGTGGCGGCGACGGGCTTCACGGAGGTGACCAGGAGGGCCGGGTTCCACTTCGCGGCGAGCGCGTCGCGCTCCTTCGCCGTGATCGACAGGACGGAGCCGTGCCGGGGCGAGCTCGGCAGCGAGAACGCGGCGGGGTAGGTCCACTGGATGTCGCCCTCGAGCGAGTTCGTCGCGAGCGGGATGTAGCCCACTCCCCCGTAGTTGTCGACCCAGAGGAAGTACCGGTAGCCGCTGGTGTCGCCGGGGTTGGCGCGGAAGATCTCGGGTCCCTCCACCTCGGGAGTGCCGGCGGTGCGGCCGATGCAGGTGTCGAGGAGGCTCCAGGCGCCGGAGGCGGTGGTGGCGCGGAGGTCGCTGGAGCGCTGGGCGATGATGTCCGGCGACGGGCACCCGGAGGACTGGGTGGCCTTGGTGAAGCGGTAGTACTGATCGCCCTCCCTGAGCACGGTCGCGTCGATCAGGCCGTTGCCCTTGTTCAGCCCGGCGATGTCCGCGGAGGCGAACCACGGCTCCGGCTCGGTGAAGGTGCGGAAGTCGCGGGTGATCGAGGTGACGATCTGCGGCCCGTTGCCGTCGGGCCGGGTGCGCGCGTCGTCGAGGTACATCGAGGAGGTCCAGTAGACGACGTAGGCGTCGATGGCCGGGTCGTAGGTCGCCTCGGGCGCCCAGGTCATCCCGGCGTTCGGGACGTTGACCTCGATGTGGCGCTGCTCGCCCCAGTTCACGAGATCGGTGGACTCCCAGACCTCCAGATGGCGGCTGCCGTTGCTGGTCGCGTCTCCCCAGCCCGAGCGGCCGACGGAGAGGTCGGTCGCGAGGAGGAAGAAGCGATCGCCCTCGGCCGAGCGCAGGATGTACGGGTCTCGGAGCCCCTGGGTCCCCTCGGTCGAGGTGAGGACCGGCTGGGCGTCGTTGAGGGTCTTCCACTGCAGGGCGTTGTCGCCGTCGGACGTCGCGAAGCGCAGCTTCTCGCCCTCGACGCTGTCGCCGGTGAAGTAGACGAACAGGTAGGCGTTCAGGTCGGCGGGGTCGAGAGGCGAGGCGGCGAGCACGGTGACCGGCAGCGACACCGTCACCGGGGTCGTCCCGTCGACGCGCACGGTGGCGGTCAGAGTGACGGGGGTGTCGGTGCTCCCGCGGGTGACCGAGCCCTTCCGGACGACGTCCGGCTCCGCGCCCTCATCGACGGCGCTGACGACGGCCGGTGCGGAGGAGGACCACTCGATCACCGCGTCCGCGGCTCCCGCTCGGGAGGCGACCGCGTCGAGCTCGGCTCCCGAGTCGGGCAGCGAGAGACTGCCGCGGACCGGCCCCTGCAGCGCCGGGTCGCTGCGCACGGCGTCGGCGACGGCGCGAGCGAGCTCGGCCTGCGCGCTGTCACCGGCGGCGAACGCCTTCACGGTGACGGTGATCGGTGAGCCGATGACGGTCGCCGCCCCGTGGGTGGCGGTCGGGGTCAGCTGCACGACGGCATCGGAGCTGCCGGCGGGCGGCCGGGTGACCGCTCCGGTGCTGGAGACCGTGCGGGGAGCGCTGGAGGACCAGGTGAGAGTCGATCCGTTCGCACCGCCGGCGGGGAGCAACAGATCCGCGGTGACAGCGGACGTGCCGCCGAGCGACACCGCCGCGTCCTTGGTCGCGAGCGCGGAGTGGACGTCCGCGGCGCTCTGCTGGACCTGCTCGGCGGACAGCGCGGAGGACCACACTCGGACGTCGTCGAGTGCACCGGCCCAGAAGGCGTCGGCGCCGTAGAACGACTTGCCGAGGTAGCCCGAGAAGGTGCTGGAGCCGATCGCGGCCGCCGCGGTGGACGTCGTCACCCCACGCCCGACCAGGCTGCCGTCGAGGTAGGTCGAGACGGAGTCGCCGCCGTCGACGACGACGGCCATGTGGACCCAGCGGGCGGCGGGGACCGGAGCCGGAGCGGACGCGCGCACCTCGGTGCCGTTCGTGAGCGCCCCGTAGGCGGACGCGCCGCACTGCGTGGTCGCGAGCAGGTGCGCAGAGACGCCCGACCCCAGAGTGAAGGGCCAGGTGCACTCCGGAGAGCCGCTCCAGAGCAGCCACGCGGACATCGTGACGTCCACGGTGTCGGCCGGGATCAGCCCCGGGGCGATCCGGACGGAGGCGGCGGCCGATCCGCTCGCGCCTCCGGGGAGGGAGAGCGCGCGATCAGAGGCGGACCCGGAGGCCCCGGCCACCGAGCGGGCCCCGGACCCGACGACGGTGCCGGGGTGCGGGTTCGAGGCTCCGTCCGTGACGACCGCCCCGTCAGGGATCGCCGACCCGACGACAGCCGAGGTCCCGACCTCGTCGAAGCTGTAGCGCAGGATCGGCTCCGGCACGGTGGTCGCCGCGCCGGCTGCTCCGAGCGGGGCCATCGCCCCGGTCAGCAGCAGTGCGGCGATCGCCAGGCTCGGCCAGCCGGCCCTGCGTCGTCGGCCGCGGGTCGACTCGGCGGAGGGGCGTCCGGAACGCGGAAGTCGTGACGTCATCAGTGACGCATCCTCTCGGGCTCTGCTTCGAACCATCGGCCGGCCGCGGACGGAGGAGTGTCGTCCCGGTGGCGGCGTCTTCACCGTAGCAACAAAATGTTCACGGTAACAAGTTAACTATCGATTCCGCGGATAACGGACAGTCGTCGGCATCCGGAATACTTCTCGAACGCCGATCGCTCACAAAGCCGAATGGCACTCGGCATGGCGACCTGTCCCCCACTCGGGGCGTCATTCCGGCTTGACAGCAGTCGTCCGGCACGCAGAAGATCGGACCAGGAAGAGTGTTCACGATAACAATCCGCTCGTCCCCGAAAGATCCGGATTCCGGCCTCTCACTCTCCTTCAGTCGCGTCTCTCGACCTCCTGAAGAATGCGCCGGAAAGCCGGATCGACCATCTTCTGACCGTATCCGCGGTGGAAGGAATCAGTACGTCGACCACCCGTCAGGGCGGCCGAAGAACCTGAAAGGCATCGCATGTCCAGGACAGTGAAGTCCACCATCACGACACGCCTCCTCGGAACACTGACGGCAGCACTGATCGCGGGTCTGACCACCCTCGGCGCCGCCGCACCGGCCGAGGCGGCGACCGCGCCCGTCGGGGTCGGCGCGGCCCAGGAGATCCGCAATCAGCACAGCAGCATGTGTCTGGACGATTTCGACTTCGTCACTCAGCCGGGTGCCGAAGTCCGCCAGTGGAGCTGCTCGGAAGCGAGCAATCAGCGCTGGCAGATCCGCGATCTCGGGACCGGTTATGCCGAGATCAAGAACGTCTTCAGCAACCTCTGCTTGGACGACTTCAACTTCGGAACCGCTCCCGGCGCCGAGGTGCGGCAGTGGACCTGCACCGGGGCCGCCAACCAGCAGTGGCAGATCACGGACGTCGGCGGCGGATCCAGCCAGATCCTCAACCGCCACAGCAACCTCTGCCTCGACGACAGGGACTTCGCTCAGACCGACGGCGCCGCGATCCAGCAGTGGACCTGCACCGGTTCGAAGGTGCAGCGGTGGAGCATCACCGACCCGGCCGTGCAGAAGATGACCTACGCCCTCGTCCGCTCGGCGAACCCCTCCGCCGACGAGCTCGACGCCTACGCCCGGATCACCGACGCGATGGATCGGGCGGTCGCGCGCTACAACCGCCTCTCGAACATCGACCGGTTCTACACCGTCTACTACGTGCCCGGCGTGCCCACCGCCGACGCGAACCCGAACGGCACCATCCGCTTCGGCGCCGACCGCGGCTACATGCAGGAGGGCACCGCCCTGCACGAGCTCTCGCACACCGTCGGAGTCGGCTACGACGCCTTCGTCGACCGCTGCCAGAACAACGGCTGGACCTCTGCCCTTCCGCTGCTGCGCACCTGGGACGGCCCCACCGCGACCATCAACTGCGGCGGCGGCCACATGTGGCCCTACGGCCTGAACTACAACCCCGAGTACACCGAGCTCAACTCCGAGCGCCACGTGAAGCTCGTGCAGGCGATGCTCTCCGACGGAATGTAGTCCGAGAGATCCACCTGCGGGCCCCGGCCCGGCGAGCGACCTCAGCACGAGGTCGCCTCGCCGGGCCGGGGCCTTCTGTCTTCTCCTGCCGCGTCACGATTCTGGAATCGACGAGGCCGCGCCCACAGCGCATTCGGATTCACTCGGATACTCGCATCTTTCATCGCCATCGCCATCGCCCTTGCCCTTGCCCTTGCCCTTGCTATTGCCGTGGCCATTGCCATGGCGTCCCGCCCGAGAATCGACGCGAGATCACGCTCGTCCTTCGATTCTCGGTTTCTCTCCTGCCCCTCTTTCTCGAGAGTGCCTCGCCGACCGACTCGGACACGAGAGCGGAGAATCACCACGCGTGTCGCTCCAGCTCCGGTCCGAGTCATCATTCGCTGCGCGGCGCCGCCAGGCGTGTGCGCGATGCGGGGGACGCCGAGAGGGGGCCCGCCCACTCGACGTGGACGGACCCCCTCGGTCGGCTCAGCTGCAGCGTGCTGCGGGGTAGGTCGCCGTCACCGGAGTGGCGGCTCCGTTCACCGTGGCGGTTCCCTCGAGCGTCCCGGCCGACAGGGAGGCGGCCCGGGTGGTGATCGCCAGCGTGCCCGTCTTCTGTGCACCGATCCGCTGGCTGCGCGCGCCCCAGGGGGTGACCCAGGCGACGTCCGCGGTGCCGGCGCCGGCGTTGCGGGTGGTGATCGTGACGACGGCCCTGCCGGAGATGCAGCGCGTCGTGGCGGTCGCGGTCACGGTGACGGCCGACGCCTGGACGGTGATGGTGGCGCGGACCGTGCGATTCGCGGTGAGCACCTCTTCCGCGGCGCTCATGTCGAGGACCGGTCTCCCGTCGGCGGCCCAGTGGATCCGGCGGAGGTAGGTGTCGCGGTTGCTGCTTCCGTTCGAGCGGGCGTGGAACACCAGGACCTCGTTGCCGTCCTCGTCGACCGTGAAGCTGTTGTGTCCAGGGCCCCACAGGTTCGCGGCCGGGTCGCTCGTGAGGAGCGGAGCGTCGGACTTGGCCCAGACCGTCTGATCGGTGAGATCGGCGCCGGACGGGGCGGTCAGGAGGCCGACGGCGTACGTGCGATCGGTTCCCGATCCCGAGTAGGTGAGGTAGACCTTCCCGTTGTGGGTGATGGCCGTCGCTCCTTCTGCGACGTTCGTGAGGTTGGTCTCCCAGCCGTAGGAGGCGGTGACGAGCTTGCGCGGTTCGCTGGTGAGGCGCCACGGGTTCGCGGGATCGATGGTGGCGATCCAGAGCTCGGCGTCGCCGATGACACCGCCGGTGACGTAGCGCTGCGACCAGGACACGTAGGTGCGGCCGCCGTCCTGGAAGACCGTCATGTCGAGGCTGATGCCGGGGTGCTGGGCGTCGCGCTGCAGCGCCGTGCCGTCCTGCTTGAGCACGGGTTTCGGCGTCTCCCAGTCGGCGAGACGTGTCGGGTCGCCGCCGGTCTTCAGCTTCTGCACGTAGGACGTCACGCGCTGCCAGTCGATCGCGCCGATGCAGGGCGAGTAGTAGATGTAGAGCTCGCCGTCGAGATCGTGCAGCTCGGGCGCCCAGTAGCAGCCGGCGATGCCGGCCGTGCCCTGCGCGACGACCATGCTGTCGGCGGAGGTGCGGAGGCCGTCGATGGTCGGTGAGCTCCGCAGGAACATGCCGGGCTGGTCGTCGCCGCGGTCGTCCGTGGAGATGAAGAGGTAGCGGTCCTTCCAGCGGAGGATGTCCGGGTCGGCCTCGGCGCGGAGGAACGGCGCCGCGTAGTCGCGCTGTCGCACGGTTCCGCTGACCTGGTAGGTCCCCGGCGTGGTCGTGTCCACGGCGGCCAGATCGGCGGCCGACCAGTCGACGGGCAGCTTCTTCGTGGAGCCGTCCGAGTAGCCGAGGGTCGCTGCCCCGAGCGCGGGCACCGCCGCCCCCTGCGGGACGGTCGCGGCGTCGACGGCCACGGTGGTGTTCCGGATCCGGCCCAGTCGCTTCTCGAGAGAAGAGGCGGTGTCGGCGGGGACGACCAGCAGATTGGAGGGCACGGCTCCGGTGATCGAGGTGGAGACGGCGGCATCGGGCAGCGAGATCGCGCCTCGGCGCAGGTCGCCGCGGGTTCCCGCGTCGGCGAGGTCGGTGAAGGACCGCGAGAAGTCCGCTCCCGCCGCGTCCTTCCAGGTCACTCGGTACTGCCTCGCGGCCGAATCCCAGACGGCACGCGGCTCGGAGGCCACGGTCACCCCGAGGTCGACGAAGCCACGCGGTTCGTAGGAGACGAGGTCCTGGGTGGTGAAGAAGAGCGGCGTTCCGCGGCGCTCGGAGTCGACGTCGCCGTTGGTGAGCGTGCGGGTGGCGAGCACGCCGTAGCCGCCGGTCGCGAGCTGGAAGACGTAGGGGTCTCGGAGCGTCCGGGTCTGCACGACATCCAGCACGCCGGTGGGCTGAGCGTCTGCGAACAGGACGCCGGTGTTGTCGTTGAGCGCCTCGGTGCTGGTGCGGGTCGTACCGAGGCCGAGGTGCATGCTGTACGCGACGTTGCTGCCGTACTCCTGCGATCCCAGCGCAGTGCGCTCGTAGGCGAGGAGGTAGCGGGCCTGGCCCACCGGGAGGACGCGGACGGAGAAGGTCTTCGTCGTGGTGGCCGTTCCGGAGCGGAGCTCCCCCGTGACGGTCGCGGACACGGCCGCCGTGCCGCTCGCGCGCACCGCGCCCGCTGCGATGCTCACGCCGGCGGTCGTGGTGCGCCAGGTGAGGGTCGCGCCGGCGGGAGCGGTGGGGAGCAGCTCGCCGTCGGCGAGTGTCGGGCGGAGGACGATGCTCTCGGCGAGAGCGTCGAGGTCGGCCTGGGCGTTCTGCGTGGCGACGGTGAGCGGGAAGCTTCGGGTGGACGAGGCGCCCCCGAGGGTGAGGGTCGCGGTCAGTGTGACGGCGGCGTCGGCGGAGCCGGAGGGCCGGGTGACCGCTCCCGTGCTGCTGATGCGGGCCGGGTCGGAGCTGGTCCACCGGATGCTCGAGCCCTGCGCGCCGGTGGTGGGGAATGCGAGGTCGGAGCTCACGCGGGAGGGTCCGAGGTCGATGGCCGCCGCGTCGGAGGCGAGGGCCGCGGTGCGGACACCGGCGTCCACGCCGCTCCAGTAGCCGTCCGCCACCTGCTGGGCGGAGAGAGCGCTGGTGCGGATCTGGAAGTCGCGCACGCTCCCCTTGTAGTAGGGGTCGGCGTAGGACGAGCGGCCGATGTAGCCGACGAGGTCGGTGCCCAGATCGCTGATCGATCGGTTCGTCACGGTCTCGGCGATGAGGCGGCCGTTGTAGTAGCCGGTCAGCTTCCCGGGCTGCAGGACGGTGGTGTAGAGGCCCCAGGAGGCGTCGGTGGTGGGCCCGGTCGGTCCGCTCGCGGGGATCCCCGCTTCGGTCGTCCACGGCGCCTGCGGGTTGCGGCTCGCGGTGATGACCGATTTGAAGTGCCCGCCGGGGTCGCGGGGGTTGAGCAGCCAGTACTGGGACGGCGGGCTCTCGGCCGTCCCGAAGAACACGGCGGCGTAGTTGCCCGCTCCGGTGTCGTTGCGCAGCCAGGTCTGGATGGTGAGGGTGTCGCGACCGTCGAGGAGGCCGCGCGGCAGCTCGAGGTAGGCGGCCGCGCTGCCGCTCGCGCCTCCCGGAAGGACGAGCTCGCTCCCCGAGACCTGTGCTCCGGAGCCGCGGAGGATCGCGGTGCGCCCGCCGCCGGAGGCATCGGGGACCGTCGTGCCGGAGAGCTGGGAGAAGTCGTAGCGGACGAGGAGATCGTCGGCGGCGGTCGCCGGGACGGCCGGCAGTGCCACGCCGGCTGCGACGACCACCGAGGCGAGCGCACCGACCAGGGCGGCGCGCCATCGTGTGGTGGGTTTCATGGGAACTCCTTCATGTCGGGGCGAGGCAGCGCTGCCTGCCCTGATCCGGTGCGGATCGAAGTCAGAGGGTGGAGGGTCGCGGGAGTGGGGCCGGCCCGCGGACCGGCCCCACTCCCGGTGCCCTATCCGCAGCGAGCGGCGGGGTAGGCCGCGGTGACGGGCGTGCTCGCGCCTCCTGCGACGGACGTCCCGGTGAGGGTCCCCGCCGTGACGGCGGCGGCCCGGGTCGTGATCGCAAGAGAGGCGGTCTTCTGCGCGCCGATGCTCTGGGTGCGCTCACCCCAGGGCGTCGCCCAGGTGACGACCGCAGCGGCGGCGCCGGCGTTCTTGGTGACGACCGTGACGACGGCCTTCCCCGCGACGCACCGCGACGAGGCGGTGGCGGTCACCGTCGGGGTCGTTCCCCGGACGACGACGGTGGCGGTGACGGTCCGGTTCCCCGGTGCCACCTCCTGGGTCTTCGTCAGCGACAGGTCGAGGGTGCCGTTGGCCCGGACGTTGACGCCCTTCAGCCAGGTGTTGCGGTCGGAGTCGAACAGGCCCCCGGCGTTCACCGGATCCGTCGCCAGGTGCGGGTCCTGGTACGGGCGGGCGTGATAGGCCAGGACGAGGTTGCCGGACTCGTCCTTCGCGAACGAGTTGTGACCCGTTCCGGCCTGCTGCTTCGTGTAGTAGTTCGTCTCGTCCGCTCCCAGACGACCGGTGAAGGTGTCGTTGGTGTCGAGGACCGGGAACGCGGTCTGCTTCCAGCTCGCGGGATCCTGCAGGTCCGCCGTCGCGGTCGTGCTCAGGAGTCCGAGGCTGTAGTACTTGTCCACCGTGCCTCCCGAGTAGGTGATCGAGATGGTGTCGCCCTGCTGCACCATGAAGGGCGCCTCGACGACTCCCTGGTCGCGTCCTTCGGTCGTGTCGCTGGGAGTGGGTGCGAGCTTGCCGATCTCCCACGGCTGGCTCTCGCCGTAGACGCGCGTGAGCTGGCCGTCGACGAGGGGGACTGTCCCCTTCGGGCCGGAGACGGCCTTGCCGATCAGGATCTGGCCGCCGGAGGGCATGATCCAGTAGCCCTGCTGCTTGCCGGCCTCGGTGCGCTCGAAGTAGCTGACGTCGAACGCGGCGCCGTCGAGGACGACGGGCTCGCCCCACTTGGTCTGGTCGAAGAAGCCGCCCGCGGCGATCGACGCGTCGGTGCCCGTGTAGGGGATGAGGACGGTGTTGTCGCAGAAGCCGCCGACGGGGGCGTAGCCCTTGTTCATCCCGGCGACGATCCACCAGGTGCCGTTGATCTTGTGGAACTCCTGCGCCCAGATGAAGCCGCCCCAGCCGTAGAACGTGTTCGGATACTGCCCCTCCTTGCCGGGCGTGCCCTTGTCCGGGTCGATGACGATCTGCTCCGGCGCGTCCTGCAGCCCCGCGAGCGTCGTGGCCCGCTTGAGGCCGATCTTGCGGTAGCTCGAGCTCTCCTCGATCGGTCCGAGGGAGGACTGCCCGTAGTGCGATCCGGTGAGGTAGTAGTAGCCGTCGTCCGGGTTGAAGAAGACGTGCGGATCGGCGCGGGCGTCGCTCACCATCTCCTCGGGGTCCTGCTGGACGGTGCCCGAGACCTGGTAGCTGCCCGGCTTCGTGGTGTCCACTGCGGAGAGGTCGTCCTGCCAGTCGACGTTGAGGCTCTTCTTCGATCCGTCGTTGTAGTCCAGCGTGGCCTGCTTCGGAAGCGCGGCCGCGACTCCGGCGGCTCCGGCTCCCTGGGCGACCGTGGCGTCGATCCTCTCGACGCCCGTGTTCTGGAGGTCGACGTAGTTCTTGTAGAAGACGTCGAACTCGGCGGCCGTCAGCGCGAGGTCGCTCGCCTGGCTCTGCGCGGCCCAGGACGGGAGTCCTGCGCCCTGGACGCCGAGGACCCGGGTGTCCGCCTTCGACGTGACGCCGAGAGGAGTGCTCGCGGTCAGGTCGGCGAGGACCGTCACCCGTCCCTCACCGGTGAGCAGGTCCGTCCAGAACACCTTGTACGTCTGCGCCGTGGCGTCGAACACGATGCGCGGGTCGGTCACGACCGAGCCGGGAGCGATCCGCACGGCACGCTGCTGCGAGAACGTGCTCCCCTCGGGGGAGGTCCACACGTAGACGGAGTCGGTCGCGTTGTTCTGCGCGGACACCGCGCCCAGCGCCCCGTTCGCGGACCGGAAGAGGCTCGGCGAACCCACCTGCGCGTTCGGCTTCGAGGCCTGATCGCCGTCGTTCGCGACGTACAGGATCGCCTGGGAGCGGTTCAGCGGCTCCCAGCTGCTGCCGCCGGCGGGCAGTGCCGCGGCGTACAGCGCGTCGGCGCGGCGGTCGTCGTTGTAGGCCAGCGGGTCGTCCTTCGTCCCGGCGGTGGTCGTCACCGTCTTGACGTAGGTCGCGATCCGTCCGCCGGGAGCGGCGATGCGGCTGTCCCAGCGGAAGGTCTGGCTGCTGCCCTCGACGGTGGCGGTGAGCGTCACGGCGGCGGTCCCGGTGCCGAGGCCCGACGTGTCGATCGCTCCGTTCGACTGCACGCGGCCCGCTCCGGCGCCGGTGGCGCTCCAGGTGACCTGCTTGCCGAGGACGCGGGACGGCAGGTCGCCGAGCACGGTGGCCGGCACGGCCAGTGCGGCGCCCGCGTCGGAGGTGACCGCCGGGTTCTCCGCGCCCAGCTCCGTGCCGGAGAGCGCCCGGTCGTAGATGCGCAGGTTGTCGATCAGGCCGGAGAAGTACTCTCCCCCGCCCCAGTTCGGCTTGCCCACCTGGAGGACTCCGCCGGACGAGCCGAGGATCTGGCTCAGCGGGACCCCGGAGCCGTTGACGGCGACCGGCTTCCTGTCGACGAAGAGACGCGTCGTCGTCTCCGTGACGACCAGATCGACGTGCTTCCACTCGGCGTTCGTCGCCGTCGTGGCCAGGTTGCCGGCCGTGTTCCGGCCGTTCGTGTTGTCGTACCGCTCGACCGCGATCCCCGAGGTCCGATCGAGGACGCCGAGGTAGTGCTCCTGGGCGTACTCCTGACGCGTCGCCGAGCGGGCGGCGAAGACGGCCCAGCCGGTGTTCGCCGAGGCGTCGGGCTTGCTGTCGTACGAGATCGTCACGTTCTGCTGGCCGGCCAGGAGCGCCGTGCCGTCCGTGGCGGTCAGGTCGAGCCACGAGGCCGACGAGAGGCGCGCGGCTGTGCCCTGGCCGGTGTTCCCGGGGACCAGGTTCGCCGCTCCCTGGACGGCGGCGCGGGTGCTGCGATCGACGAACGCGCCGTTGCTCGGGGCCGCATCGAAGGTGAAGTCCGCGAGCAGGCTCTGCTCGGGAGACGGGACCGCATCGGCTGCCGCAGCGGCTGTCACCGGGACCGCGCAGGACGCGAGCAGCGCGACCGACGCCGCCGCGGCGGTGACGAGTGCGCGCATCGCCCTCGGGTCGGGTCGTCTGGAATCCGGTCTTCTCGAACCCGGTCTTCTCGCATCCGGACTCTTCAGGTGGGGGGACGTCGACATTGACGGTTCCTCTCCGGATTCGCCTCTGAATCCGATGTGGGGAAGGCGGAAAGCGCGAGTTGCGCAACACCTGTCGAGCTTCTGGGAGGACGGGGGATCCTCGTCGACACGCTGAACCTAATGCAGATTGTTCACGGTAACAAGACGACCGACTCCGCAGGATCGCGCTCCTCCTGCGCAGGATCACGACACCGCGGCGGCCGCGTCCGACCGAGAGTGGAACCGACCCGTTCTCCCCCAGGAAAGGACCACCATGTCGAGAGTCGTGATCGTCTCGGGCGCCTCGAGCGGCTTCGGAGCGATGACCGTCCGCGAGCTCGCCCTCGCCGGCCACCGCGTCTACGCGGGCATGCGGGCGATGGACGGCCGCAACGGCCCCGCCGCCGAGGACGCCCGCGCCTTCGCCCGCGAGCACGGCGTCGATCTCCGCCCGGTCGAGCTCGACGTCTCCGACCAGGCGTCGGTCGACGCCGCCGTCGCCCGGATCGCCGAGGAGAGCGAGCGGATCGACGTGGTCGTGCACAACGCCGGCCACATGGTCCTCGGGCCGACCGAGGCGTTCATCGTCGAGCAGCTCGCCGAGGTCTACGACGTCAACGTGCTCTCGACCCAGCGGCTCAACCACGCGGTGCTGCCGATCCTCCGCGCGCAGGAGGACGGCCTGCTCGTCTGGGTCGGCTCGTCCAGCTCCCGCGGCGGCACGCCCCCGTACCTCGGGCCGTACTTCGCGGCGAAGGCGGCGGAGGACGCGCTGGCCGTCGGCTACGCGGTCGAGGTCGCGCGCTTCGGGATCGACACCGTCATCGTCGTCCCCGGCTCGTACACGACGGGCACCAACCACTTCGCGCACGCCGGCCGGGCCGCGCGCGCGGAGATCGCCGCCGCCTACGAGG
Source organism: Rathayibacter sp. PhB179 (assembly GCF_004345345.1). NCBI lineage: Bacteria > Bacillati > Actinomycetota > Actinomycetes > Micrococcales > Microbacteriaceae > Rathayibacter > Rathayibacter sp. PhB179. The sequence continues at coordinate 252,021 of NZ_SLVD01000005.1, read as the reverse complement.
ACCGCTATCCGGGCCTGATGGACGACGTCTCGGCGCGCCTCGCAGAGCTCGCACCGGCCGACGCGGACCCGCGCGAGATCGCTGTCGAGATCACCCGTGTCGTCGGGCTGCCCCGCGGCGAGCGCCCCTTCCGCGTCGTCATCGACCCGGCCGACGACGGCGCCGCCCGCGTCTTCGCGCTCGGCGACGCGGTCCGCCGCGAGTTCTACGAGCGGATCCGGATGCAGGACCTGCTGAGCCCCGCCGACACCGGCGTCCCCGCCACGACCGCAGCTCAGGGAGAGAACCGATGACCACCCAGGACCAGCCCCGCACCGCCCTCGTGACCGGAGGGTCCGGCGGTATCGGCCGCGCCGTGGTCGAGCGGCTCGCCCGCGACGGGCTCTCGGTGGCCGTGCACTACTCCGGCAACCGCGAACGCGCCGAGGAGGTCGCGGTTGCCGCACGCAAGCACGATGTCGAGGCCGTGGTCGTCGGCGGAGACGTCGCCGACGAGGCCGCGATGGCCGCGGCCTTCACCGAGGCGGAGGACGCGCTCGGCGGCCTGGACGTCGTGGTGAACACCGCCGGCATCATGATCCTCGGCCCCGTGGCGACCTTCGATCTCGCGGACCTCGACCGGATGCACCGCACCAACGTCCGCGGCTCGTTCGTCGTCGCGCAGCTCGCCGCGGCCCGCCTGCGACCGGGCGGGGCGATCATCACCTTATCCACGAGCGTCACCCGCACCTCGTTCCCGAGCTACGGCCCCTACGTGACGTCGAAGGCGGCCGTCGAGGCGCTCACGCTCGTCCTCGCCCGCGAGCTGCGCGGCAAGGACATCACCGTCAACGCCGTCGCGCCCGGCCCGACCGCCACCCCCCTCTTCCTCGACGGCAAGTCGGAGGAGGAGGTCGCCCGCCTCGCGGGCGCGGTGCCGCTCGAGCGCCTCGGGCAGCCCGAGGACATCGCCGAGACCGTCGCCTTCCTCGCCGGCCCCGGCCGCTGGATCAACGGCCAGGTCCTCTTCGTGAACGGCGGCCTCGCCTAGCTCGAGCAGGGACGCCGGGTCTCGAGACGCCGCTCCGCGGCTCCTCGACCAGCACGACGCCGGCCCGCCCCCTCATGCTGATCGACCAGCATCCGCAGAGCGCCCCCTCATGCTGCTCGACCAGCATCCGCAGAGCGCCCCTCATGCTGATCGAGTAGCGCCCGCAGGGCGCGTCTCGAGATCCACCGCACCCCCACCCACCACCGGCTCCGCCCCGTCGTACCGCGCCCGCGCCGCCTGCACCGCCGGCAGCTGGCGGTCGGTCCAGCGCAGCAGCGCGTCGACCAGCTCGTTCAGCGTGTCCCCGATCGGCGAGATGCGGTACTCGACCGCGATCGGCCGGGTCTCGAGGACGACGCGGCTGATCATCCCGTTGCGCTCGAGCCGGCGCAGCGTCGCGGTCAGCGACTTCTGCCCCACCGCCGGAACGGCCCGCCGCAGCTCGTTGAAGCGCAGCGGCCGCTCGCAGAGCTGATCGAGCACCTGCAGCGACCACTTGTCGAGCAGCTCGTCCAGCAGCTCCCGGTGCGGAGGGTCGACCTGCAGCAGCTCGGTCACGGTGGGGGCGGCGGCGGGTGGGGGCGTACTCGGGAGGCGTGCAGACCCGCCCGCTCCTTGCCGGTCGAGGAGCGCCGGAGGCGCGTATCGAGACCCGCCCGCCTCAGCACTCAGCCCCCCCAGCACCGCGATCAGGGTCATCCCCGATGCCGCGCCGCCCACGACCTCCGAGAATCGACTCATGCCTCCTGCCCCGTCCCGCCCGCGCCTCGTGCGCGCCCTCCTCGTCGCCCTGGTCGGCGGCCTGCTCCTGGGCGGGCTCACCAGCCTCCTGCAGGGCTCGCTGCCCGGGCCGGTGAACTCCTTCGCCAACTCCTCGGGCGGCTGGTCGATGCTGGTCTTCGCGCTGGTGCGGCTCGGCGGCGCGCGGCCGGCAGCGGCGGCGGCGCTCGGCCTCCTGACCTTCTGGTCCCTGCTGGAGGGCTACGACCTGGTGACCGCCGCGCGCGGCTTCGGCTACTCCCCGCCCTTCACCGACGTGTTCTGGCTGCTGGCCGTGCCGGCCGGACCGATCCTCGGCGCCGCCGCCGCCCTGACGCTGCACGGCTCGACGCCCTGGCGCGTGCTCGCGGTCGCCCCGCTGTCCGGCGTCCTGATCGGCGAGGGCGTCTGGGCCCTGCAGAACGTCGCCGACACCACCAGCCCGGTCTACTGGTGGCTCGAGATCGTCCTCGGCACGGCGTTCCTCGCTCTCGCGGTGATCCGGAGGCGACCGCGGTGGCCGATCGCCCTCGCGGCCGTCGCGGTCACGGCGGCGGCCGCGCTCGCCTTCGTCGTCGTCTACTCCGTCCTGTGAGCCGCCGCCGCTCCGGATCGCCCGCCCGATCCCTCCCCGTCCTCGCCGCCGGCCTCGCACTCGTGCTCTCCGGGTGCGCGGTATCGGGCACGCCCTCCGCCTCGCGTCCGCCGACGGCGCTCCCGTCGATCTCCGCCGCATCGTCTCCGGAACCCGCCCCCGTCGACGTCTCCGCCGAGCTCGCCGCCCTCGAGACCGAGTTCGACGCGCGGATCGGCGTCAGCGCCGTCGACACCGGCAGCGGCCGGCAGGTCCTGCACCGGCAGGACGAGCGCTTCGGCTACGCGTCGAGCATCAAGGCCCTGGCCGCTGCGGAGTTCCTGCGCAGCGTCCCCGTCGGCGAGCGCGACGAGGACGTCACCTGGACCGCGGCCGACGTCGAGGCCGCCGGCTACTCCCCCGTCACGGGCGAGAGCATCGACGGCGGGCTGCCGCTGGCGCAGCTGGCCGAGGCCGCGGTCCGCCGCAGCGACAACACGGCGCTGAACCTGGTGCTCGACCGCCTCGGCGGACCGGCCGCCCTCGACCGGGCCCTCGAGCAGCTCGGCGACACGACGACCGACGTGGTCGACGAGGAGCCCGCCCTCAACACGATCGCCCCGGGCAGCACCGCGAACACCACGACTCCGGCGGCGTTCACCGCCGATCTCACCGCCGTCGCACTCGGCGAGGCCCTTCCCAGCGCGGATCGCGCGCTGCTCCTGGCCTGGATGAGCGGCAATGCGACCGGCGACGCGCTGATCCGCGCAGGCGCTCCCGAGGGCTGGACGGTCGCGGACAAGTCGGGCGGAGCGGGCGGCCTCCGCAACGACATCGCCGTCGTCACGCCCCCCGGCCGCGACCCGATCGTGCTGTCCGTCCTGACCTCCCGCAACGACCCGGAGGCGGACTACGACGACGCCCTCGTCGCGCGGGCGGCCGCTGTCGTGCTGGGAGCTCTGCAGTAGCCGGACGAAGGTGAGCGGCTGTCTGCCGCTCCGACCCCCCTCGGGGTGGTGTGTCGCGCGTCCGCGAGTCCCTATCCTGACGAAGCTGGGAGGCTCCCTGAATCCTTCCACAGGCTCGGCACCCGCTCCGGAGGTTCGCCCCCGGAGGTCCGCGAGCACGCGGTTCGCCCTCCCCCGGGAGGGTCGAGAAGCGCCTACCCGACCACCCGCTGCACGGCCGCTCCGGCGTCCGCGCAGCGGCGGCGTCACCGCGGCAGTGCCGCACCCCACAGCCCGGACCGCAGCGACGCGTCCTTCGGCACCGCTCCCCGGCGCGGCACCGATCCGCCGCCCGCTTCGAGGCTCCCTCGTCGACGCGCACCGGGCGACCTCCCGCACAGCACCAGTCCCCTCCCCGCACAGCACGAGTCGATCGGACGACACCACATGCCCCCGACCACCCGCTCCAGAACCGCTCCCCCCCTCCTCCGCCGCCCCAAGGACGCCCTGCGCGTCCTGGCGATCGCCGCCGCCGTGGCGATCGGCGTCACCGGAGTGTCGATCCCGGCCGCGTCGGCCGCGGAGGGCAGCGCCTCCCACGGGCCGGACGGCACGCACTACCCCTCGGCCACCCCCGACATCCGCTCCGGTGTCGCGGACTACACCGTCGTCGACGCCGCCGCGTCCGGCTCGGCGATCCGCAAGGCCCTCGACTCGCTCACCCGCACCCAGATCGCGGAGGGAGCCGTCGTCCGGGTCGCCCCCGGTCACATCTCCGACCTGTCCGCGCTCAACGGCTACCGCAACACCGGCAGCGAGAAGGTCCTGGTCACCGCCCGCGACGGCTTCCAGTCGGTCACCGGCGGCAACTGGGCGCTGCGCTCGGTCACCGGCATCACGCTGATGCGCTTCGACATCGACTCGCTCGACGTGAAGGGCGCCACCAACGCCTCGTTCGCCTGGCTGAGGATCAACAAGAACTGGCTCGGCCTCGCCGCGTCGGCGGGCGTGCCGGTGCGCGACGTCGAGCTGATCGAGGTCGTGGTGCCGGACTCGACGGTCAAGAGCGCCGACTCCGCGCAGATCAAGGCGTTCTCGCCGGACGTGATGGGCGACGTCCTGGTCGAGGGCAGCTACCTGGCGCCCTCCTACTACGTCGACGCCGTCTACGGCGGGTCGAACCCGGCGCGACCGCACACGGACACCCTCCAGATCGAGGGCAGCGGCGTCACCGGCCAGATCACCCTCCGCGACACGGTCGTGTTCACCTCCAACAACAGCGCCGTCATCGTCGGCGGCGTCCGGAACGTGGCGTTCGAGGACTCGTTCATCGTCGGCGGACCGCTCGCGATGAAGCGCTACCCGTTCCTGCGCGGCGGTGCCGGCTACGCCGGTGCGATCAACGGCGCGGGCAGCGTCAGCGCGATCCAGGGCACCGGAGGCGGCAACATCGACGCCTCCGACTCGATCCTCGCCGGCTCGCTCCAGCCGAAGTGGGACACCGTGACGAACACCGTCACGAACATCGCGGGCAAGACCGCCACCCGCGGCGGCTTCACGCTCGACAGCACGCTGAGCTCGATGAGCGTCGACGAGCTCGACTCGAGGACGCCCCGCCCGACCACGTCCCGCCTGATCGGGATCTGGGACGACGTCGACACCTCGACGCCCACGCCGACGCCCACCCCGACCGTGACGCCGACGGCGACTCCCACGGCGACGCCGGAGCCGACCGCGACGCCGACGGCGACCCCGACGGCGACCCCGACCGCGACGCCCGAGCCGACCGCGACCCCCGAGCCGACGTCGACCCCGACGCCGACCAAGACCCCGGAGCTCCCCGCGGAGACGCCCGACGGTGAGGACGGCGGAAGCGGACCCGTCGCCGACACCACCGCCCCGAAGGTCGCGATCACCTCGCCGTCCGCCGGCGCCGTGATCAGCGGCTCGACCACCGCCACCGTCACCGCGACCGACGACACCGCCGTCACCGGCGTGGCGTTCTACCTCGGCAACCTCAAGGTCGGCGACGGCACGAAGACCGGCGGCAGCACCTGGTCGCTGACCACCAGCACCGCCGGCATGCGCGGCACCTTCCCGCTCACCGCCCGGGCGACGGACGCGGCGGGCAACGTCGCCGCGAGCGCTCCCGTGACGGTGACGCTGCGCTAGCTCCCCGCGCTCAGCCCTGAAGGGCCGGCCCCTCGGCGACGAGGCGCCGGCCCTTCGCCGTCCCCACTGATCGCGCCGGCCCACAGCAGCCCCCCCTCATGCTGGTCGAGTAGCCGCGCAGCGGCCCCCTCATGCTGGTCGAGCAGCCGCGCAGCGGCGTATCGAGACCCGCCGTCCCCCCACCCTCACCGGCCGCGGCATAGTAGAGCCCGAATCGGCGTCAGCGCCAGTGCCCCACTGACGGGGCACGTCCCGTACATTGGCCGTGGAAGCACGCCACCCCTCCCCCTTTTCCCTGCCGCGCTGCCTCCACCTCTCCCGTCGACTCCGACGGACCTCCGTCCCCGACCCTCCTCCGCGCACCACCCGCCCTGCTCTCCCCGCACCGACCGCCCGGACCGCACCGCCGCGGGACTCCGAGGCCCCTTGAGGACCCCGGACCGTTCAGCGCCTCGAGGCTCCTGCCGCGCCGTGCTCCGGGCACCCCTCCCTCCGCTGCCCGACCCGATCGGAAGACACCCCATGGCACGAGCCACTCCCCCCAGGTCGTCCCCCTCCCGTCCGCTCCGCCCCGCCGCGCGCCACGCACGCCCCCGAGCGAGGACCGCCCTCGCCCGCCTCCTCGCGATCACCGCCGCCGTCGGGATCGTCATCGGCGCGGCAGTGCTCCAGGACGCACCGGCCGCCTCCGCCGCCGTCTCCGCCACGACCTCCGGGCCCGACGGCACGCACTACCCCTCGGACACCCCCGACATCCGCTCCGGACTCCCCCGCGGCACCACCGTCGTGGACGTCGCGGCCTCGGGCCCGGCGATCCGCACCGCACTCGACCGGCTCACCGCGAACCAGATCGCGAACGGCGCCGTCGTCCGCGTCGCTCCCGGCCGCGTCGCCGACCTCTCGGCCCTGAACGGCTACACCAACAGCGGTGCATCCAAGGTCCTGATCACCGCCCGCGACGGCTTCCGCTCGGTGACCGGCGGCGACTGGGCGCTGCGCGGAGTCACGGGCATCACGCTGATGCGCTTCGACATCGACTCGCTCGACGTCAAGGGCGCGAAGCACGCCTCCTTCGCCTGGCTCCGCATCGCCGACAACTGGCTCGGCCTCGCCGCGTCGGCCGGCCTGCCCGTGCGGGACGTCGAGCTGATCGAGGTCGTCGAGCCCGACTCGACGGTCAAGAACGCCGACTCGGCGCAGATCAAGGCCTACGCGCCCGACCAGCTGAGCGACGTCCTGGTCGAGGGCGGCTACCTCGCGCCCTCCTACTACGTCGACGCGAAGTACGGCGGCAACCGCGAGCCGCGCCCCCACACCGACACCCTGCAGATCGAGGGCTCCGGGATCACCGGCCAGGTCACGCTCCGCGACACCGTGGTGTTCGCCTCCAACAACAGCGCCGTGATCATCGGCGGCGTCCGGAACGTCGCCTTCGACGAGACCCTCGTCGTGGGCGGAAGCACGGCCGCGCAGCGCTACCCGTTCCTCCGGGGCGGTGCCGGCTCCGCGGGAGCGCAGAACGGCCCCGGCAGCCTGAGCGCGATCCAGGGCTCGGGCGGCGGCAACGTCGACGCGTCCGGGTCGACCTTCATCGGCTCGCTGCAGCCCAGCTGGGACTCGGTCACGAACACGCGGACGAACCTGCCGGGCAAGACGGCGCGATCGGGCGGCTTCACGGTCGACCAGAGCCTCGGCTCGCTGACCGCCGCCGACCTCGACGCGCGCAGCCCCCGGCCGACCACGGCCTACCTCACCGGCATCTGGGACGACGTCGACCTCCGCGGCAGCGGTAGCACCCCGGCGGCGACCGCGACTCCGAGCGCCGCGCCGACGTCGACGCCCACGACCGCCCCGGCGACCCCCGCTCCGGCACCGACGGCGACGCCGTCCGCGCCCGATCAGCCCGATTCGCCCGTGGAGCCGGAGGCGCCCGCCGAGGACACCTCCGCCCCCGAGGTCGAGATCACCGCGCCGGAGCCGGGTGACGTGCTCGGCGGCCCGGCGATCGCGACTGTCTCCGCGACCGACGACGTCGCCGTGACCGCAGTCGTGTTCCTCGTCGAGGGTGTCGAGATCGGCGACGGCGTCCAGACCGACGAGGACACCTGGTCGCTGGCCTCCGACACCGCGGGACTGCAGGGGACCTTCGCGCTCACCGCCCGGGCGACGGACGCGGCGGGCAACACGACCGAGAGCGCCCCGGTCTCCGTGACGCTGCAGTAGCGCAAGCAGACCGACGAAGGGCCGCCGTGCTGAGCGCACGGCGGCCCTTCGTCCTGCGCCCGAGCGACGCGACGGCCCGCGCCATCCGCGTCGGCGGCACTGCGCGGCTGGGAGAAGGGTGTGACACTTCCTCAGGTCACCGCTTTGCTCCGCCGAGCCCCCTACAGGAGTCGCAGATGCACACACGCCCACCGCAATCCCACGGACAGCGCCGACCGAGCAGCAGGCCGCTCGACGTCGCGGCGTCCCTCGTCCTCACCGTCGGTCTGCTCGGTGCGGCCGCCCCCGTCGCTCAAGCGGGGACGATGCCGACGGCCGCGGCAGCCCCGACGCCCGCCGCCACCCCGACACCCGCTCCGCAGCAGAACGGGGGGCTGAAGACGTCGATCACGGCGACCTTCGGCAGCGCACCCGACGAGATCCTCAACATCTACTCGAGGGTCCACTTCGATCTCACCGTGACGAACATCACCGACGGTGTGCTCGGCGTGAACCTCGTCGAGTGGCCCGGCTTCGGAAACACGCTCGACCTCCTTCCCGGCGAGTCGAAGGTCTTCTCCGAGAGCGTGTTCCTCGGCGGTGACTCGCTGCGCAAGGGCACGTGGTCGGACCCGATCAAGCTCGAGACGTGGAACACCCCGTTCAGGGAGAGGACTCCGGTGACGGTCGTTCCCGACATCCCCCTCCCGAGCGCCCAGGTGGAGAAGCGCGTCCCGTCGTTCTGGGATCCGATCGTGCCGGAGCCGACCCCGACGCCCACGCCCACGCCGACGACCAGCGCGCCGGAGCCGCCGCCCCTCCCGGTGCCGACCGTCGCCACCCAGGAGATCACGGTGACCGTCACGGGGAAGTTCCTGACGGAGCCGGGTGAGCTCGTGAAGGAGGGCACTCGCGTCGAGTTCTCGCAGGACGTGACGAACACGGGACCGGTCGACATCACGAAGGTCCTCGGTCGCGAGAAGCTCGCGGTCGGCGAGTCGTTCCACCTGACCACGATCGAGGCCGTGGTCACCGCGCAGAACCTGAAGGACGGTTTCGTGACGCCGGAGTCGGAGTCCTCGAACGAGATCCTTCCGGGCGGCACCCGGGTCATCGTGTCGGCGCCGAAGCTGCCCATCCCCGCCAAGGCTCCGGTGTCCACGGAGAAGCCGGATCTCGAGGTGAAGGTCTCCGGCACGTTCCAGGTGAAGGAGGGCGAGCCCGTCGTCGCCGGCACGAAGGTGGAGTGGGTCGCCGCGCTCACGAACACCGGGGACACCGCTCTCCGCGACGTCCAGGTCGCCGACAGCGAGAAGCTCGCCGAGCTGCCCGTCGGGAAGACCGGCGTGGTCTCCTTCGAGAGCACCGTCAGCGAGCGCGACGTGCTCGATCACTCGATCTCCGTCGCCGCTGCGGCCACGGCGATCACGCGGGACGGCTACGACTACTCGAAGCAGACCCTCGGTACCCTCGCCATCCCCGCGACGACTCCTGACCCGGCCGGTCCCGACGCCCCCGCGCCGGCGGGACCCGCATCCCCCACTGCAGCCGGAGCCGACGCTCAGCCCGCCGCGACGCCGTCCAGCGCCACGGCAGCCCGGTCGGCCACCGAGGTCGCCACCTCGTCGAACCGCGGTGAGGTCGCCACCTCGGCCGCAGCGGCGGCGAGTCGGTCCACGGCCGGTCACCTCGCCTCCACCGGTTCCGATGCCGCCGCCGTGCTGCCCGCAGCGGGGGTCCTCGCCCTGCTCGGCGCCGCCGGCGTCTTCCTGGGCCGCCGCCGCAGGAGCCGCACCGTCACCGAGTGACGATCGTGCCGGGCCGGCGGGTCGACACCCTCCTCCACCGACTCGGCTCCCGCGCTCAGGGAAGGGCCGCCGTGCACCCTGCACGGCGGCCCTTCTGCGCGTCCGGCGACCCGACGTGCCGCGCCAGTCGATGCGGAGAGAAGATGTGACTCCGAGAGCGGTGTGAGACTTTCTCGCGTCCACGTTGCTCCGCCGAGCCCCGACAGGAATCGAAGATGCTCACACCCTCACCTCGCCCGCACGGCCCGCGCCGATCGAGCAGCAGACCGCTCGACGTCGCGGCCTCCCTCGTCCTCACCGTCGGCCTGCTCGGCTCCGCCGCGCCCGCCGCCTTCGCGGCCGACGCGGCTCCGGCCGCCCAGCCTCAAGCTGCGCCGTCCTCGCCGGCGACGGTCGCCGTGAAGCCCGCCCTCGAGCGGTCGGTCACCGCCGTGTTCGAGCCGTTCGACACCGGGAACCCCAGTCAGAAGGGCGTCCGAGTGAAGTACACGGTGCGCCTCAAGAACACCGGCGACGTCCCGCTGAACGTCTTCCTCAAGGAGATCCCGCAGCCCGGGAACGCACCGATCACGGTCGCCGTCGGGGAGACCAAGGACGTCACCCGGCCTTCCATGCTCACCGACGACGAGCTGCGCAGCGGCGTCTGGTCCTTCGCCACCGCCGGAGACGCGTACGCCCCCGACGGCGCCCGCATCGACGCGAGCGTGAGCGCCACGATCCCCGTCCCCGGTGCGCAGCCGGCCACGCCGGCCCCCGCACCCACGCAGCCCGCCACGCCGTCTCCGACGCAGCCCGCCACCCCTGCACCCACGTCGGCGCCGGCGGTCGAGCACCCCGCCCTGGAGCGGACGGTCACCGCCACGTTCAGGCTCGGTGAACCCACCACGGGTGGTGAGGAGCGCACCATCCGAGTCGAATACACGCTTCACCTCAAGAACACCGGCGACGTCCCGCTCAACGTGTTCCTCGACGATTTCCCACTGCCGAACAATGCCCCGATCACGCTCGCGGTGGGCGAAAGCAAGGACCTCGGCCCTGACGTCGACCTGGAACTGCCGAGCAGGCTGACGGGCGGTTCATGGCGCTTCAAGAACGCGGGGAAGGCGTACACCCCACAGGGAGCTAGCGTCGACGCAGGTCTCGACACCCTGATCCCCGTTCCCCAAGGGTTGTTGCCCGCACCGACCCCTGCGCCGACGCAGCCCGCCACGCCGACCCCTGGTCCGTCGCAGCCCGGGACCCCGAGCACGCCGACCCCGGGGCCTTCGACTGCGCCGGCCAGCGCCGATCCTGCGGTGACGGTGACGATCACGGGGAAGTTCCTGACGCAGCCGGGTGAGCTGGTGAAGGAGGGCACGCGTGTCCAGTTCACGTACGACGTGAAGAACACGGGCGGAGTCGATCTGAAGGACGTCCTCGGGCACAAGACGCTCAAGGTCGGGGAGTCGTTCCTGCTGAACACGACGGAGGCCGTGGTGAGTGCGCAGAACCTCAAGGACGGCTTCGTCTCGGCGCAGTCGAAGCTGGTCCGGGGAACGCTCCCGGACGGAACGCGCGTGACGGTGTCGGCGCCGTTCGAGTACAAGCTGCCCATCCCCGAGAAGCCGCCGATCCCCGTGCCGGCGCCGGATCTGGACGTGACGATCGCCGGAACGTTCCAGGTGAAGGAGGGCGAGCCCGTCGTCGCCGGCACGAAGGTGAAGTGGGTCGCCCAGCTCACCAACACCGGCAACGTCGCACTGCGCGACGTGCAGGTCTCGGACAGTGAGAAGCTCGCCGAGCTGCCCGTCGGTGAGACCGGTGTGGTCTCCTTCGAGACCGAGGTGACCGAGCGCGACGTCTTCAACCACTCGATCTGGGTCGCATCATTCGCCACCGCCACCACGCCCGAAGGGACCGCGTTCAGCAAGCAGACCCTCGGCACCCTCGCCATCCCCGCGGTGACGCCGACGCCGACGCCCACCCCGACGCCGACGCCCGGCCCGACCGCCACCCCCACGGCGGGCCCCACTCCGGTCGGCCCCGACGTCCCGCCGAGCGGCGGCGCGGTCGCGCCTGCCGCCGGAGCGGCGAGCAGGGCGGGCAAGGAGATCGCGGTCCCGACCGCCCCCGCCGCAACATCGTCGTCGTCGTCGAAGCAGTCGACCGCGGGTCACCTCGCCTCGACAGGGTCTGACGCCGCCGCAGTGCTGCCCGCCGCCGGAGTCCTCGGACTCCTCGGCGCGATCGGCGTGCTCCTGGGCCGCCGACGCCGGGGGCGCACGGCCACCGACTAGAGCTCGAACCGTCCCGGTGAGCGAGGCGAGTCGGTCGCGGAGACGGAATCGCTGCCGACGAGGGGCCGCCGTGCATCGCGCACGGCGGCCCCTCTCTTGGGTCCGCGCTGACCGACGTGCCGCGACATCCCGGTGTGAGGCGGGAGGGGGCGATCCCAAAGCTGTGACACTTCCTCAGTCACCCTTCGTGCTCCGCCGAGTCCCCCAGGAGTTGCAGATGCTTCCACGTACGCCCACGACGCCACTCTCGCGCCGATCGAGCGGTCGCCCGCTCGACGTCGCAGCGTCCCTCGCCCTGACCGTCGGCCTCCTCGGCTGCGCAGCGCCCATCGCCCAGGCGGCCGACGCGACCCCGACCACCGTCGGTGCCGACCCGGCGCCGACCGCCCTCGGTCAGTCCGCGCCGCCCGCGAGCACCACTGGAAAGCCCCCGTGGAAGGGGGCGTTCGACGTGTTCTTCCCACCAGGACCCGTCGCCGTGGGCACGAAGATCACGGTCAAGGCCCACCTCGTCAACACCGGCGCTGTCCCGCTGAAGGTGACCATCGACCCGCTTCCCCAGCCCGGCGGCGCTCCCGTCGACATCGCTCCCGGTGAGAAGAAGACCTTCATCGGCGAGTCGACCGTCACGGCGGAGGAGCTCCGCACGGGCACCTGGGCCCTCGACATCTCGATCCGGTCCGTCAGCCCCGACGGCTCCGTCGACGTCACGACCTCGAATCTCCGGAAGCCGTTCCCTGCGGTCGCGCCGACCACGCCGCCCTCGCAGCCCGCCACGCCGGCTCCGGCACCGACGCAGCCCGCCACGCCGGCACCGACGTCGGCGCCTGCCGTCGAGCACCCCGCCCTCGAGCGGACGGTCACCGCTACTTTCATCCTTCAACCCACCACCGATGGAAGCGAGCCTTCCGTCGAGATCGGGTTCACCATCCACCTCAAGAACACCGGCGACGTCCCACTGAACGTGTTCCTCGACCGCTACAGCCGGCCGGGCGTTGGTCCAATCCCACTTGCGGTGGGCGAATCCAAGGACCTCGACCATGACAACGACTTCGTTGGGGTGAGCAAGCTGGCGAGCGGTTCATGGCGCTTCACTACCGGGGGGACGGCTTACACCCCGAAGGGAGCTCGCATCGATGCAGGCATCGACACCTCGATTCCTGTTCCACAAGGGATTTTGCCCGTACCGACGCCCACGCCGACGCAGCCCGCCACGCCGACTCCTGCACCGACGCAGCCCGCTGTGCCGAGCACGCCGACGCCGGGTCCTTCGATGGCGCCGGCCAGCGCCGATCCTGCGGTGACGGTGACGATCACGGGGAAGTTCCTGACGCAGCCGGGTGAGCTGGTGAAGGAGGGCACGCGTGTCCAGTTCACCTACGACGTGAAGAACACGGGCGGAGTCGATCTGAAGGACGTCCTCGGGCACAAGACGCTCAAGGTCGGGGAGTCGTTCCTGCTGAACACGACGGAGGCCGTGGTGAGTGCGCAGAACCTCAAGGACGGCTTCGTCTCGGCGCAGTCGAAGCTGGTCCGGGGCACGCTTCCGGACGGTTCGCGCGTGACGGTCTCGGCGCCGTTCGAGTACAAGCTCCCCATCCCCGAGAAGCCCCCGATCCCGGTGCCGGCGCCGGATCTGGACGTGAAGATCTCCGGAACGTTCCAGGTGAAGGAGGGCGAGCCCGTCGTCGCCGGCACGAAGGTGAAGTGGGTCGCCCAGCTCACCAACACCGGCAACGTCGCACTGCGCGACGTGCAGGTCTCGGACAGTGAGAAGCTCGCCGAGCTGCCCGTCGGTGAGACCGGTGTGGTCTCCTTCGAGACCGAGGTGACCGAGCGCGACGTCTTCAACCACTCGATCTGGGTCGCATCATTCGCCACCGCCACCACGCCCGAAGGGACCGCGTTCAGCAAGCAGACCCTCGGCACCCTCGCCATCCGCACGGTGACGCCGACCCCCGCGCCGACCCCGACTCCGACTCCGACCCCGACCCCGACGCCCGGCCCGACGACCAGCCCGACCGCCACCCCCACGGCGGGCCCCACTCCGGTCGGCCCCGACGTCCCGCCGAGCGGCGGCGCCGTCGCGCCTCCCGCCGGAACAGCGAGTCGTGCAGGCAAGGAGATCGCGGTCCCGACCGCCCCCGCCGCAGCATCGTCGTCGTCGTCGTCAGCGAGACAGTCGACCGCGGGTCGCCTCGCCTCGACCGGATCCGACGCCGCCGTGCTCCCCGCCGCCGGAGTCCTCGGACTCCTCGGCGCGATCGGCGTGCTCCTCGGACGCCGCCGTCGGCGCAACGGCACCGCCACCGAGTAGTCACCACGACGAGCCGGCGGGTGATGGCGGTCACCCGCCGGCTCCTCACGTACCACCCGGATCGGGGTGGTCCTCCCCCGGACCCACCCCGCGGAGCGGGGGCAGCGAGGACTTGGGAACACAGCCTTCTCGGCCAAACAGCACATTCCGTGCCATTTTCTTCCGGCCCTCAGAACTGGCGCCATACGTTTCCCCTTGTTGCTCAGCGCACCGCTCGGTTCGACCGAGTGCCGCCGCCCCGCCGATGCTCATCGAGTTCGAACGGGAGCGGCCCCGCCGCTGCTGAGCCGCCCGGAACGCACCGCTGCGTGTCTCCGGGGCTCCTCCCCCGTGCGAGGTCCCCGGTCCGTCGCGCCTCGGAGTCCTCGACCCCATGCGTCGGCGATCCGTCACTCCGCCCTCCGATCGAAAGACACCGCCATGTCACGCATCACCTCCGCAACCCCGTCCACCCGCCGCACCCGCGCGCTCCTCCGCTCCCTCGCGGTCACCGCCGCCGTCGGGATCGCCGCCACCGGTGCCTCGTTCCAGATCGCGCCGGCCGCCTCCGCCGCTCCGGCCGCGGCCTCCGCGAGCGCCTCGACCTTCGGCCCGGACGGCACGCACTACCCCTCCGACACCCCCGACATCCGCTCCGCGCTCCCCGCCGGCACGACCGTCGTCGACGTCGCGGCCTCGGGCCCTGCGATCCGCGCCGCGCTCGACGCCCTCACGCCCGCCCGGATCGCCGCCGGCGCCGTGGTCCGCGTCGCTCCGGGACGCATCGACGACCTCTCCGCGCTCGACGGCTACACGAACGACGGCCCGCTCAAGGTGCTGATCACGGCGCGCGACGGCTTCCAGTCCGTCACCGGCGGCAGCTGGATGCTGAAGGGCGTCACCGGCATCACGCTGATGCGCTTCGACATCGGCTCGATCGATGTGAAGGGCGCGACGCACTCCTCGTTCGCCTGGCTGCGGATCGCGAACAACTGGATCGGCCTCGCCGCCTCGTCGGGGATCCCGGTGCGCGACGTCGAGCTGCTCGAGATCGTCGAGCCGGAGTCGAAGCTCAAGAGCGGCGACTCGGCGCAGATCAAGGCCTACTCCCCGAACACGGTGAGCGACGTTCTGGTCGCGGGCGACTACATCGCGCCCTCCTACTATCTCGACAAGCAGTACGGCGGCGGCGCCAACCCCGCGCGCCCGCACACGGACAGCCTCCAGATCGAGGGCGCCGGCATCATCGGGCAGGTCACCGTCCGCGACACCGCCGTGTTCAGCTCGAACAACAGCGCCGTCATCGTCGGCGGCGTGAAGAACGTCCTCTTCGACCACGCGCTCATCCTCGGCGGCGACGTCGCGGCGCAGCGCTACCCGTTCCTCCAGGGCGGCGCCGGCTACCCCGGGGCCGTCAACGGCAAGGGCAGCGTCAGCGCGATCCAGGGCAAGGGCGGCGGCAACGTCGATGCGACGGATTCGATCTTCACCGGCTCGCTGCAGCCCACCTGGAACGCCGTCTCCGGTTCCCGGACCACCCTGACCGGCAAGGTCGCCCGCAGCGGCGGCTTCTCCGTCGACACGGCGCTCAGCGCGCTGACCGCCGCCGGCTTCGACGCGCTGGCTCCGCGGCCGACCACCGCCCTCCTCACCGGCGCGTGGGATCGGGTGACCGTCTCGGGCGGCACGACCGCCGCATCCGCGAAGGTCGCCCCGCGGACGGCGGCTCCGGCGCCCGCAGCCTCGGCCGCGCCGAAGACGGCCACGCCGGCTCCGAAGTCGACCTCCACTCCGAAGACCAGCGCTCCGCACGCCACGACCGCCCCGAAGGCTCCCGCGACGCCCGCGCCCGCTGCCACCCCTGCGTCGGCCGCTGCGAAGCCCGCTCCGAACAAGGCCGCCGTCGACCGGACCGCGCCGACCGTCGCGATCACCTCGCCGCGCACCGGCACGGTGCTGGGCGGCTCGACGACCGCCACCGTCACCGCGACGGACGACACCGTCGTCAGCCGCGTCACCTTCCTCCTCGGCGGCACCGATGTCGGCGACGCCGTGCGGAACGCCGACGGCACCTGGTCGCTGACCACCAGCACCGCGGGCACGCACGGGACCTTCCCGCTCACCGCCCGGGCGACCGACGCCGCCGGCAACAGCACCGTCAGCGCGCCCGTCACCGTGACCCTGAAGTAGCCCTCAGGCGGGTGGATCTCGATGCGCCCGCTGCGCGGGCTGCTCGATCAGCATGACAAGAGCGAGGTGGTGGGCCTGCTCGGCGACAACGGCGCCGGCAAGGCACCCTCCTGAAGATCCTCTCCGGAGTCGTCCCGATGACCTGGGGCGATTACTCCTGGGACGGGAGGCTGCAGCCCGAGGTGGACCGCTCGGTGACCGAGGAGCTCGGCGTGGGGACGATCCACCAGTACTCGGCCCTCGTGCCGACGATGTCGATCAGCCGCAACATCGTCATGAGCCGCGAGATCACCGACCGCCTCGGCTTCATGAGGACGAAGGAGATGGACGCGATCGCGACCGAGATCCTCGACACGGTCGTCACCATCGAGGGCACCAAGAGCTCGCGTCAGCTCGTCGCCTCGCTCTCCGGTGGGCAGGCGCAGGCCGTGGCCATCGCCCGGGCCGTGCACTTCAAGCGGAGCCTGCTGATCCTCGACGAGCCGACCTCGGCCGTCGCGGTCCGGGCGACGGAGGCGCTGCTGAACTGCCTGCGCCAGCTGAAGACGGAGGGCGTGAGCTCGATCCTCGTCACCCACAACCTGCACCACGCCTACCAGGTCTGCGACCGGCACATCGTGATGAACCACGGCCCGCGACCGCTCACGGCCGCTTCGGCGCAGCGGCTCCCGTCGAACCTCGGACGACCAGGGTGGTCGTCAGCGACGGCCGGCCCTCGCTCATGGCCTCGCCGGCGAGGCCCGCGAGAAGGTCGGCCACGGCGCGCCGACCCGCTTCGACCAGCTGCGCGCGCACGGTCGTCAGCGGCGGCGAGATCAGCTCGCTGCCGAAGATGTCGTCGAATCCGGCGACGCTGAGCTCCTCCGGCACGCGGATCCCCTGTCCCGCCGCCGCCTGCATCAGTCCGAGGGCGAGGAGGTCGTTGAAGGCGATGACCGCCGTCGGCCGAGCGGCGAGGACTCGCCTCAAGGCGTCCTTCCCGCCGTCGATCGTCGGCGCGTTCGGCCCGATCTCGACCAGGGCGAAGCCGAGACGGTCCGCGTCCTCGAGCATGCGCTCGAACCGCCGGTCGCTGATCCACGAGGTGTCCGGGCCCGAGAGGTAGACGATCGATCGGTGCTCGAGCGCGGCCAGGTGCTCGAGGAGCTCCCCGACTCCGCTCTCGACGTCGGGAAGGATGCTCGGCACCCCCGGGACGGCGCGGTTGATGAGGATGACCGGCTTGCGCTCGGCGATGCTGACGATCCGCTCGTCGGAGAGGCGGGTCGTGGCCAGCACGATGCCGTCGACGGTCGGGATCAGCCGTTCGATGGCCTCGGCCTCCGCCTCGCCGGACTCCTGCGATTCGGCGATGACGAGCGTGTAGCCCGCCGCACTGGCGGCGTGCTCGGCGCCGCGGACGATACCGAAGACGACGGGGTTGGTGATGTCGGCGACGACCAGGGCGAGCGTGTGGCTCCGCCCGGACAGCAGGGCGCGAGCCATCGGGTTGAAGCGGAAGTTGAGCTGATCCGCCGCCGCGCGGACGCGCGCCTCGGTCTTCGCGCTGATCCGCCCCGGCTTCGACAGAGCGCGCGAGACGGTGGAGGGGGCGACGCCGGCCAGCTCCGCGATGTCGTAGATCGTCGCCGCGCCCCCGCGCCGGTGCAGGCGGGCCGCCAGCTCGGCGGGGATCTCGGCCGCGATCCCGTCAGGCATCGGTCGACCGGCGGAGGGGTGCGGCGAGGGGCATGGAGCGATCATCCCTGCTGACCGTGCGCGACGCCAACCCGCCGCGCACCGCGGCCGCGGCACCACCCCCCGCGACGGTCATCGGGCAGCCTCCGCGAAGACCTGTCCGCGGATCTCGTCGAGCACCCGCGCGACGGAGAGGGTCGCCGCGGCGTCGTGCTCGGGGTGCTCGCGGAGACCCGCCGAGACCGTCGCCGCCACCGATCGGATCATCGGCACGTAGCCATTGCCCTCGCGCGGGCGCCGGAGCGGGATCGGCTCGCCGAACAGCGCTCCCTGCGAGCCCGCGTGCACTCGGGCGACGTCGCCCGCCCAGAACATGGCCGGGATCTCGATCCAGCCGGCGGTGCCGCTGACCGAGGCGGACGGGTCGAGGGCCTCGAGGACGGAGCAGGCCAGCTGGGACGAGGCGCCATCCTGGTGCTGCAGCGAGATCTGCGCCGCCACATCGACACCGTCCCGCACCACCCCGGTCGCGGAGACCGAGACGACCGGCCCGAGCAGCCACTCGGCGAGGGTGACCGGGTAGATGCCCTGGTCGAGCACCGTACTGCCGCCGAGATCGGCATGCCAGCGGCTGCCGCCGGCGGGGAAGGGCATCCCGAAGGCAGCGCGGACGTAGCGGGGTGTTCCGAGGACGCCGTCGCGCACCTCGCGCGCGACCTCGAGGTGGAGGGGGTTGAACTTCATCCACATCGCCTCCATGACGAAGCGGTCGTGCTCCGCGGCGGTCTCGAAGAGGCGTGCGGAGTCGGCGGCGCTGGTCGTCATCGGCTTCTCGACGAGGACGTGCTTGCCCGCCTCGAGCGCGCGCGTCGCGAACTCGAGGTGGGTGGCCGGCGGCGTGGCGACGTAGACGACGTCGATGTCGGGATCGCCGAGCAGGGCGTCCGGCTCCGTCGTGGAGCGCGGGACGCCGTGCGCGGCGGCGAAGGCCTCCACCGTCTCGGTGCGCCTCCCCCACACCGCGCCGACGACTCCGCCCGACGCGCGGATGTCCGGGACGAAGGACTCCGAGATGCGGCCGGTGCCGAGGATCCCCCAGCGCAGCGGCGGTGCGTCGCCGCCGCCCCCGCTACTCATCGCTGGACGGCTTCGCGCCGTCGAGTCCGCGCCAGCGCTTGCGCAGCGCCCAGGCGGCGGCCTTGGGCTTGCGGTCGCGGGAGAAGACGCCCTTCTTGTTGCCGTCGACCCGGTGCAGGCCGTTGTCGGTGGCGAAGTCGGCGAAGTTCCAGACCTGCTCGCCGACGAACTGGGGAAAGCGGTCGAAGACGCGGTGGTTGGCCTCGAGGTAGGCGATCTGGTACTCCTCGGTCCAGACCCGGTCCTCCCAGACGGAGTGCAGTCCGGGCTCGGTGTCGGCGCCGTACTCGCTCATCATGATCGGCTTGTCGATGCGGTCGATCCAGCCCTGGATGTCGCCCTGCAGGTAGGCCTGGGCGACGTCGAGCTCGCCGCCGGCGATGTACCAGCCGTAGTAGCGGTTGAGGCTGATCACGTCGAAGAGGTCGATGATCCGGTCGTTCTGGAAGGTCGCGAACATCACCAGGGAGTAGGTGAGCGGGCGGGTCGGGTCGAGCTCGCGGGCGAGCTCCACCAGGGGTTCGAAGTACTCGCGGGCGCCCTCCTCGTTCGAGGCGGGCTCGTTGGCGATGCTCCACATCACGACGGACGGGTGGTTGCGGTCGCGGACGAGCAGCTCGCGGAGGTGCTGCGCATGCGCGGCCTGCGTGTTGTCGTTGGCGAACTGCTCGGAGAAGGTCGGGAACGGCGGCGTGCCGCTCATCCCGCCGACGACGCCCATGTTCAGGCCGACGGCGGCGGTCTCGTCGATCACGACGATGCCGTGGCGGTCGGCGAACTCGAGCACCTCCTCGGCGTAGGGGTAGTGCGAGGTGCGGAAAGAGTTGGCGCCGATCCACTCGAGCAGCTGGAAGTCGTGGACGAGGTAGGCGTCGTCGTGTCCCTTGCCGCGGATCGGGGTGTCCTCGTGCTTGCCGAAGCCGGTGAAGTAGAACGGCTCGCCGTTGAGGAGGAACTCGTGCCCGCGCACCTCGACGGTGCGCACGCCGACGGCGAGCGGGTAGCTGTCGACGACCTCGTCGCCGTCGAGAAGTTCGACGGTCAGCTCGTAGAGGTAGGCCGCGCCGGGCTTCCAGAGCACGACATCGGCGACCTCGAGGACGCCGTGCGCGCCCTCCCCCCGGGCGACGACGGCGCCGTCGGCGTCCTCGAGGCGCACCCGGACGTCCGCGCCGCCGGTCGACTCGACGCGGTAATCGACCGAGCCGGTCGAGCCCTCGAAGCCGGTGACGACGACGACGTCGTCGATGCGGCGCTTCGGCCGGCTGTGCAGCCGGACCGAGCGCGCGAGTCCGGCGTAGTTGAAGAAGTCGTGGAAGTAGGTCTGCTTGCGCTTGCCGGTCGCGGTGACGTCGATCCGGCCGGGCGGGATGGTCTCGTTGGTCAGGTCGCCGCTCACCGCGACGGTGAGGC
This sequence comes from Rathayibacter sp. PhB179, assembly GCF_004345345.1. Taxonomy (NCBI): domain Bacteria; kingdom Bacillati; phylum Actinomycetota; class Actinomycetes; order Micrococcales; family Microbacteriaceae; genus Rathayibacter; species Rathayibacter sp. PhB179. The sequence continues at coordinate 231,540 of NZ_SLVD01000005.1, read as the reverse complement.
GGAACTCCCCGCCGGCGGCGACGCGGTCGGTGATGTCGACGTCGAAGGGCGTGTAGCCGCCGACGTGCTCGCCGGCGAGCTCGTCGTCGACGTAGACCTTCGCGGCGTGGGTCGCGGCGTCGAAGCGGAGCAGGACGTCGTCTTCGCCCCAGCCGAGGGGCACGCGGACGGTGCGCTGGTAGTAGACCCAGCCGACGTGCTTGCGGATGGCCGGGTCGGTGAAGAGGTCGTTGTAGGAGGCGGGGACGGCCGCTTCGAGCGGCGTGCGCAGCGTCGCGGTCCACGGCGACTCGTCGACGCGGGAGTCGAGCGCGAAGCGCCAGACGCCGTCGAGGCTGACGAGCTCTCGGGTGGGGGTGGGGCGGGGCTTGAGCATGCTTGCCTCTCTTCGGGTCGGCGCGGGGCCGGCGTGGTTCAGTGTGGTCGAGGTGTCGGAGGGATCGCGGAGCGATCCGGGTGGGTCAGGGGGCCGGGCTGCGGACGGTCACTCCGATGAGCGCCCCGCCGAGCAGCGCGAGCGCTGCTGCCGTGAGGTAGAGGGCGGTGAAGTTCTCGCCGCCGCCGAGCGCGAGCACGAGCGGCGCGGCCAGCGGGGAGATCACTCCCGGGATCTTCTGCGCGAAGAGGGTGATCGCGGTGTAGCGGCCCGCCTGCGTCTCCCGGTGCGGAAGGACGTCGAGCGAGAGCGCCTGCCCGACAGCGGAGAACAGGGCGATGCCGAGGGAGGAGAGCAGCGAGCCGACCAGGAGCGCCGGGAGGGCGCCGGCCGTGGCGGAGACGATCGAGCCGGCGGCGAACAGCGCGGCGCCCGCGACGACGAACGGCCGCCGGACTCCGGTGCGATCGCTGAGCCGGCCGCCGCCGAGGGAGCCGACCAGGGCCGTGCCGATGCTGAGCGCCGAGGTGAGCGCGAGCACCCCTGCGACGTCCGGCACCGCGAGGTCGAGGCGCTGGGCGAAGAAGAACACGGTGAAGCTGGTGGTGAGGCTCAGCCCGAGGAAGAAGACGAAGCGGCCGATCCAGTTCCGGGTGAAGTCGGGGAAGGCGCGCGGGTCGAAGGCGTAGCTGCCGAGGATCCGGCGGAGGGTCATCCGGTCGGCGGGCGCCGGTCCCCGGCTGTCGGGGTCGGCGGCGAGCAGCGCGAACGCCCCGGCGAGCAGCAGGCCGACGGCGGCCGGGATCGCGAAGACCAGGAGTGTCTCGGAGCGGACGGTCCCGACGAGCAGGATGCCGAGGACCGGTGAGATCTGCATGGTGAGGCCGGTGAGGCCGGAGACGGTGCCGCGCTGCTGAGCCGGCAGCCGGTCGGCCTGCCAGTTGCCGATCGAGGCGCCCGCCGTGTTCCAGCCGACCGTCGACAGGATCCAGCCCAGGGCGAGGACCGGGACGGTCGGCGCCGTCACCAGCACGGGGACCGCCGTGACGCCGAGGGCGAGGCCGGCGACCGTGAACGGCCGGCGCCGCCCCCAGCGCGACCGGGTGCGATCGCTGAGCACGCCGGTGAGCGGCGCGACGACCAGCGTCGCCGCGGAGCCGACGCCGAGCAGCACCCCGAGCAGGTCGGGGCGGCCGGGGGCGAGCTCCTCGAGCCGCACCGCGAGCGAGTAGGCCATCGGCACGATCATCGCCATGCCCGAGCCGAACGTCGCCGCGACGAGCAGCGCGACCGCGAGCCGCCCGAGCGGCTGCTGCTCGGCGCCGACGCCGGTCAGCGACACCGGCGTCGCCGTGCTCCCCCTCATGCGGCCCGGCCCCTCACGCGGCCGAGAGCGTGAACCGGGTCACCAGCGCGTCGGCGCCCAGCGCCTCGACGCCGATCACGCGACCGGTGAAGCCGCCGGCGACCTCGGTCGAGAGGTACCGGCCGTCGAAGGACGCGAGCTCGACGAACCCCTCCGGGCCCTCGGCGCCGAGCACGATCCGGTCCGGACCCTGCCGCTGGCCGGGCTGTCCGCCGAAGGGAACCGCGCGGGCCACCAGGCGCGCCAGAGCGCCCAGGTCGTCGCGCTCCCCCAGGACCTCATCGAGCGGCCCGACGACGAGGCGCGCGCGGACGACGCCGCCGACGCGCTCCACCATCGCCTGGTGCTCGTCGTCGATCCGGACCGTCAGGGAGAGGTCGCCCTCGCCCTCGACGGAGGCGGTCCAGGTCTGCTCGGTCGCGCGCACGGTGAGCAGCCGCTCGGCGGCCGGCGACTGCGGGGCGCGGCCGGCCCGGAGCCGGAGACCCTCGGCCGACGGCGACGCGAACGATGCGGGCACCGCGCCCGGCGCGATCCAGCGCGGATGCAGCGATGGACCGCTGAAGCGCTCGTCGAGATCGGCCGCGCGGGTGGCCGGGGCGAACCGGTCCTCGACGACGACGGGCCAGTCGTCGACCCAGTCGATGCCGGAGAGGAAGGTCTCGCGGCCGTTGGTGTGCCACTTCGGGAAGGACCCGCGCGGGCGGGTGCCGAGGTGCACGATCGCCCAGCCGCCGTCGGCGAGCTCGACGAGGTCGGCGTGACCGGTCGACTGCACCGGATCGGTCGTGCTGCGGTGGCTGAGGATCGGGTTCGCCGGGTTCGACTCGTACGGGCCGTCGGGAGCGTCCGCCCGCGCGATCGTCACCATGTGGCCGTGCGCCGTCCCGCCCTCGGCGACCACCAGGTACCAGCGGCCGCCGCGGGAGAAGACGTGCGGCCCCTCGGCGTGCGCGCCGCCGGTGCCGCGCCAGATCTCCGTCGGCTCCGAGAGCACCGCCCCGGTCAGCGGGTCGACGACGGCCTGGGAGATGCCGCCGTTCACGACGTCGGACCAGGTCAGCCGGCAGACGCCGTCCTCGTCCCAGGAGAGGTCGGGGTCGATGCCGAGCAGCCCGGTCGTGCGGACGGGCTCGCTCCACGGGCCGGCGGGATCATCGGCGTGCACGATCAGGTGCCCGTCGCGGATCTCGTGCAGGTTCGTGGTGACCATCCAGAAGCGGCCGTCGTGGTGGCGCAGGGTGGGGGCGTAGATCCCGCCGCTCGCGTTCTCGATGCCGGTGCGCACGTCCAGCTGCGAGGGCCGGTCGAGGACGCTGCCGAGCTGCGTCCAGGTCGCGAGATCGGTGCTCGTGAAGAGCGGGACGCCGGGGAAGTACTCGAAGCTGGAGGTGATCAGGAAGTACTGCTCCCCCACCCGGCAGATCGACGGGTCCGGGTGGAAGCCGGGCAGGGCGAGCGCGGTCACGAGGCCTTCTTCAGCGTCTCGCGGCGCTGCTCGCGGCGCGCGCTCTGGCGGCGCGGGTCGGCGACCGGAGCCGCCAGCAGGAGCCGCTGGGTGTAGGGGTGCGAGGGGGTCAGCGTGACCGTGGGCGCGTCTCCCGTCTCGACCAGGTCGCCGCGGTAGAGCACCGCGACGCGGTGGCTGATGTGCCGGATGACGGAGAGGTCGTGCGAGACGAAGAGGTAGGCGACGCCCGTGGCGCGTTGAATCTCGACGAACAGCTCCATCACCCGCGCCTGGGTGGAGAGGTCGAGCGCCGAGACGGGCTCGTCGCAGACGATCACCCGGGGGCCGGGGGCCAGCGCCCGGGCGATGGCGACGCGTTGGCGCTGCCCGCCGGAGAACTCGCGCGGCAGGCGCTCGAGGGCGTCGGACGGCAGCTGGACCTGATCGAGCAGCGTGCGCACCCGCGCTCGGGCGTCCTTGGGGCTCGAGCCCTGGACGACGAGCGGCTCGGCGAGGATCTCGCCGATCGTCATCGACGGGTTCAGCGAGGTGTACGGGTCCTGGAAGACGACCTGGATCTGATCGGCGATCGCACGCCGCGCGGCGCCGCGCAGACCGCCGATCTCCTGGCCGTCGAAGCGGATGGTCCCGGCGGAGGGCCGGACCAGGCCGAGGACGGCGCGACCGATCGTGGTCTTGCCCGAGCCGGACTCGCCGACGAGGCCGACGGTCTCGCCCGCTGCGACGTCGAGGTCGATGCCGTGCAGCACCTCGACGGGCTTCGCGCGGAAGCCGCGGCCGGGGAAGGCGACGCGCAGGTCGCGGATCTCGAGCAGGCTCACGCCGCACCTCCGGTGGTCGTCGCCGTCACCGGCGGGTCGGTTCTGACCGTCTCTTCATCGAGGATCGAGTCGAGCAGCATCGCGGTGTACGGGTGCTCGGGGGCGTCGAAGACGGCCTCGACCTCGCCCTGCTCGACGATCTCGCCGCGGCGCATCACGGTGATGCGGTTGCAGACGTCGGCGACGACGCCGAAGTTGTGGGTCACCAGCAGCACGGCCATGTCGAGCTCGTCCTGCAGATCGCGCAGCAGGTCGAGGATCTCGGCCTGCACCGTCACGTCGAGGGCCGTCGTGGGCTCGTCGGCGATCAGCAGCTTCGGGCGGCTGACCACGGCGCCGGCGATCAGGACGCGCTGCGCCATCCCGCCGGAGATCTGGTGCGGGTAGGAGCGGAAGGTGCTCTCGGGATCGGCGATGCCCACCCGGGCGAGCAGGGCGAGGATGCGCGACCGCGCCTCCTTCTTCGAGACGCCGAGCGCCGCCCGGGCGCCCTCGACGAGCTGGGCCCCGACGGTGAACGACGGGTCGAGGTTCGACATCGGCTCCTGCGGGATGTAGGAGATCGCCTTCCCGCGGAAGGGCCGCATCTCGGCGTCGGAGAGACCGATCAGCTCGGTGCCGTCGAAGAGGATCGAGCCCCGCACCACCACCGCCTCGTTCGGCAGGACGCCGAGGGTGGCGAAGGCGGTCTGCGACTTCCCGGAGCCGGACTCGCCGACCAGCCCCATGACCTCGCCGCGGGCGACGGTCAGCGAGACCCCGTGGACCACCTCGTTGAGGGTGCCGTCGGGGCTCGGGTAGGCGATCACCAGGTCGCGGATGTCGAGCAGGGAGCGGGCGGCCCGCTCGCGGTCGACGGCCTCATCGGCGACGACCCGCTGCCCTCCGCCGATCTTCGCGGGCGTGGGCTTCGAGCCCTCGAGCGCGTCGCGGAGCGAGTTGCCGAGCAGGACGAGGGACGCGGTGATGATCCCGAGGCCGATGCTGGGCCAGAGGAACTGGGTCGGCGCGATGTAGAGGTTGCGGAAGCCCGACGCGATCATGGCGCCGTAGCTGGGGACCTCGAGGGAGCCGACGCCGAGGAACGCCAGGCCGGACTGCACGGCGATGGCCGAGCCGAAGAGGAAGGCGGCGGCGATGATGATCGGCCCTCGGACGACCGAGAGCACGTGCCGGCCGAGGATGCGGAGGTCGCCGAGTCCCGAGACGCGCGCGGCGTCGACGTAGAGCTCGTTCTTCACCCCGAGGACGAGGTTCCGCACGATCCGGTAGATGCCCGGGGAGAGCAGGACGCCGAAGATCAGCATGGTGGCGCGGTAGTCACCGCCGGTCACCGGCATCAGGATGATCAGCAGGAGCAGGCCGGGGAAGGTCATGATCAGGCTGAAGACCCACTCGGTGGTCGCCTGCGTGACGCGGCCGAAGTAGCCGCCGATCAGGCCGGCTACGACGCCGATCACGAGGGCGACCCCGGCGCCGATCAGCCCGGCGATGACCGCGGTCTGGGTCGAGAGGATCATCCGGCTCAGGATGTCGCGGCCGGACTCGTCGGCTCCGAACGGGTAGCCCGGGGTCCCGGCGGGCGCGTTGATCGCCGAGAGGCTCGAGTCGTTCGCGCCCATCGGCGCGAGCAGCGTGGCGAAGACGCCGACGAGGAGGACGAGGAGCAGGAGCACGGAGGTGATCAGCGCCTGCGGGTCGCGCAGGAGACGCCGCCAGAGCGGCGTCCGCGCGGCGCGGACCTCGGCCGCGATGGTCTGCAGCCCCTCGGTGCTCGGGATCGCGATCCCGCGGGTGAGCGGTGCGGCGTCGGCGTGGCCGGCACCCGCGGCCTGCGAGGTGGGGGTGGACTGCACCGGAGGGGCGGTCTGCTCGTCGGCCCGGCCGTTCGCGCGGGCGCTGTCGTCGGACGGGGTCATCGGACTCTCGCTTTCGGGTTGAGCCAGCCGTTGGCCAGGTCGGTGACGAGGTTGACCACGATGACCAGAGCGACGCCGAACGCCGCGATGCCCAGGACGACCGGGATGTCGCCCTGCAGGGACGCGTTGAACGCGTAGCTGCCGTAGCCGGGGAGGGCGAAGACGTTCTCGATGATCAGGGCGGCGCCGAACATCTGGATGAACTCGAGGGACAGCACGGTCAGGGCCGGGCTGCCGGCGTTGCGCAGGGCGTGCTTGAGGACGATCGCGCGGGTCGGCACACCGCGCGTGCGCAGGGTGCGGACGTAGTCGCGGCGGAGCTCGTCGATCATCCGTCCGCGGACCTGGGCGGCGAGACCGGCGATGCCGCCGATCATCAGCACGATGACGGGGATGACGATGCTGCGCGCCCAGCCGGCCGGGCTCTCCGTGAACGGGGTGAAGCCGGTGGCAGGCAGCCACTTCAGCTGCACGGCGAAGACCACGACCAGACCGATCGCGAGCAGGAGACCGGGAACCAGGTAGCCGACGAGCGAGACGCCCTGCGCGATCTTGTCGACGACTCCGCCGCGGGAGGCGGCCCAGACGCCGAGCGCGGTGGCGATGATCGCGGTGAGGATCAGCGCCGGGACGATGATCGACAGCGTCACGGCCAGTCGCTGCAGCACGGACGGGCCGACCGGCAGCGAGGTGTAGACGGAGATGCCGAGGTCGCCGCGCAGCAGGTGGAGCAGCCAGTCGACGTACTGGACGAGGACCGGACGGTCCCAGCCCTTGGAGGCCATCAGCCCGGCGACGTTCTCGGGCGTCGCGGACGAGCCGAGGATCGTGCTCGCCACGTCGCGGAAGGACGTGCTGAGCAGGAGGAAGGTGATGAAGGTGACCAGGAGGGCGAGGACGACGCCCGCCCCGAGGCGCTTCGCGATGTAGAGGATCATCTGATTCCCATCCGGCGGGGACGGCCGTCACCGGCCGCCCCCGCGTGGCGGTCAGCCTTCGTAGGCGAAGGTGCGGACAGTGGCGGGCGCGCCGCCGTAGTTGACGATGCTGATGCCGTCCGCGGTGGCCCACTTGCCGCCGATGAACAGGATCGGCGCCTCCCAGGCCTGCTCGACCGCGTAGGCGTTGAGCTCCTGGTAGGTGGGCACGGCGGCCTCGAAGTCGACGGTGGAGTTCAGGGTGGCGAACAGGCCGTCGAGGGTCGGGTCGGTGAAGTGCTGCGGGTTGCGGTCGCCGTCGACGCCGTAGTGCGTGAAGGCGTCGGCGGGGTCGGAGTTGAAGCCGGTGATCTGGAAGTTCAGCCCGAATTCGCCGGACTGCAGCGCCGACTGCGCCTGCTGCGGCGGGACGGCGACCCACTCCAGGCCCAGCCCGATGTCGGTGAACGCCTGCGAGAGCGTCGACTCGATGGTGGTCGTGAGGAAGGTGCTCGGGATCTTGAAGGTGGTGCCGGTGAAGCCGGCCTCCTCGACGAGCGCCTTGCCCTTCTCGGGGTCGTAGGCGTAGGTGTCGTTCAGCGACTCGTCGTAGACCTCGCCCGCGGGGTTGAAGATCTGCTCGGTCGGCTGGCCGACGCCGCTGTAGATGCCCTTGACGATGCCCTCGCGGTCGAGCGCGTAGTTGATGGCCTGGCGCACGCGGACGTCGCCGAGGGCCGGGTTCGTGGTGCCGGCGCGGTCGAGGATGCCGATGTAGCCGACCGCCTGGACGTTGGTGTCGGTGACGGTGAAGCGGCCGGCGTCGAGCTGCGAGGAGACCTGCGACTGCACGGTCCCCGCGTTGATCTCGCCGGCCTGGAGGGCGTTGAACGCGGCGGTCGGGTCCTGGAGCACGCGGACCGTCACGGACGGGAAGGGGTAGGCGTCGGCGTTCCAGTAGTCCTCGCGCTTCTTCAGGACGTAGGAGGTGCCGGGGACCGACGCCGCGGTGTCGAGCGTGTAGGGGCCCGAGCCGACCGGGTCGGTCGCGGTCGCCGGGTCGTCCAGAGTCTCGGCGTCGCCGATCGCACCGGCGCCGAGGGCGAGGAGCCAGACGAACTGCGGGTCGTACGCGGTGAAGGAGACCTTCACGGTGAGGTCGTCCTCGGCGATGACGTCGGAGACGAGGCCGTAGCGCGGCTGGACGATCCCGGGGGTGTTCTTGCTGCGGAGCATGGTCGCGGCGACGGTCTCGGCGGTCACGGGGTCGCCGTTGCTGAAGGTCATCCCCTCACGGAGCTTCAGGGTGAGCTCCGTGCCGTCCTCGTTGTACTCCCAGCTCTCCGCCGCGTTGGGGACGAGCTCGCCGGTCGCGCTGTCGCGGGCGAGGAGCGTGTCGAGCACCGAGCCCCAGACCAGCATCTGCTGACCGTCGACCAGCTGAGCCGGGTCGAGGGAGTTGGGTGCCGAGACGGCGGCGACCTTGAGGTCGGGGGCGGCGGCGGCCCCTCCCCCGGTGGCGGGCTCGGCGGCGTCGCTCGTGCAGCCGGTGAGGACCAGGGTGCTCGCGGCCAGGAGCGCGAGGGCGGCGGCGCCTCGGCGGCGGGGCAGGGGGATCGGCATGGTGTTCATACTCCTTTGGATGAGCGGGGCGGAGACCGATTGCGCGGGAAGCGACTTCGGCGGCCGTGCGGCTAGTAAAGCAGGGGTGATCCGATTTGACAATCGATTGCCAGATCGGTGGGGAAGTGTGGTCGTATCGTTACTCGGCGAGGGCTGCGGCAGCACGCTCGACGCGCTCGAGGACCTCGCCGTCGAGGAGCGCGGGCGAGGAGCCGTGGACGAGGTCGCGTGCGGTGACGGCCGCCGGGCTCGCTCCGACGAGGCCGCGGCGCAGGGCGGCCAGGCACGCTCCGAGCGCGGCGGTGCTCCCCTCGGCGCGGCCTCCTGCGGCGAGCACGAGCTCGGCGACCGGCACGATCCTCAGCCGGAGCTTGGTCTCGGTGTCCTGCCCGATCTGCTGCAGCCGGTGCTCGATGCGGGGGTTCGCGAAGCGCTCGAGCAGCGCCTCGCGGTACTCCGGGATCCCGAGCCCGGCCGGGAGCACGCGGGCGGCGTCGTCCCAGAGGGCGTCGACCGCGGCGCGGCAGACCGGGTCGGCGACGGCCGCCGCGACGGTCTCGTGACCGCGCAGTCGTCCGAGTGCGGCGAGCAGGGTGTGCGCGCCGTTGAGGAGCCGGAGCTTGCGCGATTCCCAGGGGTCGAGGTCGTCGACGAAGCGCGCGCCGGCGCTCTCCCAGGCCGGCCGGCCGGCCGGGAAGCGGCCGCTCAGCACCCAGTCGCGGAACGGCTCGGCGACCACCGGCGCCTGGTCCCCGTAGCGGGCGCGGAGCACGGCCTCCTCCTCGGCCGAGATCCGCGGGGTGATGCGGTCGATCGAGGTGGAGACGAAAGAGGCGTGCGCGTCGAGCCAGCCGCCGAGCTCCGGAGCGATGCCGTCGGCCCAGGCCGAGACGCCGCGGGCGAGGCAACCGCCGTTGTCGGGGAGGTTGTCGCAGGAGACGATCGCGATCGGCCCGCCCCCCGCTCGGCGACGGGACTCGAGCCCGAGCAGCAGGCGGCCGAGGGCGGTCTCCGGTGCCGCGTCCTGCGGGCCGAGCCGGCCCGCGGCGACGGCGGCGAGCTCGTCGCGATCGCGGCGGACGAGCGGATCCTCGAGATCTGAGCCGCCGTCCGCCCCGAGCCGGTAGCCGATCTCGGTGATGGTGAGCGTGACGACGGCGGTGCTCTCGGCGGAGAGATCGCGCAGCAGGCTCGGCAGATCGTCACCGGCGTGCGCGCGGGCGACACTGCCGATCACCTCGGCCCGGTCGCCGTCCTCCGCGCGCTCGACGAGCGTGTAGAGCCCGTCCTGCCGGGCGAGCCGGTCGGCGAGGTCGCGGCTGCGACCGGTGTAGGCGGCGATCCCCCACTCGGCGCCGTCCTCGCTCGCCTGGGTGTACCAGGCGGTGTGCGAGCGGCTGAAGGCGCCGAGGCCGAGGTGGACGATGCGGACGGGAGGCGCGGGAACGGCGCGGGCGAGGCGAGTGGCAGGGGTGGTCGTGGTGGTGCTCACAGCTTGAAGACCCTTCTGGGCTGGTCCCCGACACCGTCGAGGAGGACGCGCTCGGCGGCGCGTGGACTGAGCCGTCCCTCGGCGACCAGGCGCGCGAGGAAGGCCGCGTCGGCGCGTCGCGCGGTGTCGTGCCGGGCGGGGATGGAGAGGAAGGCGCGGGTGTCGTCGATGAAGCCCGACCCGCGCGAGAAGCCGGCCGTCTCGGTCACCGCCGAGCGGAACCGGCCGATCGCATCGGGCGCGTCGAGGAACCACCAGGGCGCACCGATGTAGACCGACGGGTAGAAGCCGGCCAGCGGGGCGATCTCGCGCGAGTAGACGGTCTCGTCGACCGCGAAGAGCACCAGGTGGAAGTCGCGCTCGAGGCCGAAGCGCTCGAGCAGCGGCCGCAGGCCGCGGACGTAGTCGGTCGCGACGGGGAGGTCGTGCCCGGTGTCCGGGCCGAAGCGGCACCGGGTCGCGCTGCTGTGGTTGCGCAGCACTCCGGCGTGGACGGTCATCACCAGCCCGTCCTCGACGCTCATCCGGGCCATCTGCAGCAGCATGTGGGCGCGGAAGACCCCCCGCTCCTCCCCCGTCGCGGTGCCGGCGAGGACGGAGGCGAACAGCGCCTGCGCCGCGTCCCCGTCGAGGTCGACGGTGAGCGGCTGCTCGACGCCGTGGTCGGTCGAGACGGCGCCGTGGGCGAGGAAGTGGGCGCGCCGCTCCTCGAGGGCGCCGAGGTAGCCGGCGAAGGTCGTCGGCTTGCCGGTGCGGCCGAGCAGTGCCTCGACGTCCTCGCGGAAGCACTCGCCGTCGGGGTCGAGGTAGCGGTCGGGCCGGAAGGTCGGCAGGACTCGGCCCGGGAGCGTGCCGGCGAGTGCGGCATGCGAGGCGAGATCGTCGAGCGGATCGTCCGTGGTCGCGAGCACCTCGATGCCGAAGCGCTCGAAGAGTGCGCGGGGCCGGAAGTCGGGCGCTGCCAGGCGCTCGGTGATCGCATCGTAGAGACGGTCCGCCGACCCGGCGTCGAGCTCGGCGTCGACGCCGAGCACCTGCGACAGCTCCTCCTCGAGCCAGTAGCCGGAGGCGGTGCCGGCGAAGAGGTGCCAGTGCGCCCCGAGGATCCGCCAGACCTCGCGGGGATCCACCCGGTGCCCGCCGAGGCCGAGCTCGGCGTAGTCGACGCCGGCCGCGTGCAGGAGGCGGGTCACGTAGTGGTCCTTGGCGACCAGCAGGGCCACCGGGTCCTCGAAGGCGAGGTCGTCGCGGAGCAGCTCCACGGGGACGTGGCCGTGCGGGGAGAGGATCGGCGCCTGCGCGACCGCCTCGTAGAGACCGCGGGCGATCTCGCGGGTCCGCGGATCGGCCGGGAGCAGCCGGTCGGGGTCACGACGATGGGGGGAGAGCATGCCGACAGTCTGGGCAGTTGGCAATCGCTTGTCAACCGAACGCTGCACGCATCCATTCTGGATCGAACCCTCGGTGCTTCGGTGGAGTGGAACCGCTTGCCAAATCGTCGACGCGTCTGTTTCACTGGCCGTGCCCGCGCCGTCGCCGCACCGCCTGCGACGCGCTCCCCGCGGGCCAGACCGGAGAGACCGCCGCATGCGCATCGACAGAGCCGACGTCATCGTCACCAGTCCCGACCGCAACTTCGTCACCCTGAAGCTGACCACCGACGACGGCCTGACGGGCCTCGGCGATGCCACGCTCAACGGGCGCGAGCTCGCCGTCGTCGCCTACCTGCGCGAGCACGTGGTGCCGCTGCTGATCGGCCGCGACGCGTCGACCATCGAGGACACCTGGCAGTTCCTCTACCGCTCCGCCTACTGGCGCCGCGGCCCGGTGACGATGGCCGCGATCGCCGCCGTGGACATGGCCCTCTGGGACATCAAGGGCAAGGCCGCCGGCATGCCGGTCTACCAGCTGCTCGGCGGCGCCTCCCGCACCGGGCTGATGGCCTACGGGCACGCGTCGGGGAAGACGAACAGCGAGCTGTTCGACAGCATCCGCTCGCACCAGGAGCAGGGCTACCGCTCGATCCGCGTGCAGACAGCCGTGCCGGGGCTGAAGTCGATCTACGGCATCGCCTCGAACATCACCGCCGAGGCGAACAAGGGCGTCCGCTACGACCACGAGCCGGCCCAGCGCGGCGGCCTGCCGGCCGAGGAGGACTGGGACACCCGCTCCTACCTGCGGCACCTGCCGACCGTGTTCGAGGCGGTGCGCAACGAGTTCGGCCCCGAGCTGCCGCTGCTGCACGACGGCCACCACCGGATGACGCCGATCCAGGCCGCGAAGCTCGGCAAGTCGCTCGAGCCGTACGACCTGTTCTGGCTCGAGGACTGCACGCCGGCCGAGAACCAGGAGGCGCTGCGCCTGGTCCGCCAGCACACCACCACGCCGCTCGCGATCGGCGAGATCTTCAACACCGTCTGGGATTTCAAGGACCTCATCCGCGAGCAGCTCATCGACTACGTCCGCGGCGCCGTCACGCACATGGGCGGCATCACCGCGCTGAAGAAGACCCTCGAGTACGCGGCGCAGTACCAGATCAAGTCCGGCATGCACGGGCCCACCGACATCTCGCCCATCGGCATGGCCGCCGCGATGCACCTGGGCCTGGCGATCCACAACTTCGGCATCCAGGAGTACATGCAGCACGGCGAGAAGACGAACGCGACGTTCCAGCAGTCCTTCACCTGGACCGACGGCTTCCTGCACCCCGGCGACGAGCCCGGCCTGGGCGTCGAGCTCGACGTCGACGAGGCGGGCAAGTACCCCTACGTGCAGGCCTACCTGCCCTACAACCGGCTCGCCGACGGCACCGTCCACGACTGGTGACCGTCGACCCCTCGATCGTCGATCCCTCGACGGTCGTATCCTCGATCGGAGAAGAGCACACCGTGAGCACGACAGCCCCCGTCACCGCCGGCAGCACGATCGGCGAATGGCTCGACCACCCGAAGGGCGGGCCGCTCGTCCGCGCCCTTCTCGCGCAGAGCGGCACGCAGGAGGAGATGCTCGCGCCGCTGCGCGGCCTCCCGCTGCAGCAGCTCGTCGCCGTCAGCAACGGGCAGATGCCGCAGTCGGTGATCGACGAGCTGGTGCTCGCCGCGAACGACGGAGTCCTCCCCGCCGACGCCGAGCCCTCCGGCTGGGCCGAGCAGGTGACGCCCGGACGCTTCGCCGGCCGTACGGTCGTCGTGACCGGCGCAGCCTCGGGCATCGGCCGCGCCACCGCCTCCCGGATCGCCCGCGAGGGCGGCCGCGTCTTCGCCGTCGACGTCTCGGCGGAGCGGCTCGACGAGCTGGTGGCGAGCCACTCCGGTCTCGAGGTCGTCGCGGTGCGCGCCGACATCACGGCGCAGGCCGATGTCGACGCGATCGTCGCCGCGGCGGACGGCCGGATCGACGCCCTCGCGAACGTCGCCGGCATCAACGACGACTTCTCCCCCGCGCACGAGACCAGCGACGCCGTCTGGGACCGCGTCATCGGGATCAACCTGACCGGTCCGTTCAAGGTGCTCCGCGCGGTGCTGCCGACGATGCTCGCCGTCGGCCGGGGCTCGGTGGTCAACGTCGCCAGCGAGGCGGCGCTGCGCGGGAACAGCTCCGGCAACGCCTACACGGTCTCCAAGCACGGCGTCCTCGGCCTGACCCGCTCGGCGGCCTTCATGTACGGTCCGCAGGGGATCCGGGTGAACGCAGTCGCTCCCGGCGGGGTCGCCACCGGCATCCCGATGCCGCCGACCATGTCTGAGCAGGGCTCCGCCCGGCTGCAGCCCTTCCAGGCGATGATCCCCACGATCGCGACCGCCGAGCAGCTCGCCGCGTCGATCTGCTTCCTGCTCTCGGACGACGGCGTGAACATCAACGGCGCCGTCCTTGCCTCCGACGGCGGCTGGTCCGTCCAGTGACCGCCGATCCAGCCGTGAGCCACGATCGTCCCTTCCCGCGGATCGAGCGCCGCGGCTCCGGCTCGCGGCTGATCGTCGACGGCGAGCCGTTTCTCGCGCTCGGCGGCGAGCTGCACAACTCCAGCCCGTCGAGTCCCGCGTACCTCGCTCCCGTCTGGGACCGCCTCGCGGCCGCCGGTGTGCGCTCGGTCATCGGCGCCGCCAGCTGGCAGCTCGTCGAGCCGGAGGAAGGGGTCTTCGACTTCCTCGCCGTGGACGACCAGATCGTCCAGGCGCGGGCGCGCGGGATCCGGCTGATCCTGATCTGGTTCGGCTCGTACAAGAACGCCGAGTCTTCCTACGCGCCGAGCTGGGTGCGCCGCGACGAGGCTCGCTTCCCGCGGGCCGAGCGCGACGAGGAGAACCTGCTGACCGGCCGCTTCAGCCTCGACGGGCCGATCCTCAGCGTCTTCGGCGAGGACCTGCTCCGCGCCGACGCGCGCGCCTTCACCGCGCTGATGGCGCACCTGCGCGAGGTCGATCCCGAGCACACCGTCATCGCCGTGCAGGTGCAGAACGAGGTCGGCCTGCTCGGCGACAGCCGCGACCGCAGTCCGCTCGCGGAGGCGGCCTGGTCCGCTCCGGTGCCGCCGGCACTGCTCGACGGGCTGGCCGAGCGCGGCGACGCCCTGCAGCCGTGGCTCCGCGAGCTGTGGACCGCGCAGGGCGCGCGCTCCTCCGGCAGCTGGGCGGAGGTGTTCGGCAGCGGCCGGGAAGCCGACGAGGTCTTCATGGCCTGGGCCTTCAGCCGGTTCGTGAACCACGTGGCAGGAGCCGGCGAGCGCGAGTACCCGCTGCCGATGTTCACCAACGCCTGGCTCGGACCGCAGCCGAACGCTGCGGAGCCTGGGCAGTACCCCAGCGGCGGACCGGTGGCGCGGATGATCGACGTCTGGCAGATCGGCGCACCGACGCTCGCGCTGCTCGCGCCAGACATCTACATCGAGGACTTCGCGGGGGCCGTCGCCTCGTTCGACGTCGCAGGCAATGCGATCCTCGTGCCGGAGGCGCGCCCCGAGCCGGGACTGGCGAGCGTGGCCGTCGGCGCCCACGGGGCGCTCGGCTTCCACGTCTTCGGGATCGAGGACGTGCTCGAGCGCGAGGAGCTCTTCCGGGAGTTCGAGGTCCTGCAGTCGCTGTCGTCCGTGATCACGGACGCGCAGATCGACGGTCGGATCTACGGCTTCCGGCTCGCCACCGGTGCGAGTGAGACGGTCGAGCTGGGCGGCTACTCCGTCACGGTCTCCGGCCCGCTCGACACCCGCGGCATGTTCGGCGAGGGCACGGGCGACTCCGCCGCGGTCGTCACCGGCTACGGCGTCGTGATCCACCTCGGCGGGGACGAGTTCCTCGTCGCCGCTCGCGGCGCCACCGTCCGCTTCTCCCGGCCAGGCGAGCTCGTCGAGTGGGACACGCTGACCGAGGAGACCTTCGTCGACGGGCAGTGGCGGCCGGGCCGCACGCTGAACGGGGACGAGCGCTACTTCATGTTCCCGACCCACGACCTCCGGGTCGTGCGGATCGAGCTCCTCCGCCGTCCGATCAGGGCGAGGCGATGAGCCGCAGGAACACGTCGAGCAGCGGCAGCGCGCGGCGGCCGGGGTCGAGCAGCGACTGGATGCGCAGGCCGTCGATCATCGCCAGGACGAGGGTGATCTTCTCGTCCGCGGTGACCTCCTCGCCGTCCTCCGCCGCTGCGAGCCGGGTGGTGGAGAAGTAGCCGCGGACCCGGTCGCGCCGCTGCACGAAGAAGTCGTGCGCGGGGTGGCCGGGGTCCGTGGCGGCGATCGTGATCGCGAGCCAGTTGCGCTGCTGCTCCGGATGCGCGAACTCCTCCGCGAAGACGCTCGAGAGCACCTGCTCCGGCGAGTGCTCGGAGGCGAGGATCCGCTCGGCGAGCGCGATGTCGTCGGCGTCGCGCTGCCGGAGGGCCTCGAGCAGCAGCTCGTCCTTGGTGGCGAAGTGGCGCAGCAGGGCGGCGTGGGTGAGGTTCGCGCGGGAGGCGATGTCGCGCAGCGAGGCCCGCTCGAAGCCGTGCTCGGCGAAGCTCGCCGACGCGGCGCGGACGATCTCCGCCTTCCGCGCCGGGGTGGACGCGTAGGGCCCTCGACGGCCGCGGGTCGGCGCGTCGGCCTGCTCAGTTCCGGTCGTCATGGGCTCCTCCTCCGTCGCAGGGAGTTCACTCCCGCTGTCGCTTGTCAAAGCTAACCACACTGGTTACAGTTCGAAAGGTGACCACGGTGGTCACCATTCACCGGAGCACCGACGCTCCGGTCCCCGCGACGCCGCGGGCGCACGCCACCTGATGAAGGAGTCTCGGTGACCACGCACGATCCCGAAGTCCACGTCCCCGCCGGCGCTGGGACCTCCCCCGCCGCTCCGGCCGCCGAGCCAGGGGCGGTGCCACCGATCGACCTGGTGAGCCCCGCTGCGGCCGAGGCGCAGAAGCCGGTCAGCCGCAGCTACATCCTCTGGCTGATGCTCGCCAGCTTCGGCGGCTCGATGGCGATGATGGTGCCGCTCTCCTACGGCATCGCACTGCGGATCTCGGAGCTCGCCCCCGGGCAGGAGCAGCTGCTCGGCGTCATCACCGGCATCGCCCAGGTCGTCTACCTGCTGATCAGCCCGCTCGTCGGGCTGTGGAGCGACCGGACCCGCTCGCGCTGGGGCCGCCGCACGCCGTTCCTCTTCCTCGGCGCGGGCATCGGCCTCACGGGCCTCCTGCTGATGGGCTTCGCGCCGAACCTGCTCCTGGTCGGCTGCGGCTGGGTCCTCGGCATGGCGGGCTGGTCGATCTCCGGGGCCGCCGTGCAGACGCTGCAGGCGGACAAGCTGCCCGACTCGCAGCGCGGGAAGGTCTCGGCGCTGACCAACCTGATGAACCAGGTCGCCCCCATCCTCGGCATCGGAATCGCCTACGCCGTGTCCTCGAGCACGCTCCTCGTCTTCGCGATCCCCGGCCTGATCGGCGCGATCCTGATCGCGGTGTTCCCCTTCGTCAAGCCGGAGGGCAGCTCGAAGTCCCTTCCCGCCGGTGCGACCGTCACCCTCGGCTCCGTGGTGCGCAGCTACGGCTTCGACGTCCGCCGCTACCCCGACTTCTCCTGGAACTGGCTCGGCCGCTTCGTCTTCTTCATCGGCCTCTACTTCAACACCACGTTCGGCACCTTCTTCTACGCGCAGCGGCTCGACCTGCCCGTCCGCGAGGTCGCCGGAGTCGTGGCCAGCATCGGCATGCTCGGCGTCGTCGCCGCGACCGGCGGGGCGCTGCTCGGCGGCTTCCTCTCCGACCGGCTGAAGCGCCGCCGGCTCTTCGTCGCGATCTCGGCCGTCGTCTTCGTCGGCGGCGCCGTCACGGAGGCGTTCGCCTGGTCGCTGCCCCAGCTGATCATCGGCGCGGTGCTCATGCAGCTGGCGATCGCCATCTTCGCGACCGTCGACCAGGCGATCATCTTCGCGATCCTCCCCGACCGGAGCGAGGCCGGCCGCTACATGGCCGTCGTCGCCTTCGCCCAGAAGATCCCGAGCGCTCTCGCCCCGCTGATCGCCGCGGCGATCATCAGCATCGGCGCGATCGGCGCCGAGAAGAACTACACGCTGCTCTACCTGGTCGGCGCGTCCTTCGCGCTGATCGGCGGGCTGATGATCGCGGCCAAGGTCAAGGCGGTCCGATGAGCGCCCACGACGAGCAGGTCCCATCCGCTCCCTTCGCCCTGACGGTCGACAGCGGCGGAGACCGCGTGCCCACCACGACCGGCTCGCCCCGACTCTCCTGGAAGCTGCCCGTCGGCGGCGCCGCCGAGCGCTACGAGATCGACGCCGTCGTCGACGACCGGCTGCTGCCCGTCGCCCACGCCACTGCGTCGACCTTCGTCGCATGGCCCTGGGCCGCCCTCCCCAGCCGCAGCCGGGTCGAGTGGCGGGTCCGCGCGGAGCGGCCGGGCGCGGCGTGGTCGCGCTGGGCCGCCTTCGAGGTGGGCCTGCTCGCCGAGGACTGGACCGCGCCGTGGATCTCCCCCGCCCCGACCGCCACCGACGACGAGGGACCCGCCGGCCGCCGGCCCGCGCACCTGCTCTCCGTCGAGATTGAGCTCGAGCAGGAGGTCCGCAGCGCACGCCTCTACTCGACCGCGCTGGGCCTGTACACCGCGACGATCAACGGCAGCCGCATCGGCGCCGTGGAGCTCTCCCCCGGCTCCACCTCCTACGACCGCACCCTGCACGCTCAGGCGGCCGACGTGACCGACGCTCTGCGCACCGGCGTGAACCGCGTCGAGGTCGAGCTCTCCGACGGCTGGTACCGCGGCGAGGTCGGTGCCTTCCGGGTCCCCGCTGAATGGGGCACGACCCTCGGCTTCCGCGCCGAGCTGCACCTCGAACTCGGCGACGGCAGCCACCGCGTCATCGGCACCGGCGACTCCTGGACGAGCGCGCCCTCCCGCATCACGGGCGCCGGCCTCATGGACGGGCAGACGCTCGACCTCACGGCGGCCGAGGCGCCGGCGCGGCCCGTCCTGGTCGATGTCGTCGACGCCCCGGCGATCGAGTGGTCGCCCGCTCCGCCGGTCCGCGTGATCGAGGCCCGAGGGCCGGTCGGCGCCCGCGAGGTCCGCCCGGGAGTCTGGGTGCTCGACTTCGGGCAGAACGCCTCCGGCCGGCTCCGGCTCGAGGAGCTCGGCCCCGAGGGCACCCGGACCGTCCTCGAGTTCGGCGAGCACTGCGGCCCGGACGGCGACCTCTCCACGGCGCACCTCGACTCCCACCGCCCCGGCGAGCCGGCCACGCTGTTCGTCCAGCGCGACGAGGTCGTCGCCGGAGCGACCGCCGAGGCCTTCGAGCCGCGGCACACCGTGCACGGCTTCCAATACGCGCGGATCACCCGCCACGGCGCGCCGTTCGACCCCTCGACCGTCTCGATGCGCATCGTGCACACCGATCTGGACAGCGCCGGCACCTTCGCGTGCAGCGACCCCGACCTGGTCCGCCTGCACGAGATCGCCGAGTGGAGCTTCCGCGGCAACGCCGTGGACGTGCCGACCGACTGCCCGACCCGCGAGCGGCTCGCCTGGTCCGGGGACTACCAGGTGTTCGTGTCCACGGCGACGCGCCTCTTCGACGTGCACGGCTTCACCCGCAAGTGGCTGCGCTCCGTCCGCGACGACCAGCTCGACGACGGCCGGATCACGAACTTCTCTCCCGACGGCCGCCGCATCAAGCACCACGTCGACCAGCAGTTCGCGCAGATGACCGGCTCCGCCGGCTGGGGCGACGCGATCGTCGCCGTGCCCTGGGAGCTGTACCGCGACTCCGGCGACCGGCTGGTCCTAGAGGAGAACGTCGCGGCGATGATCCGCTGGGTGGAGTGGGCGCTGGAGCAGGCGCGCACCAAGCGCCACCACGTCCGGGTGCAGCGCTCCCCCGAGCCGGAGTGGTTCGAGGAGTTCCTCTGGGACGGCACCTTCCACTGGGGCGAGTGGATCGAGCCGCGCGAGCACGACGCCGACGGCCGGCCGATCGACCCGGTGCAGGCCGACCCGATGGCCTGGTTCACCGCCGACAAGGGCGAGGTGGGCACCGCCTACCTG
Organism: Rathayibacter sp. PhB179; assembly: GCF_004345345.1. NCBI lineage: Bacteria > Bacillati > Actinomycetota > Actinomycetes > Micrococcales > Microbacteriaceae > Rathayibacter > Rathayibacter sp. PhB179. The sequence continues at coordinate 212,029 of NZ_SLVD01000005.1, read as the reverse complement.
CACCGCTCGACCGCGACCCTCGCCCGCATCACCGGTCTGCTCGGCCGAACCGCCGACGCCGACCGCTACGCCGCGCTCGCGGAGCGCATCCGCGAGGCCTGGCAGGCGGCCTACCTCGGCGCGGACGGGATCACCTCGGTCGACTCGCAGGCCTCCTACGTCCGCGCGCTGTCCTTCGGGCTCGTCCCCGAGCACCTGCGGGCCCCGGCCGCCGATCGGCTCGTCGACCTCGTCCACGCCGCCGACGACCACCTCGGCACCGGCTTCCTCTCCACCGGCGACCTGCTGCCGGTGCTGACCGAGACCGGGTACGCCGACGTCGCCTACTCCCTGCTGCGCCGGCGCACCGCGCCGTCCTGGCTGCACATGCTCGATCGCGGCGCCACCACGGTCTGGGAGGACTGGGAGGGGATCGACGACGCGGGCCAGGCCCACGAGTCGCTCAACCACTACAGCAAGGGCGCGGTCGTCCGCTTCCTGCACAGCCACCTGCTCGGGCTGCGCCAGGACGAGGACTCGACCGGCTGGCGCTCCGTCGTCGTCGCGCCCGTCCCCGGCCCGGACCTCGACTGGGCCCGCGGAACCCACGAGTCGCCGCAGGGCACCCTCCGCGTCGAGTGGCGCCGCGAGGGCGACGACCTCGTCGTCGACGTCGACCTGCCCGAGGGCACCACCGGACGGCTGCTCTTCCCCGACGGGCACGAGCTCCCCCTGACCCCGGGTGCGACCCGCGCCGCCCGGCCGCTGCTCACCACCTCCGCCGCACCCGACCACGACGCCGCGCTCGCGACGGCGCAGACCGAAGGACGATCATGACCGCTTTCCCGAACGGCTTCCTCTGGGGCTCCGCTACCGCCGGCCACCAGATCGAGGGCAACAACACGAACAGCGACTGGTGGGCCCGCGAGCAGCTGATGCCCGGCATGGAGCTCTCCGGCGACGCCTGCGACAGCTACCACCGCTACCGCGAGGACATCGCGCTGCTCGCCGACGCCGGCCTCACCGCCTACCGCTTCAGCCTCGAGTGGTCGCGGATCGAGCCCGTGCGCGGGCACTTCTCCCGGGCCGAGCTCGCCCACTACCGCCGGATGATCGAGTTCTGCTTCGAGCGCGGCGTCACCCCCGTCGTCACCCTGCAGCACTTCACCACCCCGCAGTGGTTCGCCGAGAACGGCGGCTGGACCGCCGAGGACGCCTCGACGCTGTTCGAGCGGTTCGTCACGGAGGCGACGACGATCCTCGACGGCGTCGAGTGGGTCGTGACCATGAACGAGCCGAACATGCAGGCCGCCATCATGACCGCGATGCGCCGCCTCAGCGAGGCCGGCAGCGGCGAGTGGCAGAGCCCGACCGTCGAGGCGACCGACGAGGGAGGCGGAGAGAAGAAGTCCCACGGCGACTTCCTCACCTACGCCGACCCGGAACTCGGCCGGATGTTCACCCGCATCCACCACGCCGCCCGCGCCATCGTGCGCGAGCGCACCTCGGCCAAGGTCGGCTGGACCATCGCCGCCGGCGCACTGACCGCCGCCCCCGGCGGCGAGGAGAAGCTGCTCGAGATCCGCCTCGGCAAGGAGGACGTCTACTGGGAGGGCAGCCGCGGCGACGACTTCGTCGGCGTGCAGGCCTACTCCAGCCAGGAGGTGGACGCGCGCGGTCTCGTCCCGCACCCGCCGCACCCCGACAACACCCTCGTCGGCACCGCCTACCGCCCCGACGCGCTCGCGATGGCGGTGCGCCACGCCTGGGCGGTGACGCAGGGCGTCCCCGTCCTGGTCACCGAGAACGGCATCGCGACCGCGGACGACGGCCAGCGGATCCGCTACACCGAGGAGGCGCTGCAGGGCCTCGCCGACACCATCGACGAGGGCGTCGACGTGCGCGGCTACCTGCACTGGTCGCTCCTCGACAATTTCGAGTGGGGCCACTGGGAGCCCACATTCGGCCTGATCGCCGTCGACCGCGAGACCTTCGTCCGCTCGCCCAAGCCCAGCCTCGCCTGGCTCGGCCGGGTCGCCGCGGAGAACGCGCTCGGCGCGGAGGTCGCCCGATGAGCGCCGCGTTCGCCGACGCGACCGCCGTCCCCGTCGCGCAGCTGCTCGACCTGACCGGGCGCCGCGCGGTCGTCACCGGCGGCGCCCAGGGCCTCGGCCGGGCGATCGCCGCCCGGCTCGCCGAGGCCGGAGCCGCCGTCGCGGTCGCCGACCTCGACGTGGGCCGGGCCGAGGCCGCAGCGTCGGGGCTGCCGGCCGGCTCGCGCGCCCTCGGGGTGCGGATGGACGTGACCGACTCCGCCTCCGTCGCCGAGGCGGCCGCCCACGTCGAGGCCGAGCTCGGCGGCATCGACATCTGGGTCAACAACGCCGGGATCTTCCCGGCCGTCCCGGTGACGCAGATGTCCGACGAGACCTGGGAGCAGGTCTTCGCGGTGAACACCCGCGGCGTCTTCCACGGCTCCCGCGAGGCCGCCCGCCGGATGACCGACGGCGGCGTGATCGTCAACATCGTCTCGACCGCCGGCTTCCGCGGCACCGCGCCGGGACTCGCTGCCTACGTCGGGTCCAAGCACGCCGTCCGGGGCATGACGAAGCAGATGGCGCTCGAGTTCGCCCCGCTGGGGATCCGCGTGCTCGGCGTCGCGCCCACCTTCGTCCCCACCGAGGGCAACCTGGCCGCCGCGGCCGCGGGAGCCGCGGCGCTCGGCGACGGCCCCGCTCCGGACCTGCCGGTGATGACCAGCAGCCTGATCGGCCGGATCGGCACGCCGGACGACATCGCGCGCGTCGTCCTCTTCGCCACGAGCGACCTCGCCTCGATCATGACCGGCAGCACCCTGCTCGCCGACGCCGGCCAGACGATCTGAGAAGCGGCGGCAGCGACCGCGCCCCGGGCTCCACGTCCGGGGCGCGGTCGCGGGCTCACTGCGGGACGCCCGCCGCCAGGGCCGGGAACTCGTAGACGAAGCCGCCGTCGGCGCCGCTGATCGTCGCGTAGGCCCGCGTCGCGCCGGGCTCGATCGCGATGTTCGTCGCAGAGCTCAGCCCGGTCGACTCGTCCGCCGGCACCGAGACGGTCTGCAGGAGCGCGCCGGAGGTGTCGTAGACGAGGATCTCCGGGCGGCTGTGCAGGCCGACGTAGAGGTTGCCGTCGGCGTCGACCGCGATCGAGTCGACCTGGCCGATCCCGGGTGAGGCGTGGATCGCCGGGAACGCGGTCGCGATCTCGGTGCCGTCCTCCGTCAGAGTGATCCGGTCGATCCGGTTGCCGGTGTTGAGGCTCACCCACAGCTCGCCGTGGTCGGGCGAGAAGGCGATGCCGTTGGGCGAGGGCAGCTCGCTCGCCAGCACGGTCGCGACCCCGGTCGCCGGGTCGACGCGGACGACGCGGCCCGAGGCCTCCCAGTGCGGGTCCTGGGCGCCGGCGGCGTCGGTGACGTAGAGGGCGCCGTCCTCGCCGAACGCGATGTCGTCCGGCTGCATCGGGACGCCCTCGACCGGGCCGGTGAGCACGTCGCGGACGTCCTCGCCCTCGGCGGTCATGCTCCGCACGGAACCGCTGAGGAAGTCGGTGACGTAGAGCCGCCCGTCCCCGGGGTGGAACTGCGCGGAGGTGAGCGCGGAGACGTCGTCGGTCCAGACGGGCTCGACGCTCTCCTCGTCCAGGTCGATCCGGAGCACTTTGCCGGCGCCGGGCGGGGCGGTGACGTCGACGACGGAGAGGCTGCCGTCGGGGCCGAAGGTCGGGCCCTCGAGCAGGGTCATGCCGGTCGCCTCGTGCACCTCCGTCACCTGCAGCACCCGCTCGGCGGTGACGACCGACGGAGTCGCCGACGCGGGTGCGGCCGCGGGATCGCCCAGGTCGGTGCAGCCCGCCAGGGCTCCGGCGAGCAGCACCGGGACGGCGATCGCCGGCCGCCTCATCGGGAGGCTCCCGCGTGCGCGCTGACGAGCACGTCGGCCATCCCGTCCTCACGCCAGGCGCGCAGCAGGCGGTGGAAGGCGATCGGTCCGGGGCTGTAGCTGGCGCCGCCGATGGAGCGGGTGCCCTCGCCGTTGTAGTAGCCGGGCGTGCACTCGGCCTGGAACGCGCGGGTGTCGGCGGCGGTCTCCTGGATCGTGCGGACCCACGCCTCCTCCGCCTCGGCCGTGGGCTCGAGGTATCGGGCGCCGACCTCGCGGCCGCGGGTGATGACGGCGGCGATGTGCTCGGCCTGCTCGAGCAGGATGTGCGCGAAGTTGACGGAGTTGGCGTTCTGGATGCCGCTGAGGTGGAAGAGGTTCGGGAAGCCGTGCGTCGCGAAGCCGTGCAGGGTGCGCGGACCGCGGGCCCACGCCTCCAGGAGCGTCCGGCCGTCGCGGCCGACGACGGGAAGGGTGCCGGACAGGACGCCGGAGATCCCGACCTCGAAGCCGGTGGCGAAGACGACGCAGTCGACCTCGTAGGCGGTGTCGCCGACGACGACCTCGGTCTCGGTCATCCGCGTGATGCCGCCCGTGTCGGCGGTGTCGACGAGGCGGACGTTCGGGCGGTTGAAGGTGGGCAGGTAGGTGTCGCTGAAGCCGGGGCGCTTGCACATGTAGCGGTACCAGGGCTTGAGCGCCGCCGCGGTCGCGGCGTCCTCGACGGTGGCGTCGACGCGGGCGCGGAGCCGGTCCATGGTGTCGAGGTCGGCGAGTTCGTCGCGGAGCTCGCGCTCCTCCGCGGGGAGCGAGGTGTCGACGGCGCCGGAGAGGATCTGGCGCTGCAGCTCGACGGTCTTCGTCCAGCCGTCCTGCACGAGCGATTCGTCGACCGGTTCGCCGGCGAGCACTGCGAGGAAGTTCTCCATCCGCTCGCGCTGCCAGCCCGGACGCAGCGACGCGACCCACTCCGGGTCCGTCGGCCGGTTGTCGCGGACGTCGACGGTGGAGGGAGTGCGCTGGAAGACGATCAGCTCGCGGGCGTCCTCGCCGACGTGCGGGATCACCTGCAGCCCGGTCGCTCCGGTGCCGACGACGGCGACGCGCTTGTCGGCGAGGCCGGTCAGGCCGCCGTCCGGGGTGCCGCCGGTGTAGCCGTAGTCCCAGCGGCTGGTGTGGAAGGTGTGCCCGCGGAAGCTCTCGATGCCGGGGATCCCGGGCAGCTTGGGCTGGGTGAGGGTGCCGGAGGAGGTCACGACGAAGCGGGCGCGGAAGGCGTCTCCGCGGTCGGTCTCGACGAGCCACTCCTCCGCGTCCTGGTCCCAGGTCAGTGCGGTGGCGCGGGTCTGGAAGAGGGTGTCGCGGTAGAGGCCGTAGTGCTCGGCGATCGCGACCGCGTGCTGTCGGATCTCCTCGCCCGGGGCGTAGCGCTCGGACGGGATCGTGCCGACCTCCTCGAGCAGCGGGAGGTAGACGGAGGACTCCACGTCGCAGCGCACGCCCGGGTAGCGGTTCCAGTACCAGGTGCCGCCGACGTCGCCCGCCTCGTCCATCAGGCGCAGCGACTCGACGCCCGCCTCGCGCAGCCGAGACGCGGTCAGCAGACCGCCGAAGCCGGCGCCGATCACGAGCGCCTCGATGCGGTCGGTCACCGGCTCGCGCTCGACGCGCTCCGTGTAGGGATCCTTCGCGTAGTAGCCGAACTCGCCCGCGGCACGGCGGTACTGGCTCGCGGCGTCCGGGCGGGCCCGGCGGTCCCGCTCGGCGCGGTACCTCTCGCGGGCGGCCTCGAGGCGGCGCTCGTCGTCGGGGGTGAGGATGCTGTCGGTCGGCGTTCGGTCGGTCATGGCGGCTCGCTCTCGTCACGCGCATCGGCGCGACGGCGGACCCCGTGCCGGGGCGACGGCGGGACTCCCCGCGGGCGCCGACACGACTCCGGATCGGTTTCTTGCTCTCCCAGAAGGTTAGCTTCGAACTAAGTGATCGACCTGGGGATCCGCCCAGTCCTACGGTGGTCCCATGGATCCCCGCGCCCGCGCCCTCTCGGACATCGAGCGCCTCTCGATCGCGATCACGATCCGGTCGATCCCCCGCGTGCTCGCGCCGCTGCTGACGACCGACCTCACCATCCAGCAGCTCAAGGCGCTCTCGGTGATCGTCACGACCGAGGAGGGCGCGACCGGCGCGGGCCTCGCGCAGAGCTTCGGCGTCTCGATGCCGTCGATGTCGAAGCTCATCGACCGCCTCGCCGCGAGCGGCCTGGTCGTCCGCCAGACCGACCGGGCCGATCAGCGCGTCCGCCGCATCCACGCCACCGATCTCGGCCGGGCCGTCGTCCGCGAGCTGATGGCCGCGCGCCCGGAGCTGGGTGAGGACGTGCTCTCCCGCCTCTCGCTCGAGGAGCTCGAAGCCCTCGAGACCGGACTGCGCGCGATCAGCCGGGAGCTGCGCGTCCCGCGCGACGCCGCCGACTGACCGCCCGCGTGCGGGCTGTGCGCGATCTCGTGGCGGACCGTGCTCTCGACGATGGATGGCCGGGAAGCCAGGAGATCCTCGTACCCCTGTCACTTCGTTGACACCGGCGGCAGACCTCATTAGTGTCCCGAGTGCAGAAAAGTGTTACCGAGAACATCTGCATCCCTCGCCGACGACGTGCGCGCGTGCAGCCCCGGCGAAGAAGGGGTCCACCGCGCTCCGCGCGGCGCTGGAACTCCGGACCGGCCTCGTCGCCCAGCGCGAGGAGCGCGTCCGGGGGCCGGCCGGCATCGCTCCCGCAGGGGCCGGGGTGATCCGCCGGCGACGGCTCGACGCAGGGCCCGGCGCCCGCTCGAGCACCGGTGCCCTCCGTTCGGGTCGGAGGGCACCGGCTCGCCCGCGCGCGCTCCGCGAGCAGGTATCGCGGCCTCGCGGCGACCGAAACACCGAAACTACTTTCTTTAACTCGCCGGGCTGGCTACGGTCGATCTCACCACCCGGAGGCCAGCGAAGACGGCTTCCTCAGGTGCGATTCACACTGCAAAGGAGCTCTCTGTGAGTAGATTTCGTAGACTTTTCGGTCTGGCCGCGGCGGCAGCACTCGCCGCGACGCTCGTCGCCCCGACGCTGCCCGCGTCCGCCGCGGGCAACACCCTCGTCGTCGATGCGAGCACGTCGATCGGACCCGTCACGCGGGTCGGCGCCGGCGGCCTGTACGCGCTGGCCACGCCGAACGACCCGGCACCCGGCCTGCTGACGCCGCTGCGCCTCAAGCAGCACACGCAGCCGGCCCCCGGAGTCGGCCAGCTCGGCAACGGAGCGACGACGCCGACCGGCGACGTGCTGAAGGTGGCCGGCACCTTCACCCGGGACGGAGCGCAGTCCTACGCGCGGATGCCCGACGTGTACCCCGACTTCCCGTACCGCTGGATCAGCTGGGCGGACTGGACGCAGAAGATCGACACGATGGTGAAGGCCCGTCTCGACGCCACCGCCACCACGAACATCAACGGCTGGGAGCTGTGGAACGAGCCCGACGGGACCTGGGACACGGCGAAGGCCGGCCCCTACCTCGACGGCTGGACCCGCACCTACCGGCAGGTGAAGCTCCAGGACACGATCACTCCGATCGTGGGCCCCAGCTACAGCCGCTACTACCCCGACCTGATGCGCTCGTTCATGGCGCGGGCGAAGGCCGACGGCACTCTGCCCGACGTCGTCGTCTGGCACGAGCTCGATGACGGGATCTACAACGACATCGACGAGCACGTCGCCGACTACCGCTCGATCGAGCGCGATCTCGGCATCTCGCCGCGGCCGATCTCCATCAACGAGTACGGCTCGCCGAGCCAGATCGACACGCCGAGCGTGGCCGCGCACTTCATCGCCCAGTTCGAGCGCACCGGGATCCACGACGCCGAGCGCGCCTACTGGTACGAGTCCGGCACCGTCGGCGGCCTGGTCTGGAACAACCGACCGACCGGCTCCTACTGGCTCTACAAGTGGTACGGCGAGATGGCCGGGAACATGCTCGCCGTCACGCCGTCCGGCGACCTGGACGGCTTCGCGTCCTACGACTCCAGCCGGAAGATCGTGAACGCGGCCTTCGGCGGCACCTTCGGCGACAACCAGGTGCAGGTGAAGGGCCTCACCGGATTCGGGACCTCGGCCAAGGTGGTCCTGAACTACACGCCCCGGTCGGGCCGCATGACCAACGTCGACGCGCCCACCACGGTGTCGACGCAGACCCTGCCGATCACCAATGGGACCGTCACCGTCCCCGTGACGAGCCAGGACTACCTCGGCGCCTACCAGCTCGTCGTCACCCCGGCGGCAGGTCCGACGACGAGCTACCAGCAGGTCTACGAGGCGGAGAACGCGACCGTCGTGAACGCCGCGCTGCTCTCCTCCGGCTCGGCCTCGAACGGCGGCTACGTCGGCCGGATCGACGGCTCGTCGAACGCCCGCAGCGACAGCTTCGTCGACTTCGTCGTCGAGGTGCCGACCGCCGGCAGCTACGGGCTCGGGATCCGCTACGCCAACGGCGGAGCGAGCACCTCGACCCAGGGCCTCGCCGTCAACGGCAGCGCCTTCAGCACCGTCTCCTACCCGTCGACGGGATCGTGGGGCGCCTTCGGCTCCTCCGTCTCGCGGCAGGTCGATCTGAAGGCGGGTTTCAACGTGATCCGGCTCGCGAAGGGGTCCCCCTTCTTCGCCGGCGGCTCCGGGTTCGCGGAGCTCGACAGCATCACGCTGACGCGCTGAGCGACGCGGCCGTCCGGAGGCGCCTTTCTGCCTCCGGGCGTCCGTGCTCGGCCGATCGGTGACCTCGAGCGCCGGGCACGCCGGAGCCGGGCCATGGGCGGCTAGGGGTCTCCGAGCACCGCGAAGCCCAGCCGCCGGGCGGCGACGAGCACTACCGCATCGGCGGTCACGTCGCTCAGCGCCGTGTGGAAGCTCGGCCGCGGCGGGAAGGCCGGCTCCCGCTCGACGCGGCTGAACAGCGTAACGATCGGGTTGCCGGTGATCGCCGACAGGTGCCACAGCCCGTCGAGGCCGCCGAGGCGCTCCTCGATCGCCCGGGCCCAGGCCTGCGTGGCCCGCTTCGGCCCCATCTGGAGAGAGGCAGCCGCACTGTTGCGGACGGGCCACTCACCGGTGAGATCGAGGAGCGTCAGCGGACGGGACGGGCGCCAGCCCACGAGCCGCGGAGCGCTCTGCACGCGGTCGACCACCCGTCGGCGCTGGTACGTCTCGCCGATCGCTGTCACGGCGTCCGTCGCGGCGTAGAGGACGCCGACGGTCGGGTGGTGCCCCGGAGGAGGCGGGTGCGGGTCGAAGCGCATCCCCGGCACCGGACCGTGATGGCGCAGGGCGTCCCAGGCGCCCACGTGCTCGCCCGCGCTGCGATACACGCGCCAGAGCGATCCGGAGTACTCGCGCAGGTGCGACGGGTCGGTGACGAAGGTCGTCGGCGGGGTGAGCGGGACCTTCACGACTCGTCGAACTCGGCCAGGGCGACGAGGACCTCCCGCGGATCGCCTCCCCCGGAGAGCCACCGCACCGGGGTGACCGGCGTCTCGCCGATGAGGAGCTCCTCCTGCGGCGTGGTCATGAAGCCGAGCACGCTCGCGGGATGCATGTCGTCCGGGATCGCCTTGACGAGCGCGGGGACGCCCGGCAGCATCGGCCGCTCCCGGTCGTCGGTGAACTGCCAGGCCGGGAACCGCAGCTTCGAGCCGACCTTGAAGGCGTACAGCCCGTCCTTCGCCTTCCGGTGGCGCACGCGGGTCTCGTCGATCCTGAGTCGCGAGGCCACCTCGGCGGTGCCGAACGAGTCGACGATCGCCTGCAGCCGGGTGCGCCGCTCGAGGTCGGCGAGCTCTCCGCGCGCGACCTCCGCTTCGGCCTCGGCGAGCTCCTCGGCGGTCATCGACCCGGACTCGACGAGGAAGTCCGCCGCACCCTGGGCCAGCCCGCCGCCCGGCGACCGGTGTCGCGAGAGGAGTGCGGTCTGCTCCGCGAGGAGCGCGGCGAGCGTCTGCTCATCGCCTCCCCTGTCGCGGACGGCTCGATACAGCCCGTCCAGCCCGTCGGTCAGCTCGGGGTGGGCGACCATGGCGAGCAGCTCGGGAGAGAGCTGGACGAGAACGCCGCGGAGATGCTCGTGCACGACGTCCGGCGCGAGCTCGAGCTGGTCGGCGAGCTGAGACTCCGAGGCGCCCTGGGCGAGTCCGACGATGATCCTCAGCCGAGCCTCGAGGGCGGACTCACTGCCGGGCGCCGTCGCACTCGTGACCGGCGGCGGACTCGTGGCGAGGTCTGTCATGGTCGTCTCCTCCTGCTCTCTGCGCACTGCTGATCCTAGTTCGGAAGCAGCATGCGCGGAGAGGTGGGGACGTCCGGCGGAGGTCGGTGGCGCGCGATGCCCGCCCGTCACCGCCGCGACGTCAGCAGCGTCCGCAGCGGCGGCGCGATCGACTCCCGACGGAGCAGCGCGGTCGCGAGCAGGAGGAGCAGCAGCACCGAGCCGCGGACGAGGCCCTGCCAGTAGAAGGAGACGCCGAGCAGCACCAGCCCGTTGTTGATCAGGCCGAAGATCAGGACGCCGAGCACGGTGCCGAGCACGTTCGGCCGCCCGTGCGCCGAGAGCGTCGCGCCGATGAAGACCGCGCCGATCGCGTCGAGCACGTAGAGCTGGCCGCTCGCCGGCGAGTAGCCGTAGCTGCGCGAGGCGAGCGCGATGCCGGCCAGAGCGCCGATCAGCGCCGCGACGACGAACGCGGAGGCGAGCGAGATCCCGACGCGGCGGCCGGCGATGCGGGTGGCGCCGGGCTGCTCCCCCGCCGCGGTGAGCACGCGGCCCCAGCGGGTGCGGTCCAGCAGCAGCCAGACCGCGACGGCGACCGCGATCGCCAGCAGCACCGGGACGCCGATGCCGAGCACGGTCGCGTTCCCCCAGGCGGCGAAGGCGCCGGGCGTCGCCTGGCGGCGCAGGTAGATCGGCGCGCCACCGCCGGTGAGCAGCTGCTGGGCGCTGGTGCCGATGAACCAGACCGACAGGGTCGCGAGGAAGGCGCGGATCCTCAGCACGATCACCAGCACCGCGTTGACCACGCCCGCCAGCGTCCCGAAGCCGAGGCCGATCAGCACCGCGAACCAGGTCACGTAGCCGTCGGCGATCAGCGCGGTGGCGCCGAGGGCCGCGAGGTCGATCGCGATGCCGATCGAGAGGTCGATGCCGCCGGCCCGGACGACGAGCGTCATCGCGCAGGCCGCGATCAGCAGCAGCGCCCCGGCGCTCGCGACGTTGAGCAGGTTGGTCGGCGCGAAGTAGCCGGGCACGCTCGCGCCGAAGACGGCGAGCAGGAGCACGACCGCGGCGGGCGCGAGCAGGCGGACGGCGAGGGCCCGGCGGGACTCGGACACGGGCAGGGCGACGGCGGTCACGAGCGGACCCCTCTCTCGCGGAGGGCCGCGAGGCCGAGGACGAGCAGGATGAGCAGCCCCTTGATCGCGCCGACCCACTGGCTGTCGACGCCGATCAGGGTGAAGCCGTTGCCGAGCGCCGCCACGAAGACGGCGGCGAGCAGCGTGCCGCCGATGGTGACGACGAAGCGGCGCGAGAACACCACCGAGAGGTAGGCGGTGACGATGATGTCGAGCAGGATCTGGTTGCCGATCCCGGGCACGGCGGCCGCGAGTCGCGCGGCGAGCAGCAGCCCGGCGATGCCGGCGAGGAGCCCGGAGAGCAGGTAGCTGGTGAGGACGTGGCGCCAGACGGAGACGCCCGCGACGCTCGCCGCGGTCGGGTTCTGGCCGACGGCGTAGCTGCGGGTGCCCCAGGAGGTCCGGCCGACGGCGAGGGCGGTCGCCACCGTGACGACGGCGAGCACCGCGACCGGCGCCGGGAGGCCGAGGACGCTGCCGCCGCGCAGCCAGTCGAAGAGCGGATCCGCGACCGGCACCTTGACGTTGTCGGTGGCCAGGAAGACCACGGAGCCGACGATCCCGGAGACGGCGAGCGTGGCGAGCAGCGGGCGGAGGCCGAGCACGACGGCCGTGCCGCTGATCGCGCCGAAGCCGATCGAGACGAGCAGGGCGAGCAGCACGGCGGGCAGTGCGCCGAAGCCCGCTGTCAGGGCGACGGCCGCGACGACGCCGGAGAGGCCGACGATCGGACCGGAGGCGAGGTCGATGCCCCCGCGGACGACGTCGTCGCCCCCGGTGATCACCACGATCGCGAGGCCGAAGCCGGCGATCGCGGGGACCACGGCCTGGATCAGGATCGTCGAGACGTTGCCGCCGGTCGCGAAGACGGGCGACGCGGCGCTGAACACCGCGATCTCGAGGACGACGACGAGGTAGCCGATCAGGGCGAGCGCGCCGATGCCGCGGCGGCGGGCGCGCGGGGCGGCGGGCGTCTCCGCCGGGGACGCCTTCTCGGGGGGCGCGGTGGTGAGGGTCATCGGGCACTCTCCAGTGCTTCGGGGGCGACGGCGCCGGAGGCGATCGCGAGCACGCGGTCGACGCTCAGCTCGCGCCGGGGCAGCTCGGCGCGCACGGCGCCGCGGTGCAGCACGAGGACGCGGTCGGCGAGCCCGACGAGCTCCTCGAGATCGAGCGAGACGAGGAGGATGCCGGCGCCCTCGTCGACGAGCCGGTCGACCAGCGCGTAGACCGCCGCGCGGCTGCCGATGTCGACGCCCGCGGTGGGCTGATCGAGGACGAGCACCCGCGAGCCGGCGGCCAGCCACTTCCCCACGGCGACCTTCTGCTGGTTGCCGCCGGAGAGCGTGCCGACCACGGCCTCCGGATCGGCGGGGCGCACGTCGAGCGCGGCGATCTGCTCGAGCGCGAGCGCCCGGTCGCGGCGTCGGCTGGGCAGCAGGCCGCCGAGGCTGATCCGCCCGAGCGAGGCGATCGAGAGGTTCTCCCGGACGGTGTGCGCGAGGAGCACGCCGTCGCGGCGCCGGTCGCTCGGCACGTAGCCGCCGCCCGCGGCGACGAAGGCCCGGGCGGAGGAGGTCGCGGTGCCGGCCACGCGCACCCGGCCGCTGCGGCGGGAGAGGCCGACCACGGCGTCCGCGAGCACGTCGACCCCGGAGCCGACGAGGCCGGTGACGCCGACGATCTCGCCGGGGCGGACCACCAGGTCGAGGGCGTCGAGCGCGCCGGGAACGGTCAGCGCCTCGAGCTCGAGCAGCGGCGGGACGTCGGCGGCGATCACGCGGTCGGAGCGGAGCGCGAACTCCTCCACGTCGCGGCCGAGCATCAGCTCGACGATCCGGGCGCCCTGCTCGGCGTCGCCGTCGATCAGGTCGAGCCCGCCGACGTTCGCGCCGTTCCGCAGCACGACCACGCGGCTCGCGACGCGCTGCACCTCCTGGAGGTAGTGCGAGATGTAGATCACCGCGACGCCGCGCGCCTGCAGCCGGCGGATCGAGGCGAACAGCGCCGCCACCTCCTCGGCGGCGAGCGGCGCGGTCGGCTCGTCGAGCACCAGGATCCGCGGCTCGACCAGCAGCGCCCGGGCGATCTGCAGCTGCTGCTGCTCGGCGACGGTGAGGTCATCGACCAGGGTGCCGCCGCGGACGACGAGGCCGACGAGCTCGGCGAGCACGGCCTCGGCGGACGTGCCCCGGCGGCGCAGCCGCTCGTGGCCGAGGTAGAGCTGCTCGGCCACGGTCAGGCGGCCGGCGAGGTGCCGGTCCTGGTGCACGACCCGGATGCCCGCCCGCTCGGCGTCGCGCGGGGCGGTGATCGCCACCGGCGCTCCCTCGATCGCGATCGAGCCCGCGTCGGCCGAGTACAGGCCGGTGAGGATCTTGATCAGCGTGGACTTGCCCGCGCCGTTCTCGCCCACCAGGGCGACGACCTCGCCGCGGCCGACCGTGAGAGCGACGTCGCGCAGCACCGGGACGCCGGCGAAGGACTTGGAGATCCCCGCCATCTCGAGGGCCGGCGGCGGGACGACCGCGGGACTAGCCACCGAGACCGAGCTCCGCGGTCTTCTCGGCGATGTTCGCCTTGTCGATGAGCACCGGGGCGAAGTAGGTGGTCGGCGTGACCGCGTCCGCCTCGCCGCCGAGGAAGCGGGCCACGTTGTCGGCCGAGCCGGCGCCGATGGCGAGGTTCTGCTGCGCGACGGTCGCGGTGTAGGAGGAGTCGGGGTCGGCGATCAGGTCGAGCGCGCCCTGGTCGGCGTCGACGCCGTAGATCTTGATCTCGTCGCGGCCCGCCGCGTCGACGGCCTGCGCGGCGCCGATCTGCGGGGTGTCCCAGCAGGACCAGATCGCCGAGATCTCGCCCTTCGGGTAGCGCGAGAGGGCGTCGCCGATCTGCTGCTTCGCGTCCTCGATCGTGCCCTCGTACTTGTCCTGCAGCTCGGGCTGGAGGATCGAGATGCCCGGGTAGTCCTCGAGCACGAGCTTGAGCTCGTTGTAGCGGATGCGGCAGGGCGCGACCCCCGGGAAGCCGTTGAAGACCAGGATCTGCCCGGAGCCGCCGATGTCCTCGGCGATGGTGCGGGCGAGGGTCGAGCCGATCTGCCAGTTGTCGCTGGTGACGTTGTTCTCGGAGTACTCGGACACGTTGTCGATGGTGAACAGCGGGATGCCCGCGTCGTGCACCTCCTTCAGCGCCGGCGCGAGGGTCGTCGCGTCGCCGAGGATCACGATGATCGCGTCGGGCTTCTGGGCGACGAGGTTCTCGATGTCCGAGACGTGCTTGTCGTCCTTGGCCTCGGCCTGGGTGGCGACGACGGTGCCGCCGAGCGCCTCCACCCGGTCCTGCACCGACTGGTACACGATCCGGGAGAAGTCGTGGACGATGTCCTTCGCCGCGACGCCGACCGTCTTGCCCTCGAGGCTCGGGACGTCGGCGGTCGAGGCCGCGGCGGTGGTCGCCTCGGCGGCGGCGGCGTTCGCGGCGTTCGCGCCGGAGGACTCCTCCTTGAGCGAGCAGCCGGTGAGGACCAGCGTCGCGGCGGCGAGGAGCGCCACCGCGGAGGTGAGGGAGCGGAATCGCATGGGAGGGCCTGCTTCGGTGTGGGACGTCGGTGCGGGAGAGGGAGGCGGTGCGCCCGGAACCGTGGTGGGCCGGGCGGCGCTGCTGGCCATCGTGGCGGCGGCGCGGCGAGTCGTCACGCCCGCCGGTCATCCACCGCAACGCGGCGTCACACGGCGCAACACGGCGGCCGTTCGTTACGCCGGATTGCGCCGGCGGCGACGCGGTGTCGGCCGTCCCTCCTAGGGTCCGAAGCGCACCAGCCCCGAACCGAACGGAGTCCCATGGCGTCCCGCATCGTCCTCAACGCCTTCGACATGACCTGTGTCGGACACCAGGCGCCCGGCCTCTGGCGGCACCCCGACTCGCAGGCCCACCGCTACAACGACCTCGAGTACTGGATCGACCTCGCGAGGACGCTCGAGCGCGGCACCTTCGACGCGCTCTTCCTCGCCGACGTGCTCGGCGTCTACGACGTCTACCGCGGCTCCGTCGGCCCCGCGCTGATCGACTCCGCGCAGGTCCCCGTCAACGACCCGCTGCTGCAGATCCCCGCGATGGCCGCCGCCACGAAGCACCTCGGCTTCGGCGTCACCATCTCGCCCACCTACGAGCAGCCGTACGCCCTCGCGCGCCGGCTCTCCACGCTCGACCACCTGACCAAGGGGCGGATCGGCTGGAACGTCGTCACCTCCTACCTCGACAGTGCCGCGCAGAACCTCGGCCTCGAGCGGCAGATCCCGCACGACGAGCGCTACGACATCGCCGAGGAGTTCCTCGACGTGAGCTACAAGCTCTGGGAGGGCTCCTGGGAGGAGGGCGCGGTGCTGCGCGACCGCGAGCGCGGCGTCTTCACCGACCCGCGGAAGGTGCACCCGATCGGCCACTCCGGCACCCACTACCGCGTGCCGGGCATCCACCTCTCCGAGCCGTCGCCGCAGCGGACACCCGTGATCTTCCAGGCGGGAGCGTCGCCGCGCGGCATCGACTTCTCGGCGAAGCACGGCGAGGCCGTCTTCATCAACGCGATCCGGCCGGAGCTGACCCGGCGGACCACCGATGCCATCCGGGACGCAGCGGAGAAGCACGGCCGCGCGCGCACCGACCCGAAGATCCTGATCCTCGCGACCGTGATCGTCGCCGAGACGGACGCCGAGGCGCAGGCCAAGTACGCCGACTTCAAGACGTACTCGTCCCGCGAGGGGGCGCTCGCCTTCTACGGCGGCTGGTCGGGACTCGACCTCTCGCAGTTCCCGGCGGACGTGCCGCTCGACTACGTCGACACCGACGCGGTGCGCAGCGCCCTCTCGATCTTCACGAAGGCGGACCCCGACCGCGCCTGGACCCCGGACGACGTCGCGGAGTACCTCGGCATCGGCGGCATCGGCCCGGTGATCGTCGGCTCGCCGAGCACCGTCGCGGACGAGCTGGAACGCTGGGTCGACGTCGCCGGGATCGACGGCTTCAACCTCGCGTACGTGGTCACCCCCGGCACCTTCGAGGACTTCGTCGACCTCGCCGTGCCCGAGCTGCGCCGGCGCGGCCGGGTCTGGGAGGAGTACGAGGGCGCGACCCTGCGCGAGTACCTCCAGGGCCCCGGCAGCGCCCACGTGAAGGACTCGCACCCCGCCGCCGCCTACCGCGGCGCGTACACCGGCTCGCCCAGCGCCGCCGACGGACTGCCCGACAGCGTCCTCTCCGCTCTGCCCGCCCTCGACCCGGAGCCCGTCCGATGACCCAGACCGCCACTGCCCCGACCAGCCCCGAATCCCGCGCCGAGCGTCCGCGCTCGCACTGGGACCGCGTCGCGACCGCCGCCGAGCACCAGCACTGGGACGCCGTCGCGTCCGGCGTCGCCGAGACCCTCGCGGCCGACGTCCTCGAGCGCGACCGCGGCAACCTCGACCCGACCACCGAGCTCGAGCCGCTGCGCTCGTCCGGCCTCGTGAACCTGCTCGACCCGGCCGAGTTCGGCGGCGGCGGCGCGGTCTGGAGCACGGCGTTCCGGGTGATCCGGATCCTCGCCGCCGCGGACGCCTCGCTCGCGCAGATCCTGCTGTACCACTACGTCAACTCGGCCAACATCGCCTTCTCGGCGCCGGAGCCGGAGCGCGAGCGGTTCTACCGCGCGACGATCGAGGGCCGGTGGCTCTGGGGCGACTCGGTGAACCCGGTCGACCCCGACCTCGAGCTGACGCCGCGCGGCGACGGCTTCGAGCTGAACGGGCTCAAGCGCTTCTCGACCGGGGTCTCCTCGGGCGACGCCGTGCTGGTCAACGCGGTGATCTCCGGCGGCGACCGCTCCGGCGAGACGCTGACCTTCGTGCTCCCCCGCGACCGCGCGGGCATCGAGCCGCTCGGCGACTGGGACTTCCTCGGCCAGCGGCAGAGCGCCTCCGGGTCGGTCCGCTTCACCGGCGTGCGGGTGGACGCGTCCGAGATCCTCGGCGCGCTCGTCGACGAGCCCTTCGCGACGCTGATCACGCCGTCGATCCAGCTCGGCTTCGGCAACCTCTACCTCGGCATCGCCCAGGGAGCGCTGACGAAGGGGCGGGGGCTCACCCTCGGCCGGAAGAACTCCTGGTTCCTCTCCGGCGTGGAGACCTATGCGCAGGATCCGTTCGTGCGGCGCCTCTACGGCGAGCTGGTCGCGCACACGGCGGCCGCGGAGGCGCTGGCCGACCGCGTCGGCGCGCTGCACGACGCCGAGGTCGCCCGGGGCGCGGCGGTGACGGCCGAGTCGCGCGCCGCCCAGGCGATCGAGATCGCGAAGGTGAAGATCGTCACGGATGCGCTCGCGCTCGACGTGACGACCCGGATCTACGAGGCGACCGGCTCCTCCTCCGCGAAGAGCTCGATCGGGCTCGACCTCTACTGGCGCAACGTCCGCACCCACTCGCTGCACGACCCCGTCGACTACAAGAAGCTCGAGGTCGGCGCGAACTACCTGACCGGCGACGTCCAGCCACTCTCCCTCTACACATGAGCGGCACGGGATCCGAGCGCCTGGCGGAGGCGCGAGCCGCGTTCCGCCCGGTCTTCGACGAGATCGCGGCGGGCGCCGTCCAGCGCGAGCTCGACCGCGAGCTGCCCTTCGAGCCGATCGCGCGACTGCGCGCGGCCCGCTTCGGCGGCCTGCGGGTACCGGTCGAGCACGGCGGCCGCGGGCTCTCGCTGCGCGAGACCGCGTCGCTGCTGATCGAGCTGGCGACAGCGGACTCGAACGTCGCCCAGGCGCTGCGCGGTCACTTCGCCTTCGTCGAGGACCAGCTGTCCTTCCCGCCGTCGCCGGCGCGCGACGGCTGGCTGCGCCGGCTCGCGGCGGGTGAGCTGGTCGGCAACGCCTGGAGCGAGATCGGCACGGCCGCGGTCGGCGTCACGCAGACCACGCTCACCCGCCGGGGCGACGAGCTGGTCGTGAACGGCACCAAGTACTACTCCACCGGCACGATCTTCGCGGACTGGACCGACGTCGTCGTGCGCCGCGAGGACGGCACGGACACCGCCGTGGTGGTGCGCGTCGACCAGCCGGGCGTCGTCGCCACCGACGACTGGTCGGGCTTCGGCCAGCGGCTCTCGGGCAGCGGCACCACCGTCTTCACCGACGCGCTCGTCGAGCCGGAGCACGTCTTCGCCTCGGTCCTGCGGGCGCCGCACCAGACGCCGTTCTTCCAGCTCGAGCTGCTCGCGGTGCTGGCCGGCATCGCCGCCGCGGTCGAGCGGGACGCCGTGGCGGCCGTCCGCACCCGCTCGCGGGTCTACAGCCACGGCCTGGCCGATCACGGCCGGGACGACGCCCAGATCCAGGAGGTCGTCGGCGAGATCTCGGCGATCGCCTTCGGCGCCCGGGCCGCGGTGCTGGTCGCGGCGGAGGCTGTCGGCGAGGCGGCAGTGGATCCGTCACTGGTGCCCGCGGCCGGCGCCGAGGTGTACCGGGCGCAGGTGCTGCTCACCGAGTCGGTACCGCGTGCGGCGACCCTGCTCTTCGACGCACTCGGCTCGTCCGGGGTCGCGACGGGCGCCGCGCTCGACCGGCACTGGCGCAACGCCCGCACGGTCGGCGCGCACAATCCGGTGATCTACAAGCAGCGGATCGTCGGCGAGTGGGCGCTGAACGGCACGCCGCCGCCGCTCGCCTGGTCGATCGGCGTCGGTCGGCCGCAGGGCTGAGCCGCGGATCAGGCGTGCCGGCTCAGCGCCCCGCCTGCACCGCGTGCAGCGTCGCGTAGCGCCCGCCCGCCGCGAGCAGCTCCTCGTGGCTGCCGGTCTCGACGATCCGCCCGCGCTCGAGCACGACGATCGTGTCGGCCGAGCGGATCGTCGACAGCCGGTGCGCCACGACCAGGGTGGTGCGGCCGCGCATCAGCCGCAGCAGCGCCTCCTTGACGGCCGCCTCCGACTCGGGATCGAGCGCGCTGGTCGCCTCGTCGAGGAGGAGCACCCGCGGGTCGCGGACCAGGGCGCGGGCGATGGCGATGCGCTGGCGCTGCCCGCCGGAGAGGCGGGCGCCGCGCTCGCCGACGACCGCGTCGAGGCCGTCCGGCAGCTCGCGGACGAACTCCAGGGCGTTCGCGTCGCGGAGGGCGGCGAGGATCCGCTCCTCCCGGACGCCGGTCAGCCCGTAGGCCACGTTGTCGCGGATCGAGCCCTCGAAGAGCACCGAGTCCTGCGGCACGACGGAGACGGAGCGGCGCCAGGTGCGCAGGTCGAGGGTCTCGGCGTCGACGCCGTCCAGCAGGATGCGGCCGCCGGTCGGGCGGAGGAAGCCCAGCACCAGGTTGAGCATCGTCGACTTGCCGGAGCCGGAGGAGCCGACGAAGGCGACGGTCCGGCCCGGCTCGATGTCCAGATCGATGCCCTGCACGCCGATGCCGGTCCGGAGGCCGGTGCCGTCCTCGGCCTCAGTGCTGTCCGCGCCGTACCGGTAGGTCACGTCCTCGAGCCGGATGCGCCCGCGCACCTCGGCCGCGGGGGCCTTGCCCTCGTTCTGCTCCAGGTCCGGGTCCTCCAGCAGCTCGCCGATCGAGCGGATCGACTCGGTGCCGCGGGCGATGACGGGCAGCAGCATCAGCAGGTTGGTCATCGCGCCGGTGAGCAGCGCGAAGTAGGAGCTCAGCAGCACGACCTGGCCGGGCGTGATCGGCAGCCAGCCGCTGATCGAGACCCAGGCGGCGAGCACCAGGCAGCCGATGCCGAGCAGCTGCAGGCTCACCCAGGAGAGCGAGGCGAAGCGGCCGTTCAGCAGGTCGAGGCTGTAGCCGGCCGAGCGGACGCCCTCGGCGCCGGCGGCGACCCGCGCGACCGCGGTCTGCTCGAGACCGTGCGCGCGGGTGATCGGAATGAGCGTCGCCATCTCGCCGACGCGCGCCGAGAAGTGCTCCACCTCGCGGCGGAACTGCTCGTTGCTCCGGCGCGAGCGGCGGCCCAGGAAGGCGCGCAGCAGCACCGCGAGCGGGATGGCGCAGGCGTAGACCGGGAGGAACGCGGGCACCTCGATCGCGGTCATCACGACCGCGCCGATCGCCACCATCGTCGCGGAGAGCAGCGGGTGGCCGACCTGCTGGTACATCGTCTCGATGTTCTCGACGTCGCGGACGACCTTGGTCTGCACGATCGACGAGCTGGCGCGGGAGTGGAAGCCGATCGAGAGGTTCTGCAGCCGGGCGGCGAGCGCGTTGCGGAGGTCCGTGCCGGTCTGGCGCACGGCGCTCATGTAGAGCCGGGTGTACATCACGTGGTTCGGGTAGTTCTGCAGCAGCGCGAGCAGGGCGATACCGGCCCACAGCCAGAGCGTCGACTCCGGACCGCCGGCGACGACGACGTCGACGATCGCGCCGGTGACGACCGGGAGCAGCCAGAGCGGGGTGTCCTTGACCGCGAAGAACAGCACGGCGACGACCACGCGCGGGCGGTAGCGGCCGAGCAGGCGGAGGGCGGAGCGGCCGGGGTGACGGCGGTCGAGCAGGAGCGGGGCCTGCGAGGGACGGGCTTCTCTCACGAGACGGTCGACTCCGATCGGGGTGTCCGCAGCGCCTTCGGGAGCGACCGCTCCGACGGGGACGCCCTCGACGCTACCCGGGCGGCGCGGTCGTGGGCAAGCGTTTTCCTGGCTAGGGTTCTGCCGACCGATGCGCGCGGGCGAGCCGGTGCGCCAGACCTCGTGAGGACCCCGATGACCGAGCCGATGCCCCTGCGCGAGGACGCCTTCGCCGTGCCCTACTGCGATCCCGTGTTCGACGGACCGACCGACCCGGTGCTGGTCGCCGACACCCTCCGCGGCGAGTGGCGCCTGTTCTACACCCAGCGGCGCGCGACGCTGGATCTGCCCGGGGTCGAGTGGGTGCACGGCAGCGCCATCGGCGTCGCGGTGTCGAGCGACGGCGGGGCGACCTGGCAGTACCGCGGCACCGTCCTCGGCCTCGACGCCGGACTGTCGGCCGCGCTGCCGACACTCTGGGCGCCCGACGTCGTGCGCATCGGGGATCGCTGGCGGATGTTCGTCACCCGGATCGACGGCACCCCCGGCGACTGGACCGGGCGGGCGACGATCGCGCAGTTCGAGAGCGACGACCTCGAGACCTGGCGGCTCCTCGGCGAGATCGACCTCGGCTCCGAGCGGGTGATCGACGCCGCCGTCGCGCGCACCGGCGACGGGCGCCACCGGCTCTGGGCGAAGGACGAGCGGCGCGACTCCAGCACCGTCGTCGCCGTCAGCGACGAGCCCGGAGACCCGGCGTCCTGGCGGCTCGAGGGCGTCGCCGTCGGCGGGCGCGGGCACGAGGGGCCGAAGGTGTTCCCGCTGGCCGGCCGCTACTGGCTGATCACGGACGAATGGCGCGGGCTGGCCGTGCACCACTCCCCCGACGGCGTCGGCGACTGGCGGCGTCAGGACGAGCGGGAGGGCCTGATCCTGACCGCTGCGGAGCGGCTGGACGGTGCGCCGATCGTCGCCCGGCACGCGGACGTCGTCACGCTCGACGAGGACCGCGCCCTGATCGTCTACTTCACCCACCCCGGCTGGGACGGCAGCGACCTCGCGTCGATGCCGCCGAGTGCCGCGATGCGCCGCTCGCACGTCCGCGCGGCCGTGCTCACCGTCGTCGACGGCGCGCTGCTCTGCTCCGCCGACGGCGCGCCGGTCGACTAGCCGCCCCGGGCGGCCACCCCGTGCCGGTCGAGCACCCGCCGCAGGCCGCCACCCCCTGCTGGTCGAGCAGGCGCCGCAGGCCGCCACCCCCTGCTGGTCGAGCAGGCGCCGCAGGCGGCCACCCCCTGCTGGTCGAGTAGCCGCCGCAGGCGGCGTATCGAGACCCCACGTCCTCAGCACGCCGACTGCCGGACCCTCGCGTCCGGCAGGGCCGGATCTCGATACGCCCGCTGCGCGGGCTACTCGATCGACATGTACCTGCTGGTCGAGCAGACGCCGCAGGCGGCGTATCGAGACCCCGCCGCGAGCCCGGCTTGACTGGCGAGACCCCGGCACGTATTTTGGGGCAAACGCTTTCCCGAAACGTTTCATTGCAGTTCGGGGCTCGAAACGATGATGTTCTCGAAAGGACGACGATGTTCCGCTCACACAGCAAGCGCTACTCGGCGGTGGCCGCCGTGGCCGTGGCCGCCCTCGCTCTGACCGGCTGCTCCGGTGGAGGCTCCGGGGCCTCCGCCACCCTGGACCCGGACGAGGAGGTCACCCTCGACTACACGTTCTGGGGCAACGACGACCGCGCCGCCCGCTACGACAAGGCGATCGCCCTGTTCGAGGACGAGCACCCGAACATCACCATCAACTCGACCTTCACCGACTACCCCGGATACTGGGAGAAGCGCCAGACCGAGGCGGCCGGCGGCGGACTGCCCGACGTGATGCAGTTCGACTACACCTACCTCCGCCAGTACGGCGACAACGGCCTGCTCGGCGACCTGTCCGAGTACTTCGGCGGCGCGGTCGACGAGACCACCATCTCCCCGGAGCTGCTCGCCACCGGCGAGCTCGACGGCGCGACCTACGCGATCCCCACCGGCTACAGCGCCTGGGCCGTCTTCCAGAACCAGGACCTCCTCGCCGCGAACGGCGTCGAGCCCTACGCCGGCGGCGGCAGCTGGGAGGACTACGCGGCCTACGTCGCCGACGTCACCGCGAAGACCGGCGGCGCCGTCTACGGCGGCACCGACTACACCGGCCGCATCCAGAACTTCGAGCTGCAGCTGCGCGCCGAGGGCAAGGAGCTGTTCACCGAGGACGGCGAGCTCGGCTTCACCGAGGACGACCTCGCCGCGTTCTGGGAGCAGGGCGACGAGATGCGCACCAGCACCGGCGTGCCGGCCGCGCGCCTCCAGGAGCTGCTGCCCAAGTCCGGCTTCGGCGCCGGCATCGCGACCAGCGAGATGAGCTGGAGCAACTTCCTCGGCGGCTACATCGGCGACAGCGGCGCCTCCGAGATCGTGATGACCGCACCCCCGACCGCGGACGAGGGCAGCAAGGACCTCTACCAGAAGGTCGGCCTGATGCAGGCGATCTCCTCGGCGACCGAGCACCCCGAGGCCGCCGCGACCTTCCTCGACTTCCTGATCAACAGCCCGGAGGTCGGCGAGATCTTCGGCGCCACCCTCGGCATCCCCGCCTCCTCCGAGCAGCTCGCCGGCGCGAACCTCGAGGGCCCGGACAAGCAGGTCGCCGACTACCTCGACTCCGTCGAGGACCGCCTCGGCGAGGCCCCGGCCGCCCCGGTCGCCGGCTACGGCGCCATCGAGGCGAACTTCCTCGACCTCGGCACCAGCCTCGGCCTCGGCGCGGTGAGCGTCGACGAGGCGGTCCAGCAGTTCTTCGACGAGACCGACGTCACGCTCCAGAACTGACCCGGCCGCACTGATCCGGCCGCACATAACGGCTCCCCACCGATCCCCACTGATCCCCTTCATCCAGGCCAGGAAAGGCATCACATGACGACGACGTCGACCCCCAGCGGCACCGCCGCGGACGGTCGCGTCGCGCCGATCGCCGACCGGACGAGCACTCCTCGTCCGGTCGGCCCTCAGGCGCGGCGACGCCCCAAGCGGGACACCCTGGCCGGCTACGTGTTCCTCTCGCCGTGGCTGATCGGCTTCGTCGGGCTCACGCTCGGCCCGATGCTGATGTCCCTCTACTTCTCCTTCACCGACTACAACCTCTTCCGGGCGCCGGAGTGGATCGGCACCGGGAACTTCGAGCGCCTGTTCGGCGACCCGAAGTTCCTCCAGTCGGTGCAGCTCACCCTCGCCTACGTCTTCATCGGGACGCCGGTGAAGCTGGCCGCCGCCCTCGTCGTGGCGATGCTCCTCAACTACAGCGCGAAGGGCACCGGCTTCTTCCGCTCCGCCTTCTACGCGCCGTCGCTGATCGGCGCGAGCGTCAGCATCGCGATCGTCTGGCGCGCGATGTTCTCGACCGACGGACCGGTCGACTCGGGACTGCAGATCTTCGGCATCCAGATCGGCGGCTGGGTCGGCGTCCCCGCCCTGATCCTGCCGATGATGATCATCCTGGCCGTCTGGCAGTTCGGCGCCCCGATGGTGATCTTCCTGGCCGGCCTCAAGCAGGTCCCGGCCGAGCTCTACGAGGCCGCGATGGTCGACGGAGCGGGCCCGTGGCGGAAGTTCCGCAGCGTCACGCTGCCGATGCTCTCGCCGGTGATCTTCTTCAACCTGCTGCTCGAGATGATCAACGCCTTCCAGGTCTTCGCCTCGGCGTACATCATCGGCAACGGCACCGGCGGCCCGGCCGGCGCCACGAACTTCTACACGGTGTACCTCTACACCCGCGCCTTCACGAACAACCAGATGGGCTACGCCTCGGCGATGGCCTGGGTCCTCCTCCTCTTCGTCGGCGTCCTCGCCTTCGTCCTCTTCAAGACCCAGAAGAGCTGGGTGCACTACTCGGGAGACACACGATGACGACCTTCGACACCACGCTCCCCTCGGCCGACACGCAGGTGCTGACCGAGCCCGCACCCCGCCGGCGGCCGCGCCGCAAGCGCCCGAAGACCGCGACGCTGGTCTGGATCGCGGCGATGATCGTCCTCACCGCGATCGTGCTCTACCCGCTGGTCTGGATGGGCGCCGCGGCGTTCAAGCCGAACAGCGAGTTCGGCGGCCAGACCTCGCTGCTGCCGCAGAACCCGACGCTGGACAACTTCGTGAAGGTGCTCGCCGGCGTCGGCGGAGTCCCGCTCTGGCGGTTCTTCCTCAACTCGACGATCCTCGCGGTCGGCTCGGTCATCGGAGTGGTGATCTCCTCCTCGATGGCGGCCTACGCCTTCGCCCGGCTCGACTTCCGCGGCCGCCCGCTCTACTTCGCGCTGATGATCGGCACGCTGCTGCTGCCGATGCACGTCCTGCTCATCCCGCAGTACACGATCTTCCGCACCCTCGGGATGATGGACACCTACTGGCCGCTGCTGATCGGCAAGTTCCTCGCGACGGAGGCGTTCTTCGTCTTCCTGATGGTGCAGTTCATCCGCAACCTGCCGCGCGAGCTGGACGAGGCGGCCCGGATCGACGGCGCCGGCCACCTGCGCATCTTCGGCTCGATCACGATCCCGCTGATCCGACCGGCGCTGATCACCTCGTCGATCTTCGCCTTCATCTGGAGCTGGAACGACTTCCTCGGCCCGCTGCTCTACCTGAACACGCCCGACCAGCAGCCGCTGCCGCTCGCGCTCCGCGTCTACAACGACCAGACCTCGGCGTCGGACTACGGCGCGACGATCGCGGTCTCGGTGCTCGCGCTGCTGCCGGTGCTGATCTTCTTCATCGTCTTCCAGCGCTTCCTGGTCGACGGCGTCGCCACCCAGGGCCTCAAGGGATGAGCCGCGCGTCACGGGCGCAGCGCGAGGCCCGTGCGGCCGCCGCCGACGGCACGGCGCTGCGCTGGCCGGGGGCGGCGAACCGCTTCGCGCTGTTCGCCGAGGTCCTCTTCACGGGGCTCCTCGTCACGATCCTCGCCCTGCCGCTCGTGACGCTGCCGCTCGCCCTCGCGGTCGGGGCGCGGCATCTGCGCCGCTTCGTCCTCGACGAGCCGTCCTCGCTGCGCACGGCGCTGGCGGAGGCGCGCGCCGGGGTCCTGCGCTCGCTGCCGGTCGGTCTCGCGCTGCTGGCGCTGACCGCGGTGCTCGGCCTCGACCTGCTGGTCGCCTCGACCGGCGCGCTGCCCGGAGCGACCGCGGTCGCGGTGGTCTGCGCGGCGCTCCTCGCGGCCGCGCTCGTCGTCGTGCTGACGGCGTCGGCGCTCTGGCTGCCCGACTCGCGCTGGGTGCCGCTCCTGGGCGAGGCCGCGACGCTGGCGGTCCGCGACCTGCGCGGCTCCGGGGCGCTGCTGGTGGCGCTGGTGCTCGCCGCCGTGGTCACCTGGCAGCTGGCACCCTTGGTGGTGCCGGCGCTCGGCTGCACGGTGTTCGCCGCGCTCGCGGTGCGGCTGTCGCGGACGGCGCACGCGGCCCGCTGAGCACGACCCCACGACGATCGTCTCCGCGACGATCACCACCACGACTCGACGACGACCACTCGACCAATACGACTCCACGACGACCACGGAAGGCCCACGGCTCGGATGATCCACTACGGCGGCGACTACAACCCGGAGCAGTGGGACGAGAGCGTCTGGCCGGAGGACGCGCGGCGGATGCGCGAGGCCGGCGTCACGACCGTCAGCCTGGGCATCTTCGCCTGGGCACGGATCCAGCCGGACGAGGACACCTTCGACTTCGGCTGGCTCGACCGGATCCTCGACCTGCTGCACGAGCACGGCATCGCCGTCGACCTGGCGACGGCCACGGCCTCGCCGCCGCCGTGGGCCACGAGCAGATACCCGGGCATCCTGCCGCAGGACGAGAACGGCGCGACCTACTGGCCGGGCAGCCGCCAGGCCTACCGCCCCACCTCCCCCGACTACCGCCGGCTCGCGGCCCGGCTGGTGACGGCGATCGCCGAGCGGTACCACGACCACCCCGCGGTGGTGCTCTGGCACGTGAACAACGAGTACGCCTGCCACCTGCACCACGACTACTCCGACGACGCGGCCGCCGCGTTCCGGGTCTGGCTGGAGCGCAAGTACGACTCGATCGACGAGCTCAACCGGCGCTGGGGCACCTTCTTCTGGTCGCAGCGCTACGCGTCCTTCGCCGAGATCGTGCCGCCGCGGAAGGCGCCCTACAGCCACAACCCGGCCGGGCTGCTCGACTTCCGCCGCTTCACCTCGGACGCGCTGCTCGAGCTCTACACGATGGAGCGCGACATCCTCCGCGCCTCGGGGGCGACACAGCCGATCACGACCAACTTCATGGGCGCCTTCCCGCCGCTCGACTACTGGAAGTGGGCGGCCGAGGTCGACGTCGTCAGCGACGACAACTACGTCGATCCCGCCGATCCGGAGTCGTTCCGCACCGCCGCGTTCACCCGCGACCTTATGCGGTCGCTCAAGCCGGGCGTGCCGTGGCTGCTGATGGAGCAGGCCACCGGCGCCGTCAGCTGGCGGCCCTCCAACGCCGTGAAGGCGCCCGGGCAGATGGCCGCGCTGTCGATGCAGGCCGTCGGGCGCGGCGCGGACGGCGTGCTCTTCTTCCAGTGGCGGCAGTCGCGCCGGGGCAGCGAGAAGTTCCACTCGGCGATGCTGCCGCAGGCGGGCGTCGAGACGCGCACCTGGCGCGAGGTCGTCGAGCTCGGCCGGGTGCTCGGCGCGCTGCCGGCGCTGTCGGCGGAGTCGTCGAAGAGCATTTCGGCCGCCGGCCCGACCGGCTCCGGTGCCCGCATCGCGCTCGTCCTCGACTGGGAGAACTGGTGGGCGATCGGCAACCCGGACCACCCGGTCGTGCTCGACTTCCTGGAGCTCGTTCAGCGCTGGTACTCCGCGCTGCACCGGCAGAACCTCGCGGTCGACCTGGTGCTGCCAACGGCGGACCTGGCCGCGTACGACCTCGTGCTGCTCGCCCACTCCTATCTGCTCACCGACGCGGCCGCGGAGAACCTCACGGCGTTCGTCGAGCGGGGCGGCCGGCTGCTGGTCACCGCGTTCAGCGACGTGGTCGACGAGGACGACGCCTTCCGCGAGGGCGGCTTCCAGGTCGGGCTCCGCGAGGTGCTCGGTGTGTCGGTCCTCGAGTTCGCCGGGCTCGGGGCGGCCGGCGCGGAGGTCGCCGGTGCTCCCTTCGGCGTCCTGCGCGGCGAGCTGCTGGCGGAGGAGGTCGGCGTGCTCGTCGACCCGTCCGACGAGCGGCCGGTCGAGATCCTCGGCCGCTACTCCTCCGGACCCGCGGCGGGCACCCCGGCACTGACCGCGCGGCGCACCGGCACGGGCACGGCGCACTACCTCGCGACGATCCCGGACGACGCGGGCATGCTCGCGCTGACCGCCTGGCTGGCCGAGCAGTCCGGCGTCTCCCCCGTGCTGCAGACCGGGAGCCCCTGGGTCGAGGCGGCCCGCCGCGGCGACGTCCTCACGGTGATCAACCACGGCCAGGACCCCGTCGACGTCGCCGTCTCCGGCGCCGACCTCCTCACCGGCCGCCCCGTCGACTCGGTGCACCTCGCCCCCTACGCCTGGACCCTCCTCCGCCCCTGACGCCCTCTCCCCTCTCCCCCTCCGCGAGATGCCACTTGTACACACTTCTACCGGCGTGTCGCGCTCACAAGTGGCATCTCGCGGGGGGCGGAGTGGGCGGCCGCGATGTCGGCGGCGACGGCGTGCAGGGCCGAGCGGACGAGGCGGGCGGCGGGATCGAGCTCGCCGGACCAGGCGACCCGCAGCGAGCGGCCCGCCCAGCGCGGGCCCGCCACCGGCACGGCGACGACGCCGCGCGGCAGGCCGGCGATCGCGAGCGCGGGAACGGTCGTGACGCCCAGGCCCGCGGCGACGAAGGCGAGGCGGCTGCTCCAGCTGTCGATCTCGGCGACCACCCGCGGCTGCGCGAGCGCCGGCCACGCGCCGAACTGCGGCTCGCCCCGCGCGCCACGGCCGACCACCCAGTCCGCGCCCGCGAGATCGTCGACGCTCAGCTCCCGCGCGTGCGCCCACGGGTGCCGCTCGCCGACGGCGATGTGCAGCGACGCGGCCGGCAGCACTTCCGTGTCGATGCCCTCGAGGCCGTAGCCGTCGGGCTCGGCGCCGTCGGGTTCGGAGCCGACCGCGACGACCGCGAGGTCGAGGCGCCCCGTGCGCAGCCGCCGCAGCTGGACGGGCGTCGAGGACTCGACCAGGACGACGTCGATCGCCGGGTGCGCGCGGGTCACCCGGGCGATCGTCTCGGGCGCGAGGTGCATCGCGGCGGTCGCGAAGGCGCCGAGGCTCACCCGGCCGAGCATCGGACGATCGAGGTCGGCGATCTCACGGGCCGCGGTGTCGAGGTGGTCCAGGATGGCCGCGGCGTGCCGGGCGAGGCCGAGGGCGGCCGGGGTGGGCACGACGCCGCGCGGCCCGCGCTGGAAGAGCGGCGCGCCGACCGCCTCCTCGAGCGCGGCGATCTGCTTCGAGACGGCGGACTGGGTGAAGCCGGTCTGCTCGGAAGCGCCGGTGAAGGAGCCGGTGCGCAGCACGGCGACCAGCGCGCGGAGCAGCTGCGGGGGCACGTCGAGGGTCACCGCTCCAGTATGCGGGCGGCAGTCCATCGAGGAATGCCCGCGGTGCCGATCATTCGCTACCGGAAGGAGCGCGAGCCGGGGAGAGTGGCGGCATGACGACTCCGAGAACCTGGTTCCTGACCGGCACGTCCAGCGGCTTCGGCCGGCTCTGGGCCGAGGCGGCGCTCGAGCGCGGCGACCGCGTCGCGGCCACGGCCCGCGACTCCGGCAGCCTCGACGACCTCGCCGAGCGCTTCCCCGACCGCCTGCTCCCGCTCGCGCTGGACGTGACCGACCGCGACGGGGTGCTCGCCGCGGTCGACCGCGCGGAGCGGCACTTCGGCGGGATCGACATCGTGGTGAACAACGCCGGGTACGGCCACTTCGGCATGGTCGAGGAGCTGACCGAGCGCGAGATCCGCGAGCAGCTGGAGACGAACTTCTTCGGCGCGCTCTGGGTGACCCAGGCCGCGCTCCCGGCGCTGCGCCGCTCCCGGGGCCGGCTGCTGCAGGTCACCAGCGAGGGCGGCGTGCGCGCCTTCCCCGGCATCGGCGCGTACCACGCGTCGAAGTGGGCGCTCGAGGGGCTGAGCGAGTCACTGCGGCAGGAGGTGGCGGGCTTCGGCGTCCGGATCACCTGCATCGAGCCCGGCCCCTACGCCACCGACTGGCTCGCGCGCGGCTCGCGCCGGAGCGCCGAGCTGCCCGAGTACGCGGCGGTGCACGCGGACGGGCCGGACTTCTCCGTAGGTGACCCGTCGGCCACGAGTGCCGCGATCCTGCAGCTCGTCGACGCGGAGGAGCCGCCGGCGCGGCTCATCCTGGGGACGGTGCTGCCCGCGATCGAGGAGCTCTACGCCGAGCGCCTGCGCACCTGGCGCGAGTGGGACGACGTCTCGGTGCGGGCCTTCGGCACGCCGCAGTGAGCGACGCGGCGGAGGGTCCGCTCGGCCCGGTCCCGGGCTGGACCGGCGTCGCGGTGCGCGAGGTGGTCGACCCGCACGACCACGAGGTGACCGCGCCGGCGACCGACGCGCTGCAGCTGATCCTGGTGACCGCCGGCTCCTACCTGATCGAGAGCGCCCGCCCGCACGGCCGCTGGGCGCACGGGCACGCGGCGCCGGGACGCTCGGCCGCGACGGCGCCGGGGCGCGAGATCCGTGCGGCGTGGCGCAGCAGGAGCTCCGAGACGTTCCGCTCGCTGCACGTCACCGTCGCCGCGCCGCTGGTCGCGGGAGTCCTCGAGGGCGTCCGCGGGGCGTCCGTCGACCGGCTCGACTTCCTCGCGGTCGGCGAGGACTTCGTCCGCTCCGCGATGCTCGAGCTCGCCCGCGCCGCCCGCGCCGGAGCGCCGCCCGTGCTCGCCGACGCGGTGGGCACGGCGCTCGTCGCGCACCTGCTCTCCCTGCCGGAGCCCACCGCCGCCCCCGCTGGGCTCTCCCGCGCGCAGCTCGCCCTGGTGACCGACCACCTCGCGGCCCGGCTCGCCGACCCGGTGACCCTCGACGAGCTCGCCGCGCTGGTGCACCTCAGCCCCTTCCACTTCCTGCGCCGCTTCTCCGCCTCGACCGGCTCGACGCCGATGCGATACCTCACCGCCCTGCGGATGGAGCACGGTCGCGAGCTGCTGCGCCGCACCGACACCCCCGTGGCGGCGATCGCCGCGGCCTGCGGCTACGCGACGCCCGCCGCCTTCGCCGCCGCCTACCGCCGCCACCACGGCGCCAGCCCGCGCGAGCACCGGCCGCCCCGCTGACGGCTGCCGGGACGCCGGTCTCCTCCCCCTCCTCACGGGCCAGCGGCGCTCACCCGGCGAGACGTCCCGCCGCCGTCGAGGCGTCCTGCTCCGCGTGGACGCCTCGACCGCACCGGGACGCCTCGCCGCCTGGCGGGTGCGAAGGCGCTCCCGCCTCCCGCGCCACAGAGGCGTCGAGCCGCGTCCCGGCCCGCATCCGCCACGATCGCGGGCCATCCTTCTCGCGTGATGTGCAGTGCGGACGAGGACGACGACGGCGAGGAGACGCTGTCGTCGTCGTCGCCGACGCGCCGGCCACCGCGATCGAGCGGGAGGCGACGGTGAACCCCGCGTCCGAGCGGGTCGCTCGTTCGGTGATCATCGCAGCAGGCGGCGGCGTCGTCGGAGCGATCCTGCGCAGTCTGCTTCCGCCGTTCGTCCTCGATGAACCGTTCTGGCGGGACTTCTGGAGCGGACCGCCCACCGCTGGTCTCTTCGCCGTCACCGCCGCGACGATCGCCTTCTTCCCGGCGTTCCGTTCGACACGCATCGCGCGTGAGACGGCCGCTCGCGATCAGTGGTGGAAGCGGGCGGAGTGGGCACTGCGCTTGTCGAGTTCGGCGATCCGGGCCGATCGAGAAGTCGCCAACGACGCGCTGACGGCGTTGCTGAACGAGGCGACCGAGACCGAGGCACGGATGATCTACCGGACCATCGAGAATCTGCAAGGTGACGAGGACGTGGACACGTCGCCCGGACCTCACGAGAATCGACAGTGGAGGTGGTCGCTGTGGCGCCGGTGAGCAGAGGGACGAGCGATCTGCAGCGGAGGATCGCAGAAGGCAGGGCTGAGCCGATCAGCGACCGAGAACGAGCGCAACTCCGGGAGATGCGGGAGATCTACGTCCGCCGCTTCGGCAGGGATCCGGACGCGAGGCCCGCTGACAAGTCGAGGTAGGCGCGGCGTCACCGGCAAGCGGCGCTCACCCGGCGAGACGTCCCGCCGACGTCGAGGCGTCCTGCTCCGCGTGGACGCCTCGACCGCATCGGGACGCCTCGCCGTTCCGGACGGAGGGTGACTCGGAGTCAGGCGCCTCCCCGCCGCGAGCGACCGCGCAGCACCGGCACTGCGGTGGCGCCGAGCATCGCGCAGCCCGCGGCGGCGACGGTCGCGGCGACGACGGTCTCGGTCCACGGGGTGGTGTCGAAGGACTGGTAGCCGGTGATCGCGGGCGCGACGACGAAGGTCGCGATCAGCAGTCCCGGGAGGGTGCTGCCGAGCAGGCAGGCGTACGCCAGCGCCGCCCCTACCGACCTCCGGTGCGCCTGCGCGGCGAGGGCTCCGAGGCCGACGACGGGCACCAGCCCCAGCATCATCTGCAGGAAGGGGAGCTGCAGCGGAGTGGGCGCGCCGATCAGCCCCGACAGCACTCCGTGCAGCCCGTTCAGCCCGAGGACGCCGGCGACCAGGAGCGCCGTCAGGCGGAGGAGACCGCCCCCGCCGATCGCCCGCGCCGACACCGGCAGGGCGATGGCGATCAGCAGCAGGCCCGCGCCGTGCACCTGCGCCGCCGTGCCGAGGGGCTCCCACGGATCCGCGGGGATCAGGTAGTCGAAGAGATGATCCTCGACCGACCGGTCCGTCCGCGTCCAGCCCTCGCTCGCGGTGACCCAGCGCTGCAGCGAGGCCTGCAGCTGCAGCAGCGCCGCCCCGAGCAGAAGCGCCGCGGCGAGCAGCGCCCCGCGCGGCGATCCCTGTCCACTCCGCGCGTCCGCCGCGGACGTGCGCACCGTCTCTCGCTCCGCCATGGGCGGCAGGCTAGCGCCGCCCGGCCAACGGCGGGAGAACCAGCGGTGCACGGCCCGGGAGGGATCCGCCGGCCTCCTGTGCGTGGGTCTCCGCGGAAGCGTGCCGAGGAGCGGTGACCGCCGAGCTCGGGCTCGCAGAACCTGCTCCGGCTCGTCGGAGCACGCGGGTGCCACGAGCCGAGGCGGTTCCGACGAGCCGGACGTCCGCGGGCCGGTCAGCGCCCGTCGCCCGCAGCCAGCAGCTCCCGGACCGTGCGCGGCTCGCGCCCCAGCAGGCTCGCGAGCGTCGGGTCCGTCCCCGCGAAGAAGCCGGCCGCCGCCGCCTGGTGCATGCCGAGCAGGAAGCGCGCCTGCGGCTCCGGCTGCCCGGCGGCGACGCGGCGCGCGAGCCACTCGTCGTCGCCGAGGATCCGGAACTCGATCGGCCGCCCCGCGACGTCCGCGGCGAGCTCCGCGACCTCCGCGAAGGTCGGCGCCTCGAGGGCGGTGAGGGTGACCGGTCCGTCGTGCGCCTCGTCCGCGAGCAGGAGGAGAGCGGCGGCCTCCGCCGCGTCCTCCCGCGCCGTCCACGAGACGGGGCCGTCGGACGGCACCTCGATGACACCGGTCGAGCGCCAGTCGCCGAGGAAGAACGCGAGGCTGTGGGCGTAGAAGCCGTTCCGCAGCGAGGTCCAGGCGACTCCCGACTCCGCCAGCAGCTGCTCGGTCGCGGCGTGATCGCGGCCCGGCCCGAACGGGGTGTCCGGCGAGGCGCCCTGGTGGCTGGTGTAGAGGATGCGGCCGACCCCGGCCTCGACGGCGGCCTCGACCGCGGCGCGGTGCAGGGCCGGCGCATCGGCTCCCGGGTCGTTCGAGGAGACGAGCAGCAGCTGGTCGGCGCCCGCGAACGCGCCGGGCAGGGACGCGGAGTCGGCGTAGTCACCGCGCCGCACCACGACACCCCGGTCGGCGAAGCGCGCGGCCTTCGCGGTGTCCCGCGCGACGACGACGATCTCGGCGGCGGGCAGGGAGTCGAGGAGGTGGTCGACGGTGGCGCCGTTGAGCGCTCCGGTGGCGCCGGTGACGATGATCATGGAGGGCCTTTCGAGCGGGGACCACCGGGTATCGGTGATACTGCTCGAACGATAACCCTGGAATACCAGCGATAGCAACAGTGCGATATCGTCGATCCATGACCGCGCCCCCCACGGACACCCGAGCCCGCATCGTCGACGCGGCGGCCCGCCTCCTGCGCGAGGCCGGCCCAGCGGCCGTCACCACCCGCGGCGTCGCGGAGGCGGCCGGCCTGCAGGCTCCGGCGATCTACCGCCTCTTCGGCGACAAGGACGGCCTGCTCGAGGCGGTCGCCGAGCACGTGCTGAGCAGCTGGGTCGCCGAGAAGTCGGCCGTCGTCGAGGAGGCCGCGGCCGGCGACGTCGACCCGATCGAGGATCTCCGCGCCGGCTGGACGGCGCAGATCGAGTTCGGCCTCGCGAATCCCGCACTCTTCCGCCTGCTCAGCGACCCGGCCCGCGCGGCCGCCTCACCGGCGGCGACGTCGGGGAGGCGGGTTCTCGCGGCGCGGATCCAGCGGGTCGCGGCCGCCGGTCGCCTCCGCGTCCCTGAGGACCGCGCCGTCGGGCTGATCCAGACCGCGGGGACCGGCGTCGTGACGACCCTGCTCTCCTCCCCCGCGGCGGAGCGCGACGCGGGTCTCGCCGACGCCGCGTTCGAGGCGGTGCTCGCCGGGATCCTCACCGAGCAGCCGCCCGCCGCGGACGACGCGCCACTCGCCGCCGTCGTCGCCGTCCGTGCCCTTTCGCCGCGGCTCGCCGATCTCCGGCCGGCCGAGCGCGAGCTGCTGCGCGACTGGCTCGACCGCGTGCTCGACGGCGGCGTGCGGCGACGGACCGCGGAGGACTGACAGGATCGCCGGGTGCCCTCCTCCGCCGCCTGCATCACCGAGCGCGACGTCGACTGGACGATCGACGACAGCGACGCGGCCGTCGTCGTCGCGACGAGTTACGGCCGGGATCCCGTGGTCGAGGTCGTGCTGGACGCCGGCCTGTCCGGTGGTCGCGAGATCCTCGCCGCCCTCGCCCCGGCGGTCTCCTCGGTGCCGGCGACACGGAGGTGCTCGTGAGCGGCGCGCGACCCGGAGGCTCGGCCGGCCGCGCGCCCGGAGCCCGCGGGCGCGAGCACGCCGCCAGAGCCGTGCTGGGCGCGATGCTGGCGCTCGTGCCGCTCGCGATCGGGGCGCTCGTCGACAGCGCGAACGGGACCGCGGCCACTCCCCTGTCGGCCGACCCGGGCTTCGTCCTCCTCGCCCTCGGCGGGCTCGCCGTCTGCGCGGCGGTGGCGAGTCTGCCGGTCGGCGCCGCGACGTACCTGCTGGACCGCCTGATCGAGCGCGTCTGGACCAGCAGCGGAGGGCGCCTGGCCGCGCAGGTCGTGGCGAACGCCCTCATCGGCGGTGGAGCCGGCCTGCTCCTCGGCGGGCTCGTCGCCCCGTTCTGGCGTCCGATCGAGCGCGCACTCGTCTTCACCGGCCCGTGGGCGCTGGCCGCCGCCGCCCTGGTCCTCCTCTCGGCCGTCCTGCGGAGCCGCCGAGCTTCATGCTGATCGAGTAGTCCGCGAAGCGGGCGTATCGAGACCCG
The DNA here is from genome assembly GCF_004345345.1 of Rathayibacter sp. PhB179. NCBI lineage: Bacteria > Bacillati > Actinomycetota > Actinomycetes > Micrococcales > Microbacteriaceae > Rathayibacter > Rathayibacter sp. PhB179. The sequence goes on along the minus strand of NZ_SLVD01000005.1, from coordinate 176,381 downwards.
CCGGCGCCGGCACGAGAGCCTGCAGGCCCGACGTCTCTGCGGTGGGAGGGTCTCGATACGCCCCTGCGGGGCTACTCGACCAGCATGCACTTGCTGATCGAGTAGCGCGCGCAGCGGGCGAATCGAGATCCGCCGGCGTCCGAGCGTCACTCCGCCGCGTTCTCCTTCTGCGGCGGGCACTCGCCGCCGGGCTCGGTCGCCAGCTCGAAGTGCCACATCTCGTTGCCGTAGGTCTGGCAGAGGCCGTAGTCGGCGCCGTGCTGGCTGAGCCAGCTGTCCGCGTCGGTGTAGCCGATGTCGATGGCGTCGCCGGTCACGTGCGCCGAGAGCTCGGGGGTGCTCACCCACTTCCGGGCCTCCTCGAGGCTGCCGTACTCCTGCACGGCGTCGTCGAGGAGCGCCTGCTGGTACGCGGCGCTCCGCCAGCCGGACGTGACGACCGTCTCGACGCCGTCGGCCGCCATCGCGTCGGCCGCCGCCTCGACGGCCGCCCGCAGCGCGGGGTCGAGGTTCGCGATGACCGGCAGGTGGTCGTCGTGGATCGAGACGGAGTCGCCGACGCCGAGGTAGCCGTCCTCGACGGAGCGGCCGGTGTCGCCGGACACGGTGGTGAGGCCGGCGAAGCCGCCGGAGACCTGCTCGGCGACGGTGCAGCCGGTGAGGCCGAGTGCCGCGACGAGGAGGAGGACGCCGGCGCGGGCCCGGATTCGCTGGTGGTGCTGCCTCATGGTCGATCCCTTCTGCGGCCGCCGTTCGGATCGGCGGTGCGGGGACCACTCCACCGCGGAGGGTGTTGCGGGGGCGTAGGGCTTTTTGGAGACGCCCGCGATACACCGCGGCTCGTAGCATCGACCGCATGCGTGTTCTGGTGGTCGAGGACGAGCCCCTGATGGCGGAGGCGATCCGCGACGGGCTCCGCCTCGAGGCGATCGCCGCCGACCTCGCCGGCGACGGCGACACCGCGCTGGAGCTGCTGGGACTCACCGCCTACGACCTCGTCGTCCTCGACCGGGACATCCCGGGCCCGTCGGGCGACGAGGTCGCCGCCGCGATCGTCGCGTCCGGGAGCGGCGTCCCGATCCTGATGCTCACCGCCGCCGACCGGCTGGACGACAAGGCGTCGGGCTTCGAGCTGGGCGCCGACGACTACCTGACGAAGCCGTTCGAGCTGCGCGAGCTCGTCCTGCGACTCCGGGCCCTGGACCGCCGACGCGCGCGCAGCCGCCCGCCGGTGCGCGAGATCGCGGGGCTCCGCCTGGACCCGTTCCGGCGCGAGGTGCACCGCGACGGGCGCTACGTCGCGCTCACTCGCAAGCAGTTCGCGGTGCTGGAGGTCTTGATGGGCGCCGAGGGCGGCACGATCAGCGCCGAGGAGCTGCTCGAGCGGGCCTGGGACGAGAACGCGGATCCGTTCACGAACGCGGTGCGCATCACGATCTCCGCCCTCCGCAAGCGCCTCGGCGAGCCGTGGCTGATCGGCACGCTGCCCGGAGTCGGCTACCGCATCCTCACGGACGATGCCGTCGACGAGAGCGGCGACGGCACCCGTGGCTAGGCCGCCCGGCATCACCGCCCGCGTTCGCCTGACCGTCAGCTACGCCGGCTTCCTGCTGCTCGCCGGCGGCCTCCTGCTCACCGTCGTCTGGCTGTTCCTGCTGCGCTACATCCCCGCGGAGGCGGTGGTCGCCGGCGACGGCACCGACGGCTTCCGCCCCGGGCGCGACGACCTGCTCCGCGCCTTCACGCCCGCCGCCGTCGCCGCCCTGGCGCTCCTGCTGCTCTTCGGAATGGTCGGCGGCTGGTTCCTGGCCGGCCGGATGCTCGCCCCGCTTCGCGGATCACCCGCGCCACCCGCCTCGCCGCGGCCGGGGACCTCTCGCACCGGATCGCGCTCGAGGGCCGGCGGGACGAGTTCCGCGAGCTCGCCGACGGCTTCGACGCCATGCTCGAGCGGATCGAGGCGCACGACGCGGAGCAGCGGCGGTTCGCGGCGAACGCCTCGCACGAGCTGCGCACCCCGCTCGCGATCACGCGGACGCTCCTCGAGGTGGCGCGCGACGATGCGGACCGCGACGTCGACGCGCTGGTCGCCCGCCTCGGGAGCGTCAACACGAGGGCGATCGAGCTCGTCGAGGCGCTGCTGCTGCTCGGCCGGGCCGACCAGCGCTCCTTCGCCCGCGAGAGCGTGGACCTGTCGCTCCTGGCGGAGGAGGCGGTCGAGACGCTGCTGCCCCTCGCCGAGCGGGGCGGCGTCGCCCTGGAGACCGCCGGCGGCGTGGCCCGCACCTCGGGTTCGCCGGCGCTGCTGCAGCAGCTGAGCGTCAACCTGCTGCACAACGCGATCGTGCACAATCTGCCGGCGGGCGGCTGGGTGCGGCTCGGCACGAGCGTCGACGCGGGCTCCGCCGTCCTCGTGATCGAGAACTCCGGGGCGCCCCTCGACCCGCTGTCCCTCCCCGCGCTGACGGAGCCGTTCCAGCGCGGAGCCGCGCGGGTCCGCACCGAGCACGCCGGGACGGGCCTCGGCCTCGCCATCGCGGCGAGCATCGTCCGCGCGCACGGCGGTGAGCTGGACCTCACCGCACGACACGAGGGCGGACTCCGCGTCGCGGTGCGGCTGCCCGGGGCCTGAGTCCGGCGCTGCTGAGTCCGGCGCTGCTGAGCGAGCGCTACTGCTCGCCGCCCTGCTCCCCCGCGGCGAGCGCCGCCTGCAGCGTGCGGATGAACGCGCCGAGCGCACCGGAGGCCAGGAGTCCCGGCCCGAGCGGACCGGAGGCGTCCTCGCCGAGCAGCGGCAGGCGCGCCAGGGCCGTCCGCACCGGGGCGCTCATCCCCGCCAGCTGCCGGTCGATCTCGGCCGCGCCGCCGCGGCCCGGGTCGGCCAGCTCGGCCGCCTTCGCCGCGAACGCCGCGGCACCCAGCGCGTGCGCGCCGAGGTGCGCGACTCCGGAGGCCTGCCCCGCCGACCAGGCCGCCGCCTTCGCCGCGGGCGACGTCGCCGACTGCGACGCCCGGCCCGCCTCGAAGCGGCGCCGGATCTCCCCGGCCGCGCTCAGCTCGCCGCGGGCGAAGGCACGTGCCCGGGCGATGCCGTCCCGGGCGCGGTCGTCGTCGGGTGCCTCCGCCTGGAAGAGCGGCAGGACCCGCTCGGCGCAGTCGGCGGCCCAGGCGGCGACGAGCCGGCGGTCCTCCTCGGTCAGGGTCTGCGGAGAGGGCATGCCAGCACTCTGGCAGACGCCCGGCGGACGCTCCGGGCGCGGATCCTCCCCGGCCTCTTGTCGTGCCGCGCACTTCTGGGCAGTGTTGCCCGCATGAGCCTCTACCTCTCCTGCCCCGTCGCGAGCGTCGAGCGCGCCACCGCCTTCTACACCGCCCTGGGCTGGAGTCGGAACGAGGCGATGTCGAACGAGAACGTCGCCTGCTTCGCGATCGCGCCGGATCAGTACCTGATGCTCAGCAGCCGCGAGATGTACGCGAGCGTCGGCGGCACCGAGGAGCTGATCGGCGGTCCGGACACCCCCTCGAAGATGACCGTCTCCTTCGACCTCGGCAGCCGTGAGGCCGTCGACGAGCTGACCGAGCGCGCCGGCGCCGCGGGCGGCCGCATCGGCGACACCGACGAGTACCCCTTCATGTACCAGCGCCAGTTCGACGACCCCGACGGCTACCACTACTCCCCCTTCTGGATGAACCCCGACGCCTGACGGCTGCACCGGCGGCCGGCGAGGCGTCCTCGAACCGTCGAGACGTCCACCTGCACCGGGACGCCTCGACCGTTCGGGGACGCCTCGACCGTTCGAGGACGCCTCGGCGCCGCCGCCGGGCATAGTGGGCACATGACTGCTGCAGCCGACGTCCTCCTCCGCGGGCCCCGGGGGCGCCGCCTCTGCTGGGAGTACGCGACGGCGGCGGACCCCGAGCTGCACACTGCGGCGTTCCTCCTCGCGCACGCCGCGGGCGGCGGCGGGGAGTCGGTCCTGATGTACGCCTCCGAGGACGGCGCGGACGCTCGCGATCTGCCGGTCCCCACACCCGAGAGCCTCGCCGCGATGATCGCGGCGCTCCCGCGGACCCCGGCGGAGGACGACGCCGTCCGCGCCGCGTTCCGCAGGAGCGTCGACACGGCGTACTCCTGGCAGGAGCCCGACGCCGAGGACGTCCTCGCCGCACTGCCGGAGCTCCGCGCCGCGCTGCTTCCCGTCGCCGAGCGCGTGCTCGCCTCCCCGGCCGCGGCGACGTGGACGAGTCCCGCCACCCGGACTCAGTGGGCCGTCGACTGGCGCCCCGACACCGCCCGCCCGCTCCCGACCGGCGCCGCCGCGCTCCTGGACGAGTGGTCCGCAGCCCGCCGCGCCGACGAGGAGCAGTCCGCCCGCGAGCGACCGGCCGACCCGGCCGCGAGCTTCTCCGGCTCGTGGTGGTCGCTCCCCCTCCGGCTGCTGCGCACGCAGTCCCGGATCGAGGATCTGCTGGAGCTGGTCGAGGACGCCGCCGGACTCGACACCGCGACCGTGATCCCGGTGACCAGCGCCGGCCGCACGCTGGAGATCGGCAGCGCCGAGGACTGGGCCGAGCTCTGCCGCGCCTACCCCGCCGAGGTCACCGCCTCCCGCCGGCACGACTGGTACCGGGTGACCGGCGGGGAGGGCCGCTGGCTGCTCCCGGACTGGCAGCGCGTCGCCGCCGAGTGGGACGCCGTGCACCTCACCGCGCTCGGCTACCTCTCGGGCGCGACCCGGCTGATCCCGGTCGACGACGGCTACTCCTCCGTGATCGCCGGCTGGGCCCCGGACAGCACCCTGTGGCTGACGGACACCGCCCGGGAGTCGGACCGGTCCCGCCAGCAGTGGCGCCGGAGCGGCCGCGACCACTGGGCGCGCACCGGCTGACGGCGCGGGTTCAGCCGAGCTGCGTCAGCGCCTCCCGCAGGCGGTCGAGCGCGGCGGTGGCGAGGGCCGGCAGCTCGCCGTCCCGGCCCTCGGACCACTCGGCGAACGACTCCTTGAAGGCGAGCACCCCGAGCTCGGCGGCGGCGTCGGCGACCGCCGGGGCGACCCCGCGCTCGCGGAGGGCGTCGGCCATCGCCGTCGCCATCCCGACCTTCTTCAGCAGAGCCCGCTGCTGCAGCTCTGCGCTGGTGGCGATCACCGCCTCGAGCCGCGGCCCGAGCTCACGGTTGAAGGGCGTCATCGCGCCGGACGCCGACACCAGACCGGCGGCGACCGCCTGCATCGGCGTCGCCCCGGCCGGAGCCTCGCGCACCCCCTGCGCGAGCAGCGCCGAGAGCGTCTCCTGACCGGCGGCGAGCACGTCGCGCTTGTCGGGGAAGTGCCGGAAGAACGTGCTCCGGGTCAGCCCGGCCCGATCGGCGATCTGCGCCACCGTGGTCTCGTCGTAGCCCTGCTCGGTGAACAGGTGCAGAGCGGCGGAGACGAACCGCTCGCGGGCATCGGGTTCCCAGCGTGGCATGGGGAGATCCTACCGTGACGCGACACGAGTCCCATCGCGGGGCTACAGTGATGGGACATCGATCCCATCACTCAGAAGGAGTCCTCCCATGCGCATCCTCCTCACCGGCGCCCCGGGCGCAATCGGCCTCGCCGTCACCGAGGATCTCGTCGCCCACGGCCACGAGGTGCTCGGTCTCGCCCGGTCGGAGTCGGCCGCCCGCCGGGTCCTCGACGCCGGCGGCGAGCCCCTCCGCGGCGAGCTCGCCGACCTCGAGCTGCTGGCGGACACCGCCCGTGCCACTGACGGCGCGATCCACCTCGCCTTCAGCAACGACTTCTCCGACCTCGAGCGCAGCATCGCGGAGGAGGGCGCGGCGATGGACGCGATCGGCGCCGCGCTCGTCGGCACCGGCAAGCCGTTCTCCCTCGTCTCGGGCACGACCTTCTCCGCCGGTACCTTCGCGACCGAGCACGACCCGCTGACCACCACCGGCCCGGTCGGCGGCCGCGGGGTCAACGCCGCGCGAGTCCTGGGTCTGGCGGAGCAGGGCGTCCGGACGACCGCCGTCCGGCTCCCCCGGTCGGTGCACGAGCGCGACGTCGCCTACGGCTTCGCCGGGCTCCTCATCCAGGCCGCGCAGCGCTCCGGAGTCTCCGCCTACGTCGGCGACGGCGGCCAGCGCTGGCCGGCCGTGCACCGTCGCGACGCGTCGTCGCTGTTCCGCCTGATGATCGAGCGGGGCGAGGCGGGGACGGCCGTGAACGCCGTCGCCGACGAGGGCGACACGATGCTCGCGATCGCCACGGTCATCGGGCGGCGCCTCGGCCTGCCCGTCGAGCAGGTGCCGGCGGAGACGTTCGGACCCCTCGGCGAGATCTTCGCGATGGACCAGCCCGCGTCGAGCGCCTGGACCCGCAGCACCTACGGCTGGGCGCCGACCCACCCGAGCCTGCTCGCGGACCTCGAGGCGGGCGACTACCCGGCCCGGAGCTGACCCCGGCCTCCGTGCGCTTCGGCGGTCGAGCGCCGCGCGTCGCCGTCCGCCCGGGCGGCGCGCAGGCCCTACCGTGGGTGGTCGGTTCCGGGGAGGGCGACGTGCGCAGTGCAGTGGTGAAGGACGAGGTCCGCAGGCGGACGCCGCTGCGGGATCCGGACACCTCGTCGCGCGCGATGATGACCCGCCGCGCCTGGTGGCTGCTCGGGATCGGCCTGTTGATCCCCGGGTCCGCGCAGGTGCTCGCGGGGTCGCGGCGACTCGGTCGCGTCGGCCTGGCCGCGACCCTGCTGCTCTGGTCGGTCGTGCTCGTGCTGCTGCTGGCGCTTCTCGTCGTCCCGTCGCTCGTCTTCTCGGTCGCCGCGCTCGACGGGACGCTGGCCGTCCTGCAGGTCGTCCTGGTCGCCTGCGCCGCGCTCTGGCTCGTGCTCACCCTCGACACCCTCAGGCTGACCCGGCTCGTCAAGCTCCGGCCGCGCGCCCGCGTCGCGCTCGGGGTGGCGACGGCGCTCGCGCTGCTCGTCTCGGTCGGAACGGCGGGCTACGGCGGCCACCTCGTCGGGATCTCCCGTGGGCTGCTGTCGACGGTGTTCGGCGACGGGCCGGTGGCCGCGCCGGTCGACGGCCGCTACAACGTCCTGCTGCTGGGTGGCGACGCCGGCGAGGACCGCGCGGGGCTCCGCCCGGACAGCATCTCGGTCGCCTCGATCGACACGGCGACCGGAGCGGCGACGGTCATCGGCCTGCCGCGGAACCTCCGGAACGTGCCCTTCCCCGAGGACTCGCCGATGCACGACCTCTACCCCGACGGCTACCTGTGGCGGGGCTGCAACGTCGATCCCTGCATGCTCAACTCCATCCACACGGAGGTCGAGCTGAAGAGCCCCGAGCTCTACCCGGACGCGGTGGCCGACGGCAGCTCCCCCGGCATCGAGGCGATGCGCGACGCCGTCGAGGGCGCGCTGGGGCTGCCGATCCAGTACTACGCCTTCGTCGACATGCAGGGCTTCGCGAGCCTGATCGACGCGCTCGGCGGCATCGACGTCGACTACACCGGCGACGGCGACCTCCCCTTCGGCGGCGTCCTCGACGAGACCACCGGCGAGCTGGTCGGCGTGAACGCCTGGCTCACCCCCGGGGAGCACCACCTCGACGGCAGCAACGCGCTGGCCTACGCCCGTTCCCGCTACGGCTCGGCCGGCGGCGACTACGACCGGATGGTCCGCCAGCGCGAGGTGCAGGGCGCGATCCTCGCCCGCCTCTCCCCGGTGAACGTGCTGCTGCAGTTCCAGGGGATCGCGGACGCCGGCGCGCGCGTCGTCCGCACGGACATCCCGCAGGGCGCGCTGGGCGGCTTCCTCCAGCTCGCGCTCCGGACCCGCTCGCAGCCGATCGGCTCGGTCGAGCTGACGCCCCCGGCGGTCGACCCCGAGCACCCGGACTACGACGCGATCCACGCGTCGGTCGCCGAGGCGCTCACAGGCGGCTGACCCGCCCGCGTCCGGGGGACGCGCCGCGGAGAGCGGCTGAGCCGCGGAGCCGCGGAAAGTCGACGAGCGCGATGTCGCGGGGTCGCGGTAGCGTCGACAGCGGGGTCAGCCCTCACCAGAGAACGGGAGAACGCCGTGAACGCCGTGAAAGCCGTGATCCATCGCCTCCGATCCCTCGCCGCAGCGCTGCGGAGCGCCGTCTCGAGGACTCCGGCCGAGCTGCCGGTCGACCCCTTCGGCGAGCCGCCGCGGGCGCCGCACGATCCGCACGCCTACCGGTCGGAGGCGTGGAAGGCGCCGTCGCCGTCCACGCTGAACTTCCACTGACCGTCGGAACTCGATCGTGCGAGGGACGTGCGGCGCACTGGCGGTCGCCTCCGCGGTCGCGCTGCTGCTCTCCGGGTGCTCCTCGGAGCCGGAGCCGGTGCTCGTCGGAGCCACGGGCGACCTGCACGTGAGCCCCGACGGCGGCATGCTGTTCTGCGAATCGGTCATCGACACCGGCTTCGGCACGGACTGCCGCGACGGCGTCCCGACGGCAGGGATCGACCGGGCGTCTCTCGCTGGCACGCCCGGCGACACGGTCGTCCTCTCCCCCCGGGGCGAGCGGTCGACCTCCCCCGGTGGCCTCGTGCGCACCCTCGAGGACGGCACCCGGGTGTACTCGCTCTTCCTCGTCGGCACGAGGGACGCCGACGTCTTCACCGTCTCCTCGATCGGGACCGCAGACCACACCCTCCCCGACGAGTACCGGAAGCCGGACGTCGACGTCCCCGGCGGCTTCCTCGTCCCGGTGGTCCCGACGGGCTGACCGTCCGGGCCGGGCGAGCGCGGCGGGACCGAGCCGCGCGCCATGAGGGCACTGCGCCATGATCGAGTCATGGTCGCGTCGGTCGAGGTCGTCACCCGCTCGGAGCGGTCGGTCGAGGACCTGTTCGACCGCGCGCGGAGCATCGACCTGCACACGGAGTCGCAGGCCGCGGCCGGTGAGCGGGCGGTCGGCGGAGTCGTCAGCGGCCGGATCGGCCTCGGCGAGGAGGTGACCTGGCAGGCCCGGCACTTCGGAGTCCGCCTGCGGCTGACCAGCCGGATCACCGCCTTCGACGCGCCGCACTCCTTCACGGACGAGCAGACCCGCGGCCCGTTCCGCTCCTTCCGGCACGAGCACCGCTTCGAGCCGGACGGCAGCGGCTCGGTGATGACCGACCGGCTCACCTTCCGCGCGCCCTTCGGCGTCCTCGGCCGGGTCGCCGAGCGGCTCGTCCTCGCGCGCCACCTGCGCCGGCTGCTCGAGGAGCGCGGCGCGTTCCTCGCGGCCTCGCCCGCTCCGGGAGACGACCGGCGCTCGTGACGGCCGCCCGATACTCCTGCCGTTGGAGTATGGTGTCGCCCGTGCCCGAGGAGATGCGAGAGACGACCTTCTGGATCCTGACCGCGCTCGCTCTCGGGCGCCGCCACGGCTACGCGCTGCTGCAGGAGATCGAGGAGCAGTCGGAGGGCCGCGTGCGGCTGCGGGTGACCACGCTCTACGCGGCGCTCGAGCGGCTGGGGTCGGCGGGTCTGATCGCCCCCGACGGCGATGAGCGGGTCACCGGCCGGGTGCGCCGCTACTTCCGGCTGACGGACAGCGGCCGATCCGCACTCGGCGGGGAGGTCGCCCGGATGGAGGCGAGCGCCGTGCGGGCGCGGATCAACCTCGGGCTCTCGCCGTCCGCCGCGCTCTGACCCGACCACCCGACGAAGGAGAACGGCATGACGACGAACGAGGACGCGCGGCGCACCGACCGCTTCCGCCGCGCGCTGCGCTGGTACCCGGCCGCCTGGCGCGACGAGCACGGCGAGGTCCTGCTGGGCATCCTGCTCGACGAGGCCGACGACCGCGGGCACCGCGGCCCGGGCATCGGGCAGCGGATCACTCTCGCGGTCGGCGGTCTGCGCCACCGCCTCCGATCCGCTCCCGGGCGCTCTTCGTCGACGATCGTCCCCCTCGCCCTCGCCACGGCGTTCTTCGTCTTCTACGCCGTCGTCAACTGGTCCCCCGGTGTCAGCTACCCCGGTGCGATCGGACCGTTCACCAACCCCTCCTTCCTCGCCGGGGCGCTCTTCGCGATCGCCCTCGGCCTCGCCCTCGCCGCCCGGACCGGCGCCGCCCGGGTCACCGCCCTGCTCGCCTCCGCCACGGAGTTGAGCATCGCGCTCGTCGCTGCGGCGGCCGGCTGGCTCGGTCCCGACCTGTCGACTGCGGGTCCGGTGGCGGTGCTCGGGGTCCTCGCGGTCGTGCCCTGGCGCGGTCGGGTGGCGGCCGTGATGTCGGTCCTCCTGCTGGTCGGCCTGTCGGCGCTGCTGACCGCCGTCGACGCCCTCGGTGCGACGGTGCTCATGGATGTGCCGGCCGCCCGGGTCGTCCTGCCGCTCCCCGTCATCGCCGCCGTGCTGCTCGCACTCGCCCTGGCCGCCCGCCGCGCCACCCTCCTGGAGCGGAGTCTCCCCCGCGGCGTCTGGGCGTGACGCGCGAGGCGTCCCCGAACGGTCGAGGCAGCCCGTTCCTGCGGGACGTCTCGACCGTTCCGGGACGCCTCGTGGAGGCGTGACGGCTGACGGCGGACCGACCCGCGGCAGGGGTGCCCCGGCAGGGAGTCCCAGCCGTGCGCCCGGCGCTCCTAGCCTGGGCGGACCCGAGGAGAGGACGACGACATGGACCTGGACCCGGACCTGGACCTGGACCTGGACGACCTGATCGCCGCGTTCGACGCGCGGCGGACGATCGAGGGCGGCTCCCCGCTGTACGCCGTTCTGCACGCGGCGAGCCAGGAGGCGCTGCGCATCACCGGCGAGCTGAACAGCGGCTACCACCCGCCGGAGCGCGTGCGGGAGCTGCTCGCGGAGCTGACCGGCCGGCCGATCGACGAGTCGGTGACCCTCTTCCCGCCGCTGCGCGCCGACTTCGGCCGCAACCTCCGGATCGGCGCCCGGGTCTTCATCAACTCCGGCTGCGCCTTCCAGGACCAGGGCGGCATCACGATCGGCGACGACTGCCTCATCGGGCACGACGTCGTCTTCGCGACCCTGAACCACGACCTCGATCCGGCGCGACGCGGCGACCTGCACCCCGCCCCGATCGTCGTCGGCTCCAACGTCTGGATCGGCGCGAAAGCCGTCCTGCTCGCCGGCGTCACGGTCGGCGACGACGCGGTGGTCGCCGCCGCCGCGGTCGTCACGAAGGACGTCCCGGCGGGAGCGGTCGTCGTCGGCGCCCCGGCCCGTGTCGTCCGGAACGTGCGGGAGGCCGGCGCGGATGCGACGGCCTGAGGGCCCGCCCGCGGCCGGTTCCGCGCGTCACTCCGACGGGACGGCGCAGGTCTCCTCGGCGGCGGTCTGCCCGGGGGCGTCGAGCGGTTCCGGAGCGGGCTCCGCGGCGGCGGGGTCGGTCGCCGCAGGAGCGGAGGTGCCAGCCACGACCGGCGGAGCGGGCTGCTCCTCCGCGGGCGTCGACGCGAGCACGACCGGCTCGTCGTTCAGAACCTTCGCCATCAGCTCGCCGCCGAGCACCGTGTCCGGCAGGACCTTGCCCGGCCGGTCCGGGTCGTCCAGCGCCGGGTACTGCACGAACACCATCTGCGCGAGGTCGACGTCCTTGAGGGCCAGCGCGAGCGAGATCATCGTCGACGGGTTCGTCAGCGTGGTGGAGAGGTGCACGTTCGAGGACACCGCCTGCGCGAGTCCGTAGAGCGCGGGCACGTTCGACAGCGTGTCCGCCGAGCGGACCGTGCGCATCAGCGAGGCCAGGTACTGCTGCTGCGAGGAGATCCGGCTGAGGTCGCTCTCGTCGCCGACGCCGTGCCGGGTGCGGAGGAACGCGAGCGCGGTCGCTCCCGAGACGGTGCTCGTGCCGGCGGGGAGGTCGAGCCCGGAGTCGGTGTCGCGGATCGGCCCGGTGAGGCAGATCGGCACTCCCCCGACGGCGTTGCTCATCTCGATGACGCCGTTGAAGGAGACCCAGCCCGCGTACGGCACGGTCAGGCCGGTGAACCGCTGCACCGTGTCGTTGACGCAGGAGAGCCCGCCGGCCTCGAACGCGGAGTTCAGCGGGACGTCGGCGGTCGCCTCCGTGACCTCGCCGGTCTCCGGATCGGTGCAGGCCGGGCGGTCCAGGACGAGGTCGCGCGGGAAGCTGATCACCGTGGCGCTGCGGTGGTCGGCGGAGACGTGCAGCAGGATCGTGACGTCGTTGAGCGTGCCGTCGCGGACCCCGAAGGCGTCGCCCTGCACCGCGTCGTTGTCGGTGCCCACGATGAGGACGTTGAAGCCGCCCTCGATCGCACCCAGCTGTGCGGCGCGCGGCTCCGCGGAGGGCGCGATCCCGAGGTCGACCGCGTTGCCCGCGACGTTGCTCGTGATGCTCGCGGTCGCGATCCCGACCAGGCAGGCGCCGCTCACCGCGAGGACCGCGACGGCGGCCGCAGCGCCGCGGAGCAGAGTCCGAACGCCCGAGCGCGGCCTGAGCCGTCCGTGCCGTGCGCCACCCGTCGTCGCCATCCGTCCCCGCCACCCCCGCAGCTCGTGCCGCCGTCCGCGCGGCGCCCGGGCCAGTGTACGGAAGCGCCTCGACCGGGAGCGGACGGCGTCGCGCCGGGTAGCCTTCCCCGGTGACGACTCCGACCGCAGCGCTCGATCTCGGCTACGCACGCCTGGCGGTCGGCGCCTGGGGCCTCGTGCACGCGGCACTCGCCGCAGTCCTGGTGCCGTTCGCGCTCCTGGGCACCACGTCCGCGATCGACCCGGGCATCGACAGCTGGAAGGACCTGCGCGTGCTGTCGCCCGCGGTGCAGTGGGCCGTGCTCGGCGCGTGGCTGCCCGTGCTGATCACGCCCGTCGTCGGGTTCGCGGTGGTCCGGCGGCTCGCGAGACCGCTGCGCTGGTGGTGGGTGACGCCCGCGATCGGAGTCCTCGCGACGCTCGTCCTGCACTTCCTGCCGTACCTCTTCTTCACCGCCCCTACGCCGGCGATCGGCGGCTAGCGGCACCGCCTGTGCCACCGCCTGTGCCACCGTCTGTGCCACCGTCGCCCGGTACGCTCGTCAGCGGATCCGAGAGGGAGGCGACCGGTGCTGGAGACGATCCTGGAGGCTCTCTCCCTCATCACGCTCCCGCTGGGGCTGCTGTTCCTGTTCGCGGCGTTCGTGGGGCTGCTGATCGACGGGCGGTGGTCGACGACGACCGCCTACCTCGAGGACGGTCCGCCGCGCGCGCTGCACTGGGTCACCCGTGCGGGCGAGGTGCGCTCACGGCCGCTCGCCGTCGACGACCCGCTGACGCCGGTCGGCTCGGACCAGCGCGAGGTCTACTACCGCGAGGAGGACCCGGAGCGGATCCGGCTGCACCGGCGCGCGGATCCGGTGCGGGCGCTGCGACTGACCGGCCTGATCCTGGTCGGCACCGGCGCGGTCTGCGGGATCCTGTCGACGGTGCTCGCGATCCTCGGGAGCTGAGGCCGCGCCGGTGTGCTCGGCTCACGTGCGCCGGACTCACGTGCGCCGGACTCGGGTGCGCCGAGCAAAGGTGCGCCGGGCTCAGGCCTCGGGACGCCGCTCGTCGTCGATCGCGCGGCGGTGCGCCTCGTCCTCGCGATCGAGGGCGGCGGCGCTCGCCGGAGTGATGACTCCGGCCCGCCTCAGCGCGCTCGTCACCGCCGCCCGGACGACGAAGTAGACCGCGACGAGGACGAGCGCGAACCAGAAGAGGTTGATCACGAGGCCGGTGAGCAGGGCTCCGAAGCTGGGTTCCATGCCCTCCACGCTAACCACCGAGTCCGTCCGGAGCCGAGTGTGCCCACCCCTGAAGTCGCGGCGATCCGCCGATCGACCCGTCACGAACGGCTCCCTCGGCACGTCGGCGAGAGCCGTTCGCGACGGATCGACCGCCGACGGGGTGCGCTGCGGAGCCTCAGCGCCAGTGCGCGAGCGTCGCCTCCATCAGCAGGCGGGCCCGGGAGAGCTGCCCGCGGACCACGGTCGCGCTGACGCCGAGCTCGGCGCCGATGTCGTCGTAGCTGCGCTGCTGCAGCTGGCGGAGCTCCCAGCAGCGGCGCTGCAGCTCGGGCATCCGGCCGAGCACGGCGCGCGCCTCGGCGACGAGCGCCGAGCGCTCCGACACCGCGGTCGGGCAGTGGTCGAACGACTCGGGCAAGTTCTGCTCCAGCTCGGCGTGGTTCTGGTGGTCGCTCGAGCGCAGCCGGTCGTAGCAGCGCCGGCGCACCGTGGTCAGCAGCCAGCCGACGATCGTCTCCCCGTCGATCACGCTGTCCATGTGCGTCCAGGCGGCGAGGAACGTCTCCTGCACCACGTCGTCCGCCTCGCTCGAGGCGCGGAGGATGCGCAGCGCCGTCGCGCGCAGCAGAGAAGTGTGCCGGCGGACGATCTCGGCGAACGCGCCGTCGTCGCCCGAGGCCGAGCGGATGACGAGCATCCGGTCGGAGTCGGGCGGGAGCAGCGGCAGCGCGGGCGCGAGGACGGCGCGCGAGCGGCGGGCGGCAGCGGTGCCGGCGGTGGGGGCGGTGCCGGTGGCGGTGGCGAGCATGCGGGCTCCGGTCGTGAGGTTGATGTGTACGCATGATTCGGAGCAGACCTGGGAGCGGATGGCGGGAAGGGCCGCTCTGGCGCGACAGGACGGCCGGAACGTCGCCACATCAACGATTCTGAGCACCTGCGCAGCCGCTGCCGGTGTGGCGTCCGTTGTTGCCGGTCGAGCAGCCCGGAGGGGCGTATCTCCTTGGCAGAGGCGCTCGCACACATGCTGGTCGAGTAGCCCCGGAGGGGCGTATCGAGACCCACCGTCGCCAGCAGGGCAGCCTGCAGACCCGCCTTCCGACGCTGGTGGATGTCGATACACCCGCTCCGCGGTCCACTCGATCAGCAATGGAGGCGCCCACTCGCGCCGGGTGCGGCACGCCCGGGATCGCCTACCGCGACTTCCGCGGCGAGGTGGTGCCCTGGTGACGGCGGTGCGGTGCCGGTCCTGCGGTACCGGTCCTGCGGTAGCGGTCCTCCGGTAGCGGTCCTGCGGTGCCGGTCCACCGGTAGCGCTCCTCCGGAGCCGGTCCTCCGGTGACGGTGGTCTTCCGTACGCTCGGGGGGTGCCCTCTCCTCGACCCTTCCAGCAGCGACTCCTCCGGCAGCTCGTCGGCACGCTGAGCGGCCAGCGCCCCGCCGCGCCGGTGAGCCGGCGCTCGCAGCGCGCCGTCCTCGCCGAGCAGACCGTGCGCGGCGTGCTCGAGCTGGCGGTGCGGCTCGGCGAGACCCTGCTCTCGCTGGGGTCCGCGGCCGCGGAGGTCACCGAGACCATCGAGCGGGTCTGCCGCGCCTACGGCATCGAGGTGCAGGTCGACCTCACCTTCACCTCGATCCTGGTCGTGCACGACGGCAGCGAGGACTCGCCCAGCGTGAGCGTGCTGCGCGTCGTCGCCTCCCGCAGCGCCGACTACGAGCGGCTCGCCCGCGTGACGACGCTGGTCACCGCGATCACCGACGGCTCCCCCGAGGTCCGGGTCGCCGACACCGTCGACTCGTCGACCGCGCGCGACCAGGCCCGGCAGCAGTTCGAGGACGCGCACGAGCGGCTCGACGCGATCCTCGTCCAGCCGCACCGCTACCGGCGGAGCGTCGTGACGCTCACCCTCGCGGTGATGGCCGCGGGCGTCGCGATCCTGCTCGGCGGCGGGCCGCTCATCGTCCTCCTCGCCGCGCTCACGACCGCCGCGATCGACGGCGTCAACCAGCTGCTCGGCCGCTGGGGGCTGCCCGCCTTCTTCCAGCAGATCGCCGGAGCCGCGCTCGCGACCGGAGTCGCGGTGCTGCTGCTCGCGGTCGTGCCGCAGCTGCCGGTCGAGTTCGCCGTGCTGCCGCCGGCACTGGTGGTCGCCTCCGGAGTCGTCGTGCTGCTCGCCGGGCTCTCCTTCGTCGGAGCGGCGGACGACGCCATCAACGGCTTCCCGATCACGGCCGGCGGCCGGCTGCTCGAGGTCGGGCTGCTGACGCTCGGCATCGTCGTCGGCATCGCCGCCGTGCTCGACGGCGCGCGCACCCTCGGCGTCGAGCTGGTGCTGGTCGACTCCTACGCCCGCCCCTGGCCCGCGAGCGTGCAGGTGCTCGGCGCCGGCATCGCCGCGGGCGCCTGGGCACTCTCGTCGCACACGCCCCCGCGGCCGGCGCTCGTCGCCGCTCTCACCGGCGCGGGAGCGTGGGTCGCCTCCGACGCGCTGAGCGGGCTGGGCGCCGCGCCGCTGCTCGCCAGCGCCGTGCCCGCGATCGTGATCGGCCTGCTCGGCGAGACCCTGGCCGAGCGCTGGCGCGTGCCCGCCGTGGTGACCACCGCCTGCGGCATCGTGCCGCTGCTCCCCGGCCTCACCCTCTACCGCGGCGTGCTCGACCTCACGTCCGGCCGTGGCCCCGAGGGCGGGATCGAGCTGCTGCTCCAGGCGGGCATGATCGCGATCGGGCTCGCGGGCGGCGTCACCCTCGGCCGCATCGCGTACCGGCGGCTGCGCACTCCGGTCGTCCGCGCGGTGGCGCCGGTCCGGGCGCGCCGCTCCCCGCATCCGGAGTCGGCGCCGACCGCCGAGGAGCCGCTCGCGCGGACGGGCACGATGCCGATCATCAGCACGATCGGGGTGACCGAGCCGACGGAGGACGACCTCGCCGGAGGGGCCGCGGCGGCGAAGGACTGACGCCCGACGGCAGTGGGCGGCGTCACTCGCTGTCGATGCGGCCGATCTCGCGCCCGTCCTCGCGGAACGCCGCCCGCGCCGCCGACCAGCTGCTCACGTCGACGCCGAGCGCCGTGCGGAGGTAGGCCGTGGTCAGCTGCTGGATCGTGGAGAGTCGCGCGGGATCCGCGTCCGTCGTCTCGGCGACCTCCTCGCCGACGATGCCGCCGAGCGAGTGCTCGCCGCCGTGCAGGGTGAGCAGGTCGGTCGCGCCCGGGCTCTGCGTGTAGGCGTCGGTGAACCAGTCCGGCCCGCGCCGGGAGAGCCGCGACTGATCGCGGTCGCCCGCGACGACGAGGGTCGGCGAGCTCAGCTGCGCGAAGGAGGGGCGGAGGAAGGGGAAGGCCGCCTGCGCGAACGGCTCGAGGTCGTCGCCGGCGACGCCTGTCGCGGCGAGGAGGACGCCGGCGCGCACCCGGCGGTCGGAGCGGTCCGGGCTGAGCGAGCCGTCCTCTCCGACGATGCGGGCGCCGAGCAGCGTCTGCGCCGTCTGCGCGCCCCAGGAGTGCCCGGCGACGGCGATGCGGCTCGAGTCGACCCGGCCGGCGAGTCCGGGCACGGCCGCCTCGAGGACGTCGAGCCGGTCGAGAACGCGGGTGAGATCGGCGATCCGCTCCTCCCAGATCGTCGGGAAGACGGGATGGTCGAAGCCGAAGCCATGACGCCTCGAGTCCAGATGCGTCGGCTGGATCACGACGAAGCCGCGCGAGGCCCAGTACGCGGTGAGCGGCGCGTAGCCGTCGTGGTTCCAGCCGTTTCCGTGTGAGAAGAGCACGACGGGGAGGTCCGTGCCGGTCGTCGGGGCGGAGATCCGCACGGTGAGCGGGACGGGGCGGCCCGGAGCGTCGAGCTCGACGGGGGCGACCGAGACGACGGGGACTGCTTCGGGGAGTACTTCTGGGAGAGAAGTGGGGACGGTGCTGGTCATGCTGGTGCCTTCCGGTTCGCGCTCTGCGATACTGCTTATCGGAGCGACGTTCCGCAACGATACGGAGCGCTGTTCCGTTAAGCAAGCGGAGCGTTCGGAGGAGGAGCAGCAGTGACGGATCATGGCGGCGCCGGCCCGGCGGTCCCCCGCGTCGGCCGACCCCGGCGCGACTCGCAGGCCCTGCTCGACGCGGCCGCCGCGGTCTTCGTCGAGTCCGGCGTCGACGCCCCGGTCCGCGAGATCGCGACGCGCGCCGGCGTGGGCACGGGCACGATCTACCGGCACTTCCCCACCCGGGCCGACCTCGTGGTCGCCGTCTACCGGCACCAGGTCGAGGCCTGCGCCGAGGCCGGGCCGCGACTCCTCGCCGAGAGCGACTCCCCCGAGGCGGCGCTCCGGGAGTGGCTGGCGCTGTTCGTCGACTTCCTGGTCACCAAGCACGGGCTGCCGGATGCGCTGCAGGGCGACGGCGCCGGCTCGGACGCCCTGCACGCCTTCTTCGTCGATCGGCTGGTGCCGGTCTGCGCGACGCTGCTCGAGGCGGCGATCGCGCCGAACGCCCCGCCGGTCGACGCGTACGGCCTGCTGCGCGGCATCGGCAATCTCTGCATCGGCGGCGCGGGCGACCCGCGCTACGACACGGACGCCCTCGTGCAGCTGCTCGTCACCGGTGTCCTGGCGCGCGGCGGGTCCTGAGACGCGCGCTCCGAGGCGCGGCACCCTCAGTCGCCGAAGCGGGTCTCCTTGTGCGGGGCGCCGGTGCGGTCGTAGGTGGTCCAGACTCCGACCTGGCGCCCGCGATCGAACGAGCCGCTCCGCAACCGGGTGCCGTCCAGGCGGAACCACTCCCAGTAGCCGTGCAGCTCGCCGTCGAGCGTGGCGCCGCGAGCGCGGAGGCTGCCGTCGCGGTGCAGGACGTCCTGCGGTTCCGGGTCGGTCATCGGTCTCCTCCGCGGTCGTGCTGTCGCATGCCGCATCGTCGCACGCCGGATCGTCGCACGCCGGATCGTCGCATGCCGCATCGTCGCACGCCGGATCGTCGCACGCCGGATCGTCGCACGCCGGATCGTCGCACGCCGGATCGTCGCACGCCGAGCCGGCCGGCTGCGCTTGGATGGACGGATGACCGCGCTCATCGTCGCCGCCCACCCCGATCGGGACTCGCTCACCCTCGCTCTGGCCCGACGGCTCGCGGAGGAGCTGCCGCCGGCCGAGCTCGCGGATCTCGCCGCGGAGGGCTTCGACCCGCGCTTCAGTGCGGCCGACCGGCACAGCTACCGCGTCGCGGACGAGTACCCGGCCGACGTCGCGAGCGAGCAGCGCCGGCTCGACGCCGCCGAGCACCTCGTGCTGGTCTTCCCCGTCTACTGGTGGTCGATGCCGGCGCTGCTGAAGGGCTGGATCGACCGCGTCTTCGTCAACGGCTGGGCCTTCGAGATCGACCCGGCCGACGGGATGCGCCGGAAGCTCGGCGGGCTCACCGTCCACCTCGTGCCGATCGCCGGCGACAGCGCCGGGGTGTACGAGCGGCACGGCTACGAGCAGTCCCTGCGCACCCAGATCGAGCACGGCGTCGTCGACTACTGCGGCGCCGTGCGCGGCGCGACGGCCTTCGTCCACGACTCCGAGCACGAGGACGCCGCCGCCCGCGCGGCGAGCGTCGACCGCGCGGTCGCGGCCGTCGTCGCCGCGGTCCGCGGGCGTGCCCCCGCGCCGGCCGAGTAGCCGCCTCGGCCGCCCTCCTTCTCGCCCTCGCCGCCCTTCGTGCCGGTCGAGCAGCCGCCTCCTGCGCCGTTCATGCTGGTCGAGCAGCCGCCTCCGGCGCCGTTCATGCTGGTCGAGTAGCCCCGGAGGGGCGTATCGAGACCCGCCCAGCTCAGCACGGTGGATCTACTTGGAAGAGACGCCCGCAGACATGCTGGTCGAGTAGCCCCGCAGGGGCGTATCGAGACCCACCACCGCAAGGACGTCGGTCTCTTCCCCGCCCTGCGCTGGCGCCGAAGGCGCCCCCTCCGCTCGATACGCCCGTTCCGCGGGCTGCTCGATCACCATGGGGTCGCCGTCCGCAGCCGCGATGCGGGTCGTGGGCTTCATGCTGGTCGAGTAGCCGCCACCGGCGCCTCCTCATGCTTGTCGAGTAGCCGCCTCCGGCGCCTCCTCATGCTGGTCGAGTAGCCGCCTCCGGCGACCCGTGCATGCTGGTCGAGTAGCCGCCTCCGGCGGCGTATCGAGACCCACCATCACCAAGGCATCCGGGAGCAAGCCTCCTCCACACTCGCGTTCCGACGACGTTGTCCCCGATCAGCCCATGGTTCCGACTCCGGTGTCGGTATCTCCTGCTTCAATACGCGTATGTCAGAAGATGAGAACGCGGCAGCACTCGCGGAGGTGCGCGACTGCTTCTACGACGCCGCGGCCACCGAGCGCGCCGCGTCCCCGACGCGCCTGAGAGCCGCGGAACGCATCCACCGCGGCTACCGCGTCGCCCTCACCGTCCCGGAGGCGTTCGCCCGCGGCGCCTCCCGGAGCGAGACCCGTGACCTCGTCGAGCGCTCCATCCGCGCCGAACTCGCGGTGACGCTCGGCGTCTCCGAGCGGGAGGTCTGCCGCCGGCTCGAGACCGCGCAGATGCTGATGGAGCACCTGCCGCTCACCCGTGCGCTGCTCCGCGACGGCCGGATCCTCTGGGAGGTCGGCGAGGCGATCTGCAGGACGGCGAGCAGTCTCCCGGGGGCCTCCCGCGCGGCACTCGACGAGCGCGCGGCCGACGCCGCGCTCACGCTGACGACGACCCAGCTGCGCCGCGCCCTGAGTCGCTGGCGCGAAGAGCTGCACGAGCAGCCCCTGAGCGAGCGCCACGCCCGCGCCACGCTGGACCGCGCGGTCTGGATCACACCGGATGTCGACGGCATGGCCACGCTCTGCGTCCACGCTCCCGCGCCGGCGGTGACGGGCGCGTACGACCGGCTGCGCCGCATCGCCCGCACCCTCCGCGACGACGGCGACCCGCGCACCCTGCAGCAGCTCAGCGCCGACGCGGCCGTCGATCTCCTCTGCGACGGCGACATCGCAGGAACGACACCCGACCCCGAGCACCAGCCGGACCCGACCTTCGTCCCCGGAGTGCGCGCCGAAGTCCGGCTGACCCTCGCCGCCTCCACCGCAGTCGGCCTGGACGACGCACCCGCGGACCTCGACGGCTACGGACCCGTCCCCGCGCCGATCGCCCGCGAGCTGGTCCGCACCGCCGCCTCCTTCACCCGGGTCCTGACCGATCCGGAGACCGGCGCGGTCGTCTCCGTCGGCCGCACCCACCGGGTCCCGCCGCCGCAGATGCGCCTGCACCTGCAGCTGCGGGACCAGACCTGCCGCTTCGCCGGCTGCACCCGGCCCGCCGCGACCAGCGAGGCCGACCACACCCTCGAATGGCGCAACGGCGGCGAGACCGCCCTCGAGAACCTCGTCTCGCTCTGCACCTCGCACCACCATCTGCGGCACGGCGACCAGTGGACGTACATCGGGAGCGGTGACGGGACGATCGTCTGGACGAGCCCGACCGGTCGGCGGATCAGCAACCGCCCGCCCCCGCTCCCCGGCCGACCGCCCGACCCACCGCCGAAGCCCCGCTTCATCGACGTTCCCGCGCCGTTCTGACGACGGTGGATCTCGATACGCCCGCTCAGCGGGCTACTCGATCAGCAGGTAACGCGCGCGATACAGGCGTGCGCTCCCGGCCCGCACATGCTGGTCGAGCAGACCCGGGGGGCGTATCGAGACCCGTCCAGGCCCGCACGGTGGATCTACATGGAAGGGACGCCCGCAAAAATGCTGGTCGAGTAGCCCCGCAGGGGCGTATCGAGACCCACCCACCCCAAGGACGTCGGTCTCTTACCCGCCCTGCGCTGGCGCCGGAGGCGCCCCCTCCGCTCGATACGCCCGCTCCGCGGGCTACCCGATCAGCACGCGTCCGGGGCAGGGGCGGCGCCGTGATCGGATCGCGACAGCCCTCGATCCGATCGGGACACCCGCCGTCGGCCCCCGCCGCGAGGCTGGATCCATGACCGACACCACCACAGTCCCCCTCCTCACGGACGACCGGCTCGCCGGCCGCACCGCCCTCGTCACCGGCTCCTCCAGTGGACTCGGCGAGGCCATCGCCCACCGACTCGCCTCGTCCGGCGCGCACGTCCTCGTGCAGGGCCGCGACCGCGCGCGCACCGAGGCGGTCGCGCAGGCGATCACCGCGGCCGGCGGCACCGCCTCCGTGCTCGTCGCCGACCTCGGCGGCACGCCCGACGCCACCCGAGCCGTCGCCGCCGAGGCGCTGCGCCTGCTCGGCGGCCGGATCGACGTGCTCGTCAACAACGCCGGCGTCTTCCCCGTCGGCCCGACCGCCGAGCTGAGCGACGCCGACGTCGACGCACTGCTCGTCACCAACATCCGGGTCCCGCACCAGCTCGTCGGAGCGATCGCGCCGACGATGGCCGAGCGCGGCTCCGGCGTGATCATCAACATCACCTCGTGGATGGCGCGCGTCGGCACCCTCGGCACCGCCCTCTACCCGGCGACCAAGGCCGCGCTCGACCACCTGACCCGCGCCTGGGCGGCCGAGTACGGCGCGGACGGCGTGCGCGTCGTCGCGGTCGCCCCCGGCGCGACGCTCACCCCCGGCAACGCGCACGCCTCGGCGATCCTCGACGCGATGACCGCCCCGACTCCCGCCGGCCGGCCCGGCCGCCCGGACGAGATCGCCCAGGCCGTCCGCTGGCTCGCGACCGACGAGGCGTCCTACGTGCACGGCACGACCCTGCTGGTCGACGGCGGCATCGTCGGCGCGCGGCGCTGACCGGAGCCGGTGTCGGGGAGCAGGTCAGTCAACCTGCACCAGCCGGCCGGGGTGCAGCGCGGCGTCGGCGGCGGGGGTCGTCTCGTAGGCGCGGCGGTAGTCGCGGCCGAAGTGCGATGCGCTCGCGTAGCCGACGGCCGCCGCCGCGCCCGCGGCCGTCTCGCCGCGCACGAGCAGGAGGCGCCGCGCCTCGCCCAGCCGCAGCCGGCGCAGATAGCCGAGCGGGGACATCCCGGTCAGCTCGCGGAACCGCCGGGTGAGCGTCGGCACGCTCGTGCTCGCCTCCGCGGCCAGCGCGTCGAGCGTCCAGCCGTGCGCGAGAGCGCCGGTCATCGCGTCGACCGCCCGGGTCACCGCGGCCGAGCGGACGGCGGACGACGCCGACAGCAGGCGTGGCGCCTGGTCGCTCTGCAGCAGCCGGAGCACCAGCTCGCGGGACACCGCCGGCCCGAGCACCGGGATCTCCTCGGGGACGTCCAGGAGCCGGAACAGGCGGTGCAGCGCGTCGGCGAGCTCCGGGGTGATCGTGCCGATCCGCTCAGGGATCGCGGCGGCGGGCCGGTGCGCGACGAGCCCGGCGACCTCGGCGACGAGCACCGGATCCAGGTGCCAGTTGGCCGAGACGAAGTCGCCCTGCTCGCCGGTCTCGACGACGGCCGCGATCACCGGCAGGTCGACCGGCGTGATCAGGAAGCGGCCGGCGCCCCACTGCTCATCCGAGTCGCCGACGATCGAGCGCTTGCGGCCGGAGAGCACGAGGCTCAGCGTCGGCGGGAAGCGCGTGTAGACCAGCGAGGTCGGCGCCGTGACCCGGTGCAGCCGCAGGTCCAGCGCGGCGGCGCGCTCCGGATGCTCCAGGTGCCGGCGGGCGAGATCGGCGGCGGCGGCGAGGTGCTGCCGGGCGGTCCCTGGCGCGGCGCTCCCGGGCGCGGCGGTCACGGGCGCGGCAGCGCCGCGAGGGCGAGCTCGCCGATCTCGGCGACGCGCTCGGCGCTCCCGCCGTCGCGGGCCTGCGTCGACATCCCGGTCAGCACCGCGACGACGAAGGCGGCCGTCCGCGCCGCGTCGGTGCCGGCCGGCACATCCCCCTCGGCGATCCCCCGCTCGATGCGGGCGGCGATGACGTCCTCCATCGAACGGCGGCGCTCGGCGAGGCGCGGCTCGCTCAGCACGAAGCAGCCGGAGGGCGTGCCCGGGTCGGAGTAGCCCGCGGCGCTCGAGCGGACGACGGCGGCCAGCGCGTCCCAGGCCGTCGGGGCGTCGAGGAGCCGGGCGAGGGCGGCGTCGGCGGTGTCGGAGTAGCAGCTCGCCGCGGCACGGAAGAGCTCGTCCTTGTCGCCGAAGGCCGCGTACAGGCTCGGCGCCGAGATGCCGATCTCGCGGGTGAGCACGGCGACCGTCGTCTCGTCGTAGCCGTCGCTCCAGAAGCGGCGCATCGCCGTGTCGAGCGCCTCGTCGCGGTCGAAGCCCCTCGGTCGTCCTGCCATGCTCCGATTCTATAACAGTCGCTACGGAACGTGCTAGCGTGCGTCGCACCAGTTCTTTATCGACCATTACAGAAAGGCACTCCCATGCAGATCCAGGACTCCGTCGTGCTCGTGACCGGCGCCAACCGCGGCATCGGCGCCGAGTTCGTCCGGCAGCTGACGGCGCGCGGCGCCCGCACCGTCTACGCCGCGGCGCGCGACGCCTCGACGATCGCCGCTGCGCCGGGCGTCGTGCCGATCGCGCTCGACGTGACCGATCGGGACCGCATCGCCGAGCTCGCGGCGACCCTCGGCGACGTGTCGATCGTCGTCAACAACGCCGGCATCGCCCCCACTGTCGACTTCGTCACCGGTGACCTCGACGAGATCCGCCGCACGGTCGAGACCAACGCCTTCGCGCCGCTGATGCTCGCGCGCGCCTTCGCCGGGAGCCTCGGCCGCGCGGGCGGCGGCGCCGTGCTGAACGTGCTCTCCGTGTCGGCCTTCGTCTCGTTCCCGGGCTCGGAGTCGTACTCGATGTCCAAGGCCGCGGCCTGGAGCGTCACCGACGGCCTGCGCCTGGCCCTCGCTCCGCAGGGCACCCAGGTGCTCGGCCTGCACATGGGCCTCGTCGACACCGACATGGCCTCGTGGTCGGACGCTCCGAAGTCGAGCCCCGAGGCGATCGTGACGGCCGCCCTCGACGGCCTCGAGCGCGGCGCCGCCGAGGTCCTCGCCGACGACACCGCCCGCGCGGTGAAGCCCGGCCTCGCCCTCGACCCGGCCGAGCGTTACGCGGACGTGCTCGCCACCACCCGCTGACGCCTCATGCTGGTCGAGTAGCCGCGGGACGCGGCGTATCGAGACCCGCCGTCCCAGCAGGACAGCTCTGCAGACTCGTCCTGCTGACGCCGGTGGATCTCGATGCGCCCGCTGCGCGGGCTGCTCGATCAGCATGGAACGGCCGACACGAAGAGGACGCTCCCTCCCAGGATTCGGAAGGGCGTGGCCGCCGCTTGCCATCATGCTGGTCGAGTAGCCCCGCAGGGGCGTATCGAGACCCGCCGTCACCAGCACGTCAGGTCTGCACACTCGCCCTGCCGACGCCGGGTGGAGGCGGATCCGCGATCTCCGACGCGGTGCGGCCACTGCTCCGCCTTCGCGGGAATAGAGTGGCCTCTGAGACGCAGAAGCGGAACTCCTTCCCGCACCGTCGAACCCAGGAAGGCCCCTCCATGACGCTCCCCCGCGCCGCCGCCGCACTGCTCACCTCCGCGGCCCTCCTCGCGGTCCTGGGAGGCTGCTCCGCCTCGGCACCCGCCGAGACCGCGACAGCCGAGGCCTCGAGCACGCCGACCGCGACCAGCGCACTCTCCGGCTCGATCACCGTCTACGCCGCCGCGTCGCTGAAGGGCACCTTCACCGAGATCGCGACCGCCTTCGAGGCCGAGCACCCGGGCACCACCGTCGAGCTCGCCTTCGCCGGCTCGTCCGACCTTGTGACCCAGATCACCAACGGCGCGCCCGCCGACGTCTTCGCCTCGGCCGACGAGAAGAACATGGCGAAGCTCACCGACGCCGACCTCATTGAGGGCGACCCCGTCGACTTCGCGACCAACACCCTCGAGATCGCCGTCCCGCCGGCCAACCCCGCAGGGATCGCCTCGTTCGCCGACCTCGCCCGCGAGGGCGTGAAGACGGTCGTCTGCGCGGCCCAGGTCCCGTGCGGCGCGGCGACGGTCACCGTGGAGACCGCGACGGGCGTCGACCTCCGGCCGGTCAGCGAGGAGTCGTCGGTCACCGACGTCCTCGGCAAAGTCACCTCGGGCGAGGCCGACGCCGGCCTGGTCTACGTCACCGACGTCGCCGCCGCCGGCGACGCGGTGACCGGGATCGAGTTCCCCGAGTCGTCGCAGGCCGTGAACACCTACCCGATCGCCCCGGTCGCCGGCTCCGCGAACCCGGACCTCGCCGCCGCCTTCACCGCGTACGTGGCCGGCGACGAGGGCCGCACGGTCCTCGCCGCGGCGGGCTTCGGCGCCCCCTGAGCACCCTCCCCCTCCGCCGAATCGGCTCTACGATGGCTCCCATGCCGCAGATCCGGATCAAGAACGCCGCCGACTACCTCGGCGTGAGCGACGACACCGTCCGCCGCTGGATCGAGAACGGCACCCTCGCGAGCAGCAAGGACGCCGCCGGCCGCAGCGTCGTCGAGGGCCTCGACCTCGCCCGCCTCGCCCGCCAGAACGCGATCCTCCCCGTCGACCCGAGCGAGGTGGGCCGCTCGGCGCGCAACCGCTTCGTCGGCATCGTCACCGAGGTGGTCTCCGACACCGTGATGGCGCAGGTCGAGCTGCAGTGCGGCCCGCACCGCGTCGTCTCGCTGATGTCCGCCGAGGCCGTCCGCGAGCTCGGCCTCGAGCCGGGCTCGCCCGCGATCGCGATCGTCAAGGCGACGATGGTCGTGGTGGAGACGCCGAACGGGAAGGCGTGACCCGCTCGCCCGTGACCCGGTCGCCCGTGACCCGCCGGCCGGTGACGCTCTCCGCCGGAGTCCCCCGCTGGGTCGTCGCCGTCGCGGTCGTCGGCGGTGCCTTCGTGCTGCTGCCGCTGGTCGGCATCCTCACCCGCGTCGACTGGGCCGGGTTCGTCCCGCTGATCACCTCGGACTCCTCGATCGCGGCGCTCCTGCTGAGCCTGCGCACCGCCGCCGCCGCCACCGCACTCTGCCTCGTGATCGGCGTGCCGATGGCGCTCACGCTCGCGCGCACCTCCTTCCCCGGCCAGGGCCTGGTGCGCGCCCTCGTGCTGCTCCCGCTCGTGCTGCCCCCGGTGGTCGGCGGCATCGCCCTGCTCTACACCTTCGGGCGGCTCGGCCTGCTCGGCGGCGCCCTCGAGGCGCTCGGGATCCGGATCGCGTTCTCCACCACCGCGGTGATCCTCGCGCAGACCTTCGTCGCGCTGCCGTTCCTGGTGCTCAGCCTCGAGGGGGCGCTCCGCTCGGCCGGCGACCGCTACGAGAGCGTCGCCGCGACCCTCGGCGCCCGGCCCTCGACCGTGCTGCGCCGGGTCACCCTGCCCCTGATCCTGCCCGGGCTGCTCTCCGGCGCGATCCTCTCCTTCGCCCGCGCGCTCGGCGAGTTCGGCGCGACGCTGACCTTCGCCGGCAGCCTGCAGGGCGTCACCCGCACGCTGCCGCTCGAGATCTACCTGCAGCGCGAGACCGACCCGGACGCCGCGGTCGCCCTCTCGCTGGTGCTGGTCGTCGTCGCGGTCCTCGTGATCGGGCTCGCGCATCGCCGGCCGCGCGCCGCCCGAGTGGAGGCTCGCCCGTGACGCTCGAGATCGACGCGCGGCTGCACGCCCGCGGCGTCGACGTCGCGCTGCGGGTCGAGACCGGGACGACCACGGCCGTCCTCGGCCCGAACGGCGCCGGCAAGTCCACGCTCGTCGGGCTGCTCGCCGGCCTCCTCCGCGCCGACGACGGACGCGCGACCCTGGCCGGAGCGACCCTGTTCGACTCCGCCCGCCGCCTGCACCTGCCGCCGCACCGCCGCAGCGTCGCCCTGCTCGCCCAGGACCCGCTGCTGTTCCCGCACCTCAGCGTGCTCGACAACGTCGCCTTCGGCCCGCGCAGCACCGGCGCCGGCCGCTCCGCCGCGGCCGAGACCGCGCGCACCTGGCTCGAGGCCGTCGACGCCGTCGACCTCGCCGACCGCCGGCCGGCGCAGCTCTCGGGCGGGCAGGCGCAGCGGGTGGCCGTCGCCCGGGCGCTCGCTCCGAGCCCGGAGCTGCTGCTGCTCGACGAGCCGATGGCCGCTCTGGACGTCGCGGTCGCCCCGCTGCTGCGGCGGATGCTGCGCCGCGTCCTGCCCGGGCGGACCACGATCCTGATCACCCACGACGTGCTCGACGCCTACACGCTGGCCGACCGCGTCGTGGTCTTGCACGAAGGGCGGGTGATCGAGGACGGGCCGACCCACGAGGTGCTCGAGCGGCCGCAGAGTCCGTTCACGGCGGAACTCGCGGCGCTCAATCTGCTGACAGGCACGGCGACCGGCACCGGGCTGCGGACCGACGACGGCGTGGAGCTGCGGGCGGCGGGCTCCGTCGCCGCGGGCGTGCGGGCCGCGGCCGCGTTCCGGCCCGCCTCCGTGACGGTCGCGCCGGCCCTGCCGGGGGCGCCGGGCGCGGGCCGGGTCCGCACCCGCATCCGCGACCTCGAGCGGCGCGGCGACCTCGTGCGGGTGCGCGCCGCCGGCATCGCGGCCGACCTCTCCCCCGCTCAGCTCGCCGCCCTCGGCGCGGGGATCGACGACGAGGTCGACTTCGTGATCGATCCGGAGGCGGTCGCGCTCTACCCGGCGCGCGGCGTCGCGGGCGGAGGGTAGCCCTCCGCGGCCCGCCCGAGAAGGGCCCCCTCGCGCGGCCTCTCCCGCGGGTAGCTTTCAGCCATGGCGCAGCGCAGCGAGACCAGGTCCGTGCCGTCGACCGCGATCGACGTCACCGTGAACGGCGAGTCGAGAGCGGTCGACGTCGACAACCGCACCACCCTCCTCGATCTGCTCCGGGAGCGGCTCGACCTCACCGGCTCGAAGAAGGGCTGCGATCACGGCCAGTGCGGCGCCTGCACCGTGCTGCTCGACGGATGCCGGACCAACAGCTGCCTCGTGCTGGCGGTGTCGGTCGACGGCCGCGAGGTCACCACGATCGAGGGCCTGGCCGACGGCAACGACCTCCATCCGGTGCAGCGGGCGTTCCTCGAGCGCGACGCCTACCAGTGCGGCTACTGCACGCCGGGGCAGATCTGCTCGGTGGTCGGGATGCTCGCCGAGGCGCGCGCGGGCATGCCCAGCCACGTCACCGCCGAGCTCGGCACCGAGAACGTCGTCCTCGACGACGAGGAGGTGCGCGAGCGGATGAGCGGCAACCTCTGCCGCTGCGGCGCCTACGCCAACATCGTGCCCGCCGTCCACGACGCGGCGGAGCACCCGAGCGAGACGGAGACCGCGCAATGAGGACCTTCGAGTACCAGCGGGCCGCGGACGTCGCCGACGCCGTGCGCCTGCTCGCCGCGTCCCCCGAGGCGAAACCGCTCGCGGGCGGCACCAACCTCGTCGACCTGATGAAGCTCGGCGTCGAGCGCCCCGCCGCGCTGGTCGACGTCAGCCGCGTCGACTTCGGCGGCGTCGAGGAGACGGCCGAGGGCGGACTCCTGATCGGCGCGGGAGTCGCCAACAGCGACCTCGCCGCGCACCCGCTCGTCCGCCGCCGCTACCCGGCCCTCAGCCGCGCCCTGCTCGCCGGCGCCTCCGGCCAGCTGCGGAACCAGGCCTCCACCGGCGGGAACCTGCTGCAGCGCACCCGCTGCACCTCCTTCACCGACGTCTCGAAGCCGTGCAACAAGCGGGAGCCCGGCACCGGCTGCTCCGCGCTGAAGGGCGTCTCCCGCGAGCTCGCGATCCTCGGCATCACCACCGACGCCGACCCCGGGCACGTCTGCATCGCGACCCACCCCGGCGACATGGCCGTCGCACTCACCGCCCTCGACGCCGTGATCCGCTTCGAGACCGTCGACGGTCCGGCGAACCTGCCGATCACCGACTTCTTCCGGCTCCCCGGCGAGCACCCCGAGCGGGACACGAACCTGCCGGCGGGTGCGCTGATCACCGCCGTCGAGCTGCCGCCGCTGCCGTTCGCCGCGACCTCCACCTACCGCAAGGCCCGCGACCGCCGCTCCTACGCCTTCGCACTCGGCTCGGTCGCCGCGGCGCTGGACGTGACCGACGGGACCGTGACCGACGTCCGCCTCGCCCTCGGCGCGGTCGCGCACGCGCCCTGGCGCGCGCGGATCGCGGAGGACCTGCTCCGCGGCGGCCCCGCGACCGTCGAGGCCTTCACGCGTGCGGCGGAGGCGGAGCTCGCCGCCGCGACGCCGACCGAGCAGAACGCCTTCAAGGTCCCGCTGCTCACCAGGCTGATCGTCGGCGTCCTCGCCGAGCTCGCCGGACTCGACGAGGAGGTGGCGGCATGACCGCGCTCGACACGGCCCCGGGCACCCCACTGGGCACACCGCTGGGCACACCACTGGCCCGGCTGGAGGGCCTCGACAAGGTCACCGGCGCGGCCCGCTACGCCTTCGAGCACTCGCCGGAGGGTCTGCTGCACGCCTGGCCGGTGCAGTCGGCCGTCGCGACGGGCATGGTGCGGCGGATCGACGTCGACGCCGTGCTCGCGCTGCCCGGCGTGCACTCGGTGATCACCCCCGACTCCGCGCTTCCCCTCGAGGACGCCGACGACGGCGAGCTGCAGGTGCTGCAGTCGCACGCCGTCGCCTACCGCGGCCAGGTGATCGCGCTCGTCCTCGCCGACACGCTCGAGACCGCCCGCGAGGCCGCCGCCGCGCTGCGCGTCGAGTACGTCGACTCCGGGACCGACGTCGTTCTCACCGAGGACCAGCCCAAGCTCTACGCGCCGGAGCAGGTCAACGCCGGCTTCCCGACCGACAGCTCCGACGGCGACGTCGACGCGGCGATCGCGGCCGCGGCCGTCTCGATCGACGCGCGCTACTCCACCCCGGCGCTGTTCAACTCGCCGATGGAGCCGCACGCCTCGGTCGTCACCTGGTCCGACGGGCGCCTCGACGTCCTCGACTCCTCGCAGGGCACGAGCTCGGTCCAGTCGACCCTCGCGACGCTGTTCTCGCTCGATCCCTCCGTCATCCGGGTGCGCAGCAAGCACGTCGGCGGCGGCTTCGGCTCGAAGGGCTCGCCGCGGCCGAACGTGGTGCTCGCGACGATGGCGGCCATCCTCACCGGCCGGCCGATCAAGATCGCCTACACCCGGCAGATGATGTTCGCGCTGGCCGGCTACCGCACGCCGACGATCTCGCACGTCCGGCTCGCGGCCGATGCGGAGGGGCGGCTCACCGCGATCGCGCACGAGGCGTTCTCGCACACCTCCACGATCCAGGAGTTCGCCGAGCAGACCGGCGAGGCCACCCGCCACCTCTATGCGGCGCCGAACCGACTGGTCACCCACCGGGTCGCGGCGCTCGACGTGCCGACGCCGCGCTGGATGCGCGCCCCCGGCGAGTGCCCCGGCATGTACGCGCTCGAGTCGGCGGTGGACGAGCTCGCGGTCGCCGCCGGGATCGACCCCATCGAGCTGCGGGTGCGCAACGAGCCGGACGTCGATCCCGATTCGGGCTCGCCGTTCTCCAGCCGGCACTACCTCGAGTGCTTCCGCCGCGGAGCGGAGCTGTTCGGCTGGGAGGACCGCGATCCGCGGGCAGGCAGGGACCGCCGCGGCCGCTGGCTGGTCGGCACCGGGGTCGCGGGCGCCACCTACCCCGTGCTCACCTCGCCGAGCGGGGCGCGGGCCACCGCGCTGCCCGGCGGCCGCTTCGTGATCGCGGTCAACGCGACCGACATCGGCCAGGGCGCCCGCACGGTGCTCACCCAGGTGGCCGCCGACGCGCTGGACGTGCCGGTCGACCGGATCGAGATCGTCATCGCCGACAGCGCGCTGCCGCAGGGCCCGGTCGCCGGCGGCTCCTCGGGCACCGGATCGTGGGGCTGGGCCGTCACGAAGGCCTGTCACCGCCTGCTCGCCCTGCTGGCCGACGGGCAGCCGCTTCCCCCGGAGGGCCTCGACGTCGTCGTCGACACCACGGAGGACGTCGCCGGGATGGGCGACTTCGCCCGCTACGCCTACGGCGCCCACTTCGTCGAGGCGCGGGTGGACCTCGACTCGGGCGAGATCCAGGTGCCGCGGATGCTCGGCGTCTTCGCCGCGGGCCGGATCCTCAACCCGCGGACCGCCCGCTCGCAGTTCCTCGGCGGCATGACCATGGGCCTCTCGATGGCGCTGCACGAGCACGGCGCCCTCGACCCGGTGCTCGGCGACTACGCCAACCACGACTTCGCGACGTACCACGTGGCGGCGAACGCCGACGTGCTCGACCTGCGCGCGGAGTGGCTGGACGAGGAGGATCCGCACCTCGCGCCGATGGGCGGCAAGGGCATCGGCGAGATCGGCAACGTGGGCACCGCCGCGGCCGTCGCCAACGGCGTCTTCCACGCCACCGGCGTCCGCGTCCGCGACCTCCCCGTGCAGCCCGACTCGCTGCTCGCCGCCCTCCCGCCCCGCTTCTGACCGTGAGCTCTCCCTCTCGGTCGGACGACTGCATGCTGATCGAACCCCGCGCAGTCGCGTCTCGTCACATGCTGGTCGAGTAGCCGCGGAGCGGCGTATCGAGACCCACCAGCGTCAGAAGACGAGTCTGCAGACCGCCCTGCTGCCGACGGCGGGTCTCGATACGCCCCCGCGGGGCTACTCGACCAGCATGCTCTCGCCCCTGCGGGCCTACTCGAACAGCATGATGTCGGCCCGTGGGGCTACTCGACCAGCATGCTCTCGTCCCCGTGGGGCTGCTCGACCAGCACGGTGGGGCGACACCGCGTCCGTTCCCTCAGCACCGAGCTGCGGATCGGCTGAGGCCCGGCAGCCGGCCGAAGGCGGCGACGACGGCGGTCGCGGCGAACGGGAGGACGGCCCCGGCGGCCGCGAGGCCGAGCCCGGGGAGGCTCGTCGCGAGCGCCAGCAGCAGGAGCAGCACCGCGGCCAGCATCAGGGTGCAGAGCGGCCGCGCGAGCAGCAGCTGCGCGGTGGTGCGCAGCTGCCAGCGCGTCCGCTCCGCGAAGTGCGCGCGGACCACCCAGAACTCCACGGCGAACACCGCGAAGAGGGCTGAGACCACGAGGAGGACACCGGTCACCGCGACGCCGAGGCCGTCGACCTCGACGCCGCCGAGGATCCGGTGATCGACCCAGAGGACCGCGCCGACGCCGAGCAGGGCGCAGCCCGGCACGTTCGCGCGCGGGAACTCGTCGCGCCAGAACCGCGCGAACAGCGAGACGGTCTGCCGGAGCGACCACGGACCGTCCGGGTCGAGCAGCCGGGCGCGGTGCAGCGCGTGCGCGGCGGCCACCGAGGGGAAGAACCCGGCGATGACCGCGCCGCGCAGCGTGAAGAGCAGCATCGCCGCCGAGACGACCAGCACGAGCAGCACGACCCGGCAGGCCGCCTCGTAGCGCTCGGCGAGCGACGCCATCAGCCCTTCACCGCCCCGACCAGCACGCCCTTGTCGAAGTAGCGCTGCAGGAACGGGTAGAGCACGAGCAGCGGCAGCGTCGAGACGATGATCACGCCGTACTTGATCTGGTCCGCGGTCTCCTGCAGCTGCTGCGCGGACTGCCCGCCGCTGCCGCCCTGGCCCGCGACCGACTGGTTCGCGAGCAGGATGCTCTGCAGCACGTTCTGCAGCGGCAGGAGTGAGGCGTCGCGGACGAAGACCAGGCCCGTGAAGTAGTCGTTCCAGTGCCCGACGAAGTAGTACAGCCCGATCACGGCGATGATCGCGGCGGAGAGCGGGAGCACGATCCGCAGGAAGAAGCCGAGGTAGGTCACCCCGTCGATGCGGGCCGCGTCGTGCAGCTCCTCGGGGATCGAGGTCTCGAAGAACGACCGGGCGATGATCAGGTTGAAGACGCTGAGGGCACCCGGGAGCACGAACACCCACATCGAGTTCAGCAGCCCGAGATCGCGGTAGAGCAGGTAGTTCGGGATCAGCCCGCCGGAGAAGAACAGCGTGACCGCGAACACCAGCAGCAGCACCCGCCGCGGACGGAACTCGGGCCGGGCGAGCGCGAACGCCGCCGGGATCGTGACGAGCAGGTTCAGCGCCGTCCCGAGGACGGCGTAGACGACGGAGTTCCGGTAGCCGTTCCAGATCCGCTCGTCCTGGAGCAGCCGCTCGTAGCCCGAGAGCCGGAACCCCTCCGGGATCAGCGTGAGCCGCCCCGAGGAGACCGCACCCGGATCGGAGAACGACGCCACCACGATGAACCAGAGCGGGTAGAGCACGGCGAGCACGACGATCGCGATCAGGAGGCCGGCGACGGCGTCGATCACCCGGTCGAGCGGCCGTTTCGGCACCGTCCGGCGCCGTCGGCGCGGCGGAAGGGGTGCGCTGCCGCCGGCTCGGGCGTCGGCGACGGCGATGCCGCGGGTGTCCGGTGCAGGGGTCACGGACGTCCTCTCCCTCGGGGTCCAGGGGTCCCAGCGCCGGCTCGCCCCTCCGCGCTCCGACGATCCCCCGCGCTCAGAAGACACTGGAACCCGTGGCGCGCTTGGCGAGCTGGTTGGCCACGATCAGCAGGGTGAAGTTGATCACCGTGTTGAAGAGGCCGATGGCGGTGGAGTAGGAGAACTGATTGCTGAGAATGCCGATCTTGTAGGTGTAGGTCGCGATGACCTCCGCGGAGGACAGGTTGAGCGAGTTCTGCATCAGGTAGACCTTCTCGAAGCCGACGCTCAGCACCGACCCCATGTTGAGGATGAGCAGGATGGCCGCGGTCGGCAGGATCGTGGGGATGTCGACGTAGCGGATGAGCCGGAGCCGCCCGGCGCCGTCGATCTTCGCGGCCTCGTAGAGCGACGTGTCGACGGTCGAGAGCGCGGCGAGGTAGATGATCGCGTTCCAGCCGCAGTGCTGCCAGACCTCGCTCATCCAGTAGATCGCCGAGAAGGCGTCCGGCTCGGCGAGGAGGTTCTGACCCGGCAGGAACCGGCCGAGGAGCCCGTTCTCGGGCCGCAGGAAGATGTTGATCATCGCGACGATCACCACGACCGAGATGAAGTGCGGCATGTAGGTGATCGTCTGCACGAAGCTCTTGAGGCGACCGGCGCTGATCTGGTTGATCAGCAGCGCCAGCACGATCGGGGCGACGAACCCCATCGCGAGCGTCCAGAGGCTGATCTGCACGGTGTTCAGCACGATCGTCGAGAAGAGCGGCGACTCGAAGAACTGCACGAAGTAGTCGAGGCCGACCCACTCCCCGCCGCTGAGCCCGCGCGCGGGGACGTAGGTCCGGAAGGCGAGCTGGAGCCCGTACAGCGGCACGTAGGCGAAGACGGCGGTGAAGACCAGCGCCGGCAGCACCATCAGCCAGAGCTGCCACTGGTTCCGCACGCTGCGGAGGGCGCGCAGCGGCCGGGGCGGGGCCGGGAGCGGCGCCCCCGCGGCCGGGGCGAGGGGCGCCCCGGCCGCCGACGAGTCGAGTGCCGTCCGCGTCATGACGCCGCGGTCGCGAGGTCGTAGGCCTTCTGCCAGAGCTCGACGTTCTGCACGAGGCCGATCGACTCGAGCTGGGCGACGTACTCGTCCCAGTCCTCGTCGACCCCGCCCTCCGCGATCCACTGCGACGTCTTCTGCAGCGCGTAGTTGAGCACGGCGGTGTCGTTGTTGGCGGCGGTGATCGCGTCCTCGGCGGACAGCCGGACGTAGTCGGGCATCAGGTCGCGCACGTGGTCGTAGTGCGAGTACTGCTCGGTGTAGACGTCGTCCACCTCACGGAGATCGTCGCGGTTCCAGTCCCCGTTCAGGGTGACCGAGTCGGGGATCCAGCCGGCCAGGCGGTCGGCGAGCGCCGGGTCGCGACCGTCCGCGACGGCGGCCCGGTACGCCTCGGTGACCGAGTACGTGCCGTCGCCGTCGTCCGTGACGAACTCGGGGATCGATCCGGTGAACTGCTGGATCGAGTACTTCTCGCTGTAGAGGGCGTCGACCACCTTCCACACGCACTCGTCGCCCGCCGCGGCCGCCGAGACGGCGAGCTTCCCGCCCTCGTACTCGTTGTCCGAGCCGTCCCAGACCACGTCCTCGGCGGACATGCTCGCGGAGGCGGCGGGAGCGGGCATCGCCACGTACTGGTCGCGGAGATCTCCGAAGTCGGCGAGCGACCAGCCGAAGATCAGGCCGATCTGCGCGGTCTCCCCGTCCCCCGCCTGAGCGGCGTAGTACGCCGAATCGTCCTTGGTGAGCGCGTCGGCCGGGATGAGGCCGGCCGCGAGCAGCTCGTGCAGGTACTCCACCACCCGGCGGTACTCGTCCGAGACGAGGAAGTTGGCGACCCGTCCGCCGGAGACGTGGATCCCCTGCGCCGACGGACCCTTGTTGAACGAGGTCGCGATGCCGGTGGAGTTCAGCAGCAGGAACGGGCTGTACCAGCCGAAGCCGGCCGTCTCGAGGCGGCGGACGTTGAACGGGACCTCGTCCGCCTGCCCGTTGCCGTTCGGGTCCTGCGTCTTGAACGCCTGCAGCACCGTCGTCAGCTCGTCCCAGGTCCGCGGGACCTCGAGGCCGAGGGCGTCGAGCCAGGCCCGGTTGATCATCATGTGCTGGCCGGAGCCGCGATAGCCGCTGCCGCGGGACGAGGAGAGCGAGTGGATCTCGCCCTTCTCGTTCTCGACCAGCCGGCGCGCGTCGGGCTTCTCCTCGAAGAACCGCCGCACGTTCGGCAGGTCGTCCAGGTGCGGCGCGATGTCCTCGAAGAGGCCCGGGTACTGCACCGCGTCGTTCGCGCCGACCGCCCGGAGTGCGATGTCCGGCACGTCCCCCGCGGCGAGCGAGGGGTTCTTCTGCTGGGTCCACGCGGTGTCGTCGATCGTGTTCCAGTTCACCGTGCAGCCGGTCTCCGCCGCGAGCGCCGCGGCCCAGGGGGTCTCGCCGACCGGCACCTGCGCCGTGCTCTGCGCGACGAGGACGTCGACGGCGCCGTCATCAGCGGCCGGACCGCTGTCGGTGCAGGCCGCCAGGCCCGCCGTCAGCGCGAGCGCGGTCGCTCCGGCGAGCGATCGCCGGACCAGGGTGTTCGAGACGAGGGGCATGGTGGTCTTCTCCATCGAAGGGTGAGCGGCAGGGGAACGCGGCAGCCGTGACCGTTCACGTGAACGGTCACGGACGACGAGTGCCCACACGCTAAGCTGGCGGCCGTCGACCTGTCAAGGCAGCTGTCGCCGAAGACGCGAGGCGCTGTCGCCATATGCGTGTTGCCAGACGAGACTGAGAGAAGGAGGGCCGCTGTGGACCGCTCCGGCGAACCGCCGATGCCCCCTCGTCCACCGAGAGACCTGCCGGTTCGCCGCGCCACCATCCGCGACGTCGCCCGCGAGGCCGGCGTCTCGCGGCAGACCGTGACGCGCGCGATGAACGGCATGTCCGAGATCAGCGCCGCCACCCGCGAGCGCGTGCTCGCCGTGAGCGAGGCCCTCGGCTACGTCCCCAGCCGGTTCGCCGCCAACATGGCCCGGCAGAAGAGCATCGCGGTCGGCCTCGTGATCACCTCGCTGCGGAACCCGTACTACACCGACCTCGCCGCCGACCTGCTGGAGGAGTTCGCCGTGCGCGGCTGGCAGGTCGTCGTCGTCGCCGAGACGAACGAGTCCGAGGAGCAGATCGTGGCGGACCTGGCCACCCAGGTCGACGTCATCGTCGGCTATCTCGCCCGGGAGAGCCTGGAGTCGATCCGCCGGGCGGCGCGCGGGGTGCCGGTCCTGCTGATCGAGCGAGACGACGAGCTGCCCGGCGTGCACGCCATCGCCGTGGACTTCGCACCCGGGATGCGCGCGCTGGTCGACGGGCTGCGCGAGCGCGGGGCGCGCACCATCGGGATGCTCGACCACGCCGAGCCCGACGAGTACGCCCCGAGCGCGCGCCGGCTGCGATTCGAGGAGTGCCTCGCGCCCGGCGAGGCCGCGCTCGTCGCGACCGGCGGCGACACCATCGCCGGCGGAGCCGACGCCTTCGGCGAGCTGCTGGCCGCGCACCCCGAGGTCGACGCCGTCATCGCGTTCAACGACATGATGGCGCTCGGCGCCCTGCAGCGGGCGAGCCGCCTCGGGCTCGAGGTGCCGCGCGACGTCCGCATCGCGGGGATCGACGGCCTGAGCCTGGGCGCGGCGATGCTCCCGAGCCTGACCTCGCTCACCATCGATCGCGCGCTGATCGCCCGGGCGGCGGCGCTCCGGCTGGCGGAGCTGCTGTCCCCCGCCGGCGCGATCCCGGGCGGTGCGGGTGCCGCGGGTCCGATGACGGTCGTCACGCCGTGGCCGGAGTGGCGGGACAGCGCATGAGGATCACCGCTCCGGCCCCCCGCTGGCACCGGCCGCGGGAGCGCGCACTAGCCGACGGCCGTCGGCCGGTCAACGCGGTCATCCCGATCCGCTCCGCTCCGTACGCTGAGGATCCGGGCCGAGAGGCCCCACGAGACGGGGGAACCATGCTGCAGGTGACGGTGTCCGAGCGGACGTACCTCCTCGCCGCGGACGCGACGATGGAGCGGACCAAGCAGGACGTGCTCGAGGCGATGCGCACCGCCCCGGCCTTCCTGTCCCTCACGACGGTGCTCGGCGGGCGGGTCGAGGTGCTGCTGACCGCGGCCAGCTCGGTCGTGCTCGAGCTGCACGACGAGGCCCCGCTCCCGACGGCCCCGCACGGCGACGCGGCGCCGGACTACGACGACCTCTACGGCGTCGACTACCTCTGACCCGAGGGCGTGTCGGAGGTCGGTCGTAGACTGACGTCCCCATGCGCAGACACAGCCTGACCCCGCGTCCCGACTGGCGAGCCCGCTGCGACGAGGTCGGCTTCAGCTTCTACGACCTCCCCTCGGAGGGCGGCCGGCCCTACTGGAACGAGTCGGCGGCCTACGGCTTCGCGCTCGCCGAGATCGAGCTGCTCGAGACGGCGACCCAGGAGCTCTTCGACCGCTGCATGGAGGCCTGCGAGCACGTCGTCCGCACCGGCCGCCTCGCGGAGTTCGGCATCCCGGAGCGCTTCCACGAGCTGGTCCGCACCTCCTGGGACGAGGACGACCCCACGGTCTACGGGCGGTTCGACCTCGCCTACGACGGCGAGGGCGCGGTGAAGCTCCTCGAGTTCAACGCCGACACCCCGACCTCGCTGGTCGAGACGGCCGCCGCGCAGTGGCAGTGGCTGGAGGAGACGCGCGGCCCCGAGGCCGACCAGTTCAACGGCCTGCACGAGCAGCTCGTCGAGCAGTGGCGGCACCTCCGCGTCGACCGCTGGCAGCTGGACGAGGGCGCACGGCTGCACCTCGCCTCGCTGCACGACTCCGGTGACGGCGAGCTGATCGTCGAGGACGCGGACACCGTCGCCTACATGGCCGAGACCGCGGCGCAGGCGGGCTTCGACCCGAAGCTGATCTTCGTGGAGGACATCCGCTACGAGCTCGACGGCGCCGGCTTCCTCGACGCCGACGGCGAGCCGATCCGGCGGATCTTCAAGCTCTACCCCTGGGAGTGGATGCTCGGCGAGCAGTTCGGCGGGCTGCTGCTCGACCGGCGCGAGCGCACCCGCTGGGTCGAGCCGGCCTGGAAGCTGCTGCTCAGCAACAAGCAGCTGCTCGTGGTGCTCTGGGAGCTGTTCCCGGGCCATCCGAACCTGCTCCCGGCCGCCGTCGAGCCGCTCGTCGGCACGGCGCAGGTGCGCAAGCCCCG
Organism: Rathayibacter sp. PhB179; assembly: GCF_004345345.1. Taxonomy (NCBI): domain Bacteria; kingdom Bacillati; phylum Actinomycetota; class Actinomycetes; order Micrococcales; family Microbacteriaceae; genus Rathayibacter; species Rathayibacter sp. PhB179. Next base: position 137,082 of record NZ_SLVD01000005.1, on the reverse strand, counting down.
GCTCGGCCGGGAGGGCGCGAACGTGACGATCCTCGACGCGGACGGCGCGGTCGTCGCGGAGAACGGCGGCGCCTACGGCGAGGAGGGCTTCGTGCACCAGGCCCGGGCCGATCTCGCCCGGATCGACGGCCGGACGGTCGTGATCGGAAGCTGGATCGTCGGCGAGACGCCGGCCGGCATCGACGTGCGCGAGACCGGCGGACCGATCACCGGCGACCTCGCGGAGTTCGTGCCGCACTTCATCGAGGAGGGCCGGACCCCCCGCGACGAGCCCCTCTTCGGCCGCCCCGAGCACGGCCGACCCCAGGACGCGCGGGAGAACCGCCCGCAGGACGAGGAGACCCGATGACCACCCCCGACGACCGCGCCGACGAGCACACCGAGAAACGCCCCCAGGACGCTCCGCAGGACTCCCCCGCCGGCGACCCGGGCACCACGCGCACGCGGCGCCGCTCCGGCGACGTCGGCATCAGCGGCATCGCCTCGAAGCGGCGCGGCCTCGTCATCGGCGGCGTCGTCGCGGTCGGCGTGCTCGGGCTCGCGGTCGCGCTGAACTCCGCGAACCCCTCCACCGACGGCGTGGTCACCACCGGCGCCGACGGCCAGGACTACGTCATCCCCGAGAACGCCGAGCGCCCGGTCTACGCGAGCCGCGAGGACTGCCTGGCGGACGTCCGGGAGCAGATCGCGCAGCTGCAGGCCCAGGGCGAGGAGGTCGGCGACGATCCCGAGCAGCTCTGCGAGGCGACCGACGAGTACCGCGGGCACTACGCCGGCGGCTTCTGGGTCGGCCCGCTGATCTTCGCGTCGTCGCGCTGGAGCTCGACCCGGGCGACGAGCTGGGCTCCGGTCACGACGGGCGGCTTCGCGGCGCGCGGCGCGACCCAGCCCGACGTGGTGCAGAAGGCGCCCGCCGGATCGGCGCCCGGCTCGAAGGCCACCCTCGCGGGCGGCTTCGGCGGCACGGGCAAGTCCGGCTTCGGCTCGCACGTCGGCGGCTGAGCGGCGCCTCCGAGGGGCTTCTCAGCGGCGAGCGTCGCGGAGCTGGTCCAGCGCGGCCCGCACGTCGCGCCGCACGTCCTTGTCCGGGTCGCGGACCATCGAGGTCAGCGTCTGCTCGACGCTCGCCGCGAACTCGCCCTTCGCGTCGCGCCCCGAGCCGATCCCGGCGACCGCGGCGGCGACGAGCGCCCGCGCACCGGCCGCGCGGACGCGCGCGTGCTCATCGGTGGTGAGCCGCGCCAGCTTCTTCTGCCCGCCGAGGACCCGCTCGGCGCAGACCCGGGCGCACATCTCGCGCACGCGCCAGGCCGGGTTGGCCAGCCCGGCGAGGACCGCGTCGGCCGCGGTGTCGTCCCAGACGTAGAGCAGGGCGCGCGCGCCCCACAGCTCCGGCCAGTACAGCGAGGGCGCCCCCTGCAGGACGCCCGCCGCGTGCTCGCCGCCGACGGTGAGCAGGAAGGCCTCGCCCTCGTAGCCGCCGGTCAGCAGCGCGGCCGAGCGCAGGGCGACCGCGCGCTCGCCCTCGCGGGCGACCTGGGCGCGCAGGCGCTCCTCGAGCGGATCGGTGAGGGTGACGGAGGGTTCGCTGTCGGATGCCATAGGGCCACCAGCGTAGTCGGGGCGCCGTCGTCCCCGGCGAGGGGGATGCGGCCGCCCGGTCGGCGTCGCTAGCGTGCAGGGATGTCACGAATCACGCGCCACGGCGCTCCCGCGCGCCTCAGCGCCGCCGCCACCACTGCCACCGCCGCCGCCCTCCTCGTCCTCCTCGCCGGCTGCTCCTCCCCCGCCGGCACCGACGCCGGCACCGACTCCGGCAGCGACGCCGACACCATCGACACGGCCGCCGCGGCCGGCGACACGATCACCGGCGACGGCTACTCCTACTCCGTGCCCGAGGGCTGGGGCACCCCCGACGCCGACCCCGCGAGCATGGGCGCGGACACCCTCGCCGCCGACCTCACCGACACCGACGGCTTCGCCGACAACGTGAACGTCGTCCTCAGCCCCGCCGGCGAGGTCTCCGCCGAGCAGGTCGAGGACGCCGGGGTCACCGAGCTCGAGAACGCCGGGGCCACCGACGTCGAGGCGAACGACCGCGTCGTCGTCGCGGGAGCCGAGTCCGCGCACCTCAGCGCGAACCTCAGCGCGTCGGGCACCAGCTACGCCGTCGAGCAGTACTACGTCACCGACAAGGGCCAGACCTACGTCGTCACCTTCTCGTTCAGCCCCACCGTGGACGACGACCAGCGCGAGGCCGTCGCCGAGTCGGTCCTCGCCTCCTGGGCCTGGGCCTGATCCTGACGTGAGCCTGCTCCGGCCGCCGCCTCAGCCGTGCGGCCGGAGCAGGAAGTCGACGTGCCCGAGCACGGACGCCGCGACGAGCGGCCGACGCCCGACGACGGGCAGGATGATCGCCCCGAGGATCGAGAGCCCGAGCTCGTCGACCGGGGCGTCGGCCGGGAGCTGCCCCGCCTCGACCGCCTTCGCGAAGCGGTCCGAGAGCGTCTGGTCCACGCCGAACGCGCGGCCCAGCCGCTCCCCCACCGCCGCGTCCTCCGCACCGGCCGCGATCAGCGAGCGCACCAGCGACGCGCCGGGCTCACTTCCCGCGAGCTCCAGGATCGGCGCGAGCCACACCCCGAGGTCGCGGCGGAGGTCGCCGGTGTCCGGGAGCTGCACCTCGACCGCGACGAGCCGGCCCTCGATCATGCAGTCGGCGATCAGCGCGCCGCGGGAGGGCCACCAGCGGTAGACGGTCTGCTTGGAGACCCCCGCGTCCTTGGCGATGCCCTCCATCGTGAGGTGGTCCCAGCCGCGCTGCAGGAACAGCCGGGCGGTCGCCTCGAGGACCGACTCGCGTGCCGCGGCGCTGCGGACCGGTCCGCTCCGGTGCTCCGTCATGCGACGAGCGTACAGCGGCTCTAGACGAGACGTACCGTATGATCTAGCGACCGCTGTCGCCGCTCGCGTCTGAGCACCTCTCGATCGGACACCTCCTTGGCCTCCCTGCTGTTCCGTCTGGGCACCTTCGCCGCTCGCCGCGCCTGGGCGGTGACCGTCGCCTGGGTCGTGATCCTCGGCGTCGCGGTCGGCGCCTTCCTCGCGGTCGGCGGCAGCCTCACGAACAGCTTCGACATCCCGGGCACCGCGTCCGGCGCCGTGACCGACCAGCTGGCCGAGAAGCTGCCGGACACCGCCGGCGGCACCGGCACCGTCGTCTACCGCACCGCCGACGGCTCCGCGCTGACGGCGGAGCAGGAGTCGGCGATCTCGGCGCTGGCCGCCTCCGCCGAGGACCTCGAGGGTGTCGCCGCCGTCGTCGATCCGTTCGCCGCGCGCCAGTCTCAGCTCGACGGCGCGCAGCAGCTCGCCGACGGCCGAGCGCAGCTCCAGGCAGGGCAGGAGCAGATCGACGCCGGGCAGGCGCAGCTCGACGCGGGCCAGGCCCAGCTCACGGCGGGCCAGCAGCAGCTGACCGCGGCCCGCGAGCAGGCGGTCGCCGCCGGCGCTCCGGAGCAGCAGCTCGCCGCCCTCGACGCCCAGCAGGCGCAGCTCGACACCCAGCAGGCCGAGCTCACCGCGCAGCAGGCGGCGCTCGACGCCTCGCGCACCGAGCTCGAGGCCGGCGCGGCCCCGCTCGACCAGGGCGAGGAGCTCCTCGCCCTCGCGGACGGCATCGGCGTCGTCTCGGCGGACGGCTCGACCGCCATCGTCAACGTCTCCTTCACCGAGCCGCGCCTGGAGCTGCCGGAGGAGGTCAAGCAGGGCGTCATCGACCACTTCGAGTCCGCACCGGTCGCCGGCGCCGACGTCACGTTCGCGACCGATCTCGCCCAGGGCGTCCCGCAGATCTTCGGCGTCGGCGAGGCGATCGGCCTCGTCTTCGCGGGTGTCGTCCTGATCGTGATGCTCGGCTCGCTCGTCGCCGCCGCGCTCCCGATCGTCACCGCCCTCGTCGGCGTCGGCGTCGGCGTCACCGCCTCGCTCTCCTTCTCCGGCGTCATCGACATGGCCTCGGTCACCCCGGTCCTCGGCGTGATGCTCGGCCTCGCGGTCGGCATCGACTACTCCCTCTTCATCGTCAACCGGCACCGCAAGCAGCTGCTCTCGGGCGTCGAGGTGCGCGAGTCGATCGGCCTGGCCAACGGCACCTCCGGCACGGCCGTCGTCTTCGCCGGCTCGACGGTCGTCGTCGCGCTGCTCGCCCTGAACGTCACCGGCATCCCGTTCCTCGGCCTGATGGGGACGGTCGGCGCGGTCTGCGTCGCGGTCGCCGTGCTGATCGCGGTCACGCTCGCCCCGGCGATCCTCGGCCTGCTCGGCACCCGGCTCCTGCGTAAGAAGGCCCGCTCGGCCGTCGTGCACCACGCGGCGGTGAAGACGGTCGCGCCGATGTCCACCCTGCGCGCGGTCCTCACCGTCGTCGGCACCGTCGCCGTGCTGCTCGTCATCGCGATCCCCGCGCTCTCGATGCGCCTCGGCCTGCCGGACGGCGCCAGCGAGCCCGAGGGCTCGACCAGCGCCCGCACCTTCGAGATCGTCGGCGACGAGTTCGGTGCCGGCGCGAACGGCCCCCTGCTCGTCACCGCGACGGTCCCCGGCGGAGTCGCCGACGACGCGCTCCTCGCCACCCAGGTCGCCGTCGCCCGCACCATCGCCGAGCAGGACGACGTCGTCGCCGTGGCGCCCGTCGCCGCCTCCGACGACGGCACGCTGCTCGCCTTCCAGGTGCTGCCGACCGACGGTCCGAACAGCGCCTCGACCGAGGCCCTCGTGCAGGATCTGCGCGCGCTGCCCCCGGTGGACGACGACATCGTCCTCGGCGTCGCCGGCCAGGCGGCCACCAACATCGACATCTCCGAGGGGCTGAACGACGTCCTGCCGACCTACCTCGCGGTCGTCGTCGGCCTCTCGCTGCTGATCATGATCCTGGTGTTCCGCTCGCTGCTCGTGCCGCTGATCGCGACCGGCGGCTTCATCCTGTCGCTGTTCGCGACCTACGGGCTGATCGTCGCGGTCTTCCAGTTCGGCTGGGGCGCCGACCTGATCGGACTGCACTCGACCGGGCCGATCCTGAGCTTCCTGCCGGTGATCCTGGTCGGCATCCTGTTCGGGCTGGCAATGGACTACCAGCTCTTCCTCGCCTCGGGGATGCGCGAGGCCTATGTGCACGGGGCGAACGCCCGCCTCGCGGTCGCGCAGGGCTTCCAGGCCGGCAAGGCGGTCGTGATCGCGGCGGCCCTGATCATGGTCGCGGTCTTCGGCGGCTTCATCTTCTCGGAGTCGACCATCATCCGCTCGATGGGCTTCGGCCTGGCCTTCGGCGTCCTGCTCGACGCGTTCGTCGTCCGGATGCTGCTGATGCCGGCGCTGATGCACCTGCTCGGGCGCTCGGCCTGGTGGCTCCCCCGCTGGCTCGACAGGCTCCTGCCGGACGTCGACCTCGAGGGCGCCGCGCTCGAGCGCAGCCACCCGCACCCGCACGCCTGAGCCCCGCGGCTAGATTGGCGGGATGACTGCCGCTCCGGACTCCCGCGCCTGGCGGCGGTCGCCCGCCACGCCCGACCAGCGCCGGGCCGACGTCGCGACCGCCGCCGTGCTCTTCGGCGCCGCGGTGCTCTCGCTGGTGCTCGGCCGCGCGATCGGGCTGTTCACCGATCCCGCGTCGCCCGCGCTGAGCGCCGCGGTGCTCGCCGTCGTCATCCTCCCGCTCGCGTTCCGGCGGACGGCGCCCGTCGCGATCCTCGCCGTCATCGGGGCCGCGTTCCTGCTGGTCGGCGAGCTGAAGGTGCCGGAGCTGACGATCAGCAACATCGCGCTGTTCATGGCGCTCTACAGCGTCGGCGCGTGGGAGCAGAACCGGACGCGGGCGGGCTGGGCGCGCGGCGTGCTGGTCGCCGTGATGGCGGTCTGGCTGCTGATCACCTTCTTCCGCGCGAGCACGCAGGACCTCGACTTCGAGGGTGCCGGCATCGGCGCGCTCACGCCGATCGCGGCCTACATGCTCCAGCAGATCCTGATCAACGTCCTCTACTTCGCCGGCGCCTGGTGGTTCGGCGACCACGCCTGGGCCTCGGCCCGCCAGCGCGCCCTCACGGACCTGCGCACCCGCCAGCTCGAGGAGGAGCAGTCGACCGTCGCCCGCCAGGCGATCACGATCGAGCGGCTGCGGATCGCGCGCGAGCTGCACGACGCGGTCGCCCACCACGTCTCGCTGATGGGGGTCCAGGCCGGAGCGGCGCGGATGCTCGTCGACGCCGACCCGGCGAAGGCGCACGAGCAGCTCCAGGCGCTGGAGGGCACCTCGCGTGCGGCGGTCGGCGAGCTCTACCAGCTGCTCGGCACCCTCCGCGACGAGGAGTCCGCGCTCGACCCGGTCACGGCCTCGCTCGATCTGGACGCGCTGCCGGCGCTGGTCGCGGACGCCGAGGCCTCGGGTCTGCGGGTTTCGCTGGAGGTGGTCGGCGAGCCCGTCGAGCTCCCTGCACTCGTGGGGCTGAACCTCTACCGCATCGCGCAGGAGTCGCTCACCAACGTCCTCAAGCACGCCGGTCCGGGCACCCGGGCGCGCGTCCACCTGCGTTACGAGGGCGACTCGGTGGAGCTCGAGGTCGCCGACGACGGACTCGGGCGCCCCGGCCCGCGTCGGCAGAGCGGGGGGCTCGGCCTGCTCGGGATGCGCGAGCGGGCGGCGACGCTCGACGGCACTCTCGAGGCGGGGCCGCGCACCGGCTCCGGCTGGGTCGTCCGCGTCGCCGTGCCGCTGGCGGTCCGGGCATGAGCGGCGGTCCGCGCCTGAACGGCGCTGCGGGCGGCGTGCGAGTCGTCCTCGTCGACGACCACGCGCTGATGCGGCAGGGCATCCGCACGATCCTCTCGCTGCAGGCCGGCATCGAGGTCGTCGGCGAGGCGTCCAGCGGCGAGGAGGCCGTCGAGGTCGTGGCGCGCACCCGGCCCGACGTCGTCTGCATGGACGTGGAGATGCCCGGCATCGGCGGTCTCGAGGCGACCCGGCGGATCCTCGCGGAGCCCGGAGCGACGGTCCAGGTGCTCGTGCTGACCACCTTCGAGCGCGAGGACTACCTGCTGGCGGCCCTGGAGGCGGGCGCCAGCGGCTTCCTGCTCAAGAACTCGCCGCCGGAGCGCCTCGTCGCCGGCGTCCGCGCGATCGCCGCCGGCGACGCCCTGCTCGCGCCCGAGCTGACCCGCACGGTGATCGAGCGCGCCGTCGCCCGCGAGCGGGAGCGCACGCCGCTCGCGGAGCCGCCCGCGGGGCACAGCGCGCAGCCCGGCACCGCGCCCGAGAACCTGACCGCCCGCGAGACCGAGGTGCTCCGCCTGCTCGCGCAGGGCCTCTCCAACGACGAGATCGCCGAGCTGCTGGTCGTCGGCCGCGCGACGGTGAAGACGCACGTGTCGAACGTGCTCGCCAAGCTGTCGCTCCGCGACCGCGTCCAGGCCGTGGCCTTCGCCTACCGCTCCGGCCTGGTCGACCCGCGGCGGCCGTCGGAGGCTCCTCCGTCCTGAGGCGGAGACGGCCGTTCACCCCCGCGCCGGAGGTGCCGATGACGCGCCCTCCGTAGCGTGGAGGGGTCAGTCGGATCCGAGGAGGTCGCATGCTCAGCGTGCAGAACATCAGTCGCAGCTTCGGTGCCCATCGCGCCGTCGATGACGTCAGCTTCGATGTCGGGCGGGGCCGGCTCACCGGGTTCGTCGGCGGCAACGGCGCCGGCAAGACCACGACCATGCGGATGATCCTGGGCGTCCTCCGGCCGGACTCCGGCGAGGTGACCCTGGACGGCACGCCGGTCGGCCAGGCCGCGCTGCACGGCTTCGGCTACATGCCCGAGGAGCGCGGCCTCTACCCGAAGATGGAGATCGGCGAGCAGCTCGCCTACCTGGCCCGGCTGCACGGCATCGACAAGGCCACCGCCGTCCAGCGGGCCGACGACCTGCTCGAGCGCCTCGGCCTGATCGAGCGCCGGCGCGACAAGCTCGAGGCGCTCTCGCTCGGCAACCAGCAGCGCGTGCAGGTGGCGGCCGCCCTCGTGCACGACCCGGACGTGCTGATCATGGACGAGCCGTTCTCCGGGCTCGACCCGCTGGCCGTCGACGACGTCGTCACGGTGATCGCCGAGCACGCCGCCCGGGGCATCCCGGTGCTGTTCTCCTCGCACCAGCTGGACGTGGTCGAGCGGCTCTGCGACGACCTGGTGATCATCGCCGGCGGCCAGGTGAAGGCCGCGGGCGAGCGCGAGGCGCTGCGCGAGCAGTACTCCGGTGACCGCTGGTCGCTCGAGACGGACGGCGACGCGGGCTGGGTCCGCGGCGTCCCCGGTGTCGAGGTGGCGGAGCTGGCCGGCACGTCGGTGCTCTTCCACGCGGACCGGGCGGCGGCCGACGCCGTGCTGCGGGCCGCCGTCGAGCGCGGCACCGTGGCGTCGTTCCGGCCCGTGCGGCCGACCCTCGGGGAGATCTTCCGGGACATCGTGGTGAGCGCGCCCGCGGGCGCCGAGAAGAAGACGGAGGCGGTCCGATGACGACGAGCAGCACGAGGAGCGCGACCGGTGCCGGTACCGGTGCCCCGGACGGCCGGCTGAGCACCTGGGGCGCGACGCTCCTGGTCGCCGAGCGCGAGATCCTCTCCCAGATCCGGTCGAAGGCGTTCCTGGTCTCGACGGTCATCACGCTCGTGCTGGTCATCGGCGGGATCGTGCTCGCCAACGTGCTCGGCAGCCGCACCGCCGACGCGACCCCGGTCGCCGTCGTCGGCTCCGCCGCGTCCTCCCTGGCCGCCGCGGACACCCTCGACGTCACCGAGGTCGGGAGTGTCGCGGAGGCGGAGGAGCTGGTGCGCTCCGGCGACGTCGACGCCGCGCTCGTCCCGAGCGACGACGCGGTCGGCTTCTCCGTGCTCGCCCTCGACGAGGCGCCGGAGGGCCTGGTCGCGGCGCTCTCCGTCAGCCCGGCGGTCGAGCTGCTCGAGCCCTCCGAGACTCCCTCCGGCCTGCGCACGCTGATCGGCCTGGCGTTCGGCCTGGTGTTCATGCTCGCCGTGCTCGGCTCGGGTGCGACCATCATGCAGAACACGGTGCAGGAGAAGCAGTCGCGCATCGTCGAGATCCTGCTCGCCGCGGTGCCCGCCCGGGCGCTGCTGGCCGGCAAGATCCTCGGCAATTCGGTGATCGGCGTCGGCACGGCCGCCGCGATCGCCGCCGCGTCCGCCCTCGGGCTGGCGATCACAGGGCAGACCGAGCTGCTCGACCTGCTCTCGGCGCCGCTGATCTGGTTCGTCGTGTTCTTCGTCTTCGGCTTCGTCCTGGTCGCGAGCGTCTTCGCGGCCGGCGCCGCGCTCGTCTCCCGCCAGGAGGACACCGGCTCGGTGATGACCCCCGCGATGATGCTCGTGATGGTGCCATACTTCGGCGTCGTCATCTTCGGCGACAACCCGCTGGTGATGACGATCCTGTCCTACGTGCCCTTCAGCGCCCCGGTCGCGATGCCGGTCCGGCTCTTCTTCGGCGAGGCGGAGTGGTGGGAGCCGCTGGTCTCGCTCGGCCTCCTCGTCGTCGCCACCGCGGCCGTGATGGCCGTCGCCAGCCGCATCTACACCAACTCCCTGCTGCGGATGGGCTCCCGCGTCCGCCTCCGCGACGCCCTGACCGCGAGCTGACCCTGCCAGATCGACTGCATCGTGCCACCGATGGGGCGAGGCCGACCGCGGAGCACGAGACTTCGGACTTCCAGCGGATGATCGGTGCTCGGCTCCCGCCTGAGACCAGCACCGGCACGATCAGGGAGAGACGATGTCGGACGCTCGACGGGACGATGCACCCTTCGAGGAGAGGGACGGCGCCGAGCGCGGGGTGACGCGCCGGACCGCCGTGGCGGCAGCCGCGTGGACCACTCCGGTGGTCTCGGCCGCGGTCGCGGCGCCCGGTGCGGCCGCGTCCGCGCCCATGCCGGTCGATGAGGGACCCTACGTCGGGCTCTTCGTGGTCTCCGGGCGTGCGGGTGAGTTCCGCGTCGATCTGCGGATGGCGAGGAGCGGCGCGGCCGGAGCCCCCGTCGTGCTCGCCGACGAGGCGAGGATCGACATCACGTCGGAGCACGACATCGAGAGCTGGTCCGGCGGGGTCGTCGTCGACGGCCTGCGCGCCGGGCACCTCCTGCTGCCGGCCGGCCTCTACCCCTCGGCCGGCACGTACACCGGCAAGGACGGCGTGACCCTCCAGATCGCGAGGATCGCGGGGAGCGGGTACTCGAGGTTCACCTTGCTCCCCAAGGGCGGATTCGCGGTGACGGCCACCGTGACGCGAGGTCGCGTCCACCCGGGCAGCGATCCGAAGGCGCAGACCGCGCTCGGCTTCGGGACCCAGTCCCTCGTCATCATCGCCTGAGCGGCCGACCTCTCGCGCCGGCCGAGCAGCCCTCGCCTCATGCTGATCGAGTAGCCCGCGCAGCGGGCGTATCGAGATCCGCCCTCGCTGAGGACGATGCGTCTCGATACGCCCCTGCAGGGCTACTCGACCAGAATGCAGCTCACCCGTCCCTCCACCCCGCGCGTCGACGCCCCGGCGCCAGGTTCACCGCATCGCGCCAGCGATTCGGCGGATCCGGACAGGTCACCGAGCATTGCGGCATCCGTCCGGTCTCGGTGAGCCGAGGGCGGACGGCACGACGGGTCGCGAGGAGCCGTGCGACCGGAGGGAGATCTCATGTCCGGCAGTCGTTCGGACGGTCCGGGAGTCACCCGCCGCGCCGCAATCGCGATGGCCTGCGCGGCGCCCGTCCTCGCCGCGGCGGTCGGCGCCCCCGGGGCCGCCGCAAGCGCTCCGCGACCCCTCGAGGCCGGACCGTACGTCGGTCTCTTCCTGGACTCCCTGTCCTCGGGGAACTTCATCGTCGAGCTCCGGGCGGCGCGCAGCGGGGCGTCCGGAGCCTTGGTCGAGCTCGTCAGCGACGCCCGGATGGACGTGACCACCGAGCACGACGTCGGGCACTGGTCGGAGTGGCTCGTCGTCGACGGCCCGCGCTCCGCCCACCTCGTGGTCCCGGCCGGGAGCTATCGGAGCCGCGGCACCTACACGGACCGGGACGGGCGGGTGATGCAGGTGGCGCCCCTCGGCCCGGGACGGATGTACTGCGCACTGACGCCGGTTCCCCCGGGCGGCTTCCGAGTCACGGCGACCGTGACGCGAGGCCCGGTCTCTCCCGAGACGAAGGGCGAGGCTCCCGCCTTCCTCGGCCTCCCGACCCGGACGATCCTCGTCGACGTCTGAGTGCGGCGACGGCGGGTCTCGATTCGCCCCGTCGGGGCTGCTCGACCAGCATGGGGAGCGGCTGCACCCCACGGCGGGCTGCCTCGATCCAAGCCGATCAGCCATCCGTGCTGATCGAGTAGCCCGCGCAGCGGGCGTATCGAGATCCACCCTGCTGACAACGGTGGGTCTCGATACGCCCCTGCGGGGCTACTCGACCAGCAGGGAGCGCTCTGCCCTGCGGGGCTGCTCGCGCGCTACCAGCCCTCGGGGCCCGCGCTTCCGGCCTCGTACTCGTCGAGCGGAGTGCCGCCCTCGGCCCAGTGCGAGAGCACCGGGGTGATGATGCGCCAGCACTGCTCGGCGACGGCGCCCGGCACCGACAGCAGGGTGTCGCCCTGGAGGATGCCGGCGAGCACCTGCGCGTAGGGGTCGAGGGTGGCGGCGCCGGGCTGCGCCTGGAGCGTCGTGCGCTCGAGGTCGGTCAGGTCGTCGGCGCTGTTCACCAGCAGGTCGAGGCTGACGTCGCCGCCCTTGAGCGACATCCGCAGGACCGTGCCCGCGCCGTCGTCGGCGCCGACCAGGCCGCGCGGCGGGGTCGCGGCGCGGAAGTGCACGGCGACTTCGTGGCGCGGGTCGCCGATCGCCTTGCCGGAGCGCAGCACGAACGGCACGCCGGCCCAGCGGGGCGTGTCGACCTGGAGCAGCAGCTGCGCGAGCGTCTCGGTGCCGGCCTCCGGATCGACGTCGGGCTCGTCGACGTAGGAGGGGAAGAACCGGCCGTCGACCCGGCCCTCGGTGTAGCGCGCGCGGCGCGCGGTGGCGGGGTCGTCGCGCCAGAGGCGGACGGCGCCGAGCGCCTCGGCCATCCGCTCGTGCACGTCCTCGGGTGAGACCTCCTCGGGGCGCTCCATCGTCGTGAGCGCGAGCACCATCAGCAGGTGGCTCTGCAGCATGTCGCGCAGGGCGCCGGTGCCGTCGTAGAAGGCGGCGCGCCCCTCGATCCCGAGCGTCTCGTCGTAGACGATCTCGATCTTCTCGATCTGCTCGGCGCTCCAGCTCGCCTCGAGGAGGCGGTTGCCGAAGCGCAGTCCGAGCATGCCCATGACGGTCGCGTTGCCGAGGAAGTGGTCGATGCGCCACAGGCGGTCCTCGGAGATCACCGGGGCGAAGGCGGCGTTCAGCGCGATCGCGTCGTCGAGGTCCTCGCCGAACGGCTTCTCGACCGCGACGACGAGGTCCTCGGGGAGCTCGAGCTTCGACAGCGAGTCGGCGACCTTGTGGCCCATCGCCGGCGGCAGCGCGACGTAGAGCACGGGCGTCGTCGGGCAGGCGTCGAGCAGGGCCTTCAGCTGCTCCGGGTCGGAGGCGTCGGTGGCGACGAAGCGGGCGCGCGAGGCGAGGTCGTCGACGGTGTGCGACGCGATCCCGGCGGCCTCGAGGCTGCGGCGGACGAGGCCCTGCCACTCGTCGTCGGTCTGCGGGGTGCGGGCGGCGCCGATCAGGGTCAGCTCGGAGTCGCGCGCGAGCTCGGCGACGCGGCCGAGACCCGGCAGGAGCAGCCGCTCGGTGAGGTCGCCGCCTGCGCCGAGGATCGCGATGGTGCGGCGGGTGCTCTCGAGAGCGGTGGCGTCGGGGATGCCGATCGGGTCGGTCATGGTGTCTCCTCCTGTGGGTGGGGATGCTGGGCGTCGTGCTGGTGGGTGGTGCGGGATCGTCGTGGCTCGTGCTCCGGGGCTCACGCCTCGGGGATCGTGCGCTCGAAGAGCGCCGGCCGCTCCACGTCCGGGTCGGGGCCGCTGCGGACGCCGGTGTCGAGGGCGTCGATCCGGGCGAGCTCGTCGTCGCTCAGCTCGAAGTCGAACACGTCGATGTTCGCCGCGATCCGCTCGGGGTTCGTCGACTTGGGGATCGCGGAGCGGCCCTGCTGCAGGTGCCAGCGGAGCATCACCTGCGCCGGGCTCTTGCCGTGCTCGGCCGCGATCGCGCCGATCGTCGCGTCGTCCATCACGCTGCGGCGCTCGTCGCCCCAGCCGGGGTAGAAGGTGATGCCGCCGATCGGCGACCAGGCCTGGGTGAGGATCCCGCGCTCGGCGTGCTCGCGGCGGAGGTCGGGCTGCGCGAAGTACGGGTGCAGCTCGACCTGGTTGACGGCGGGGATGACGTCGACCTCGGCGAGCAGGCGCGCCAGGTGCGCGGGCGTGAAGTTGCTGACGCCGATCGCGCGCACGCCGCCGTCGGCGAGGAGCTTCTCCAGCGCCCGGTAGGCGGCGACGGTGGTGTCGAAGCGGGAGGGGACGGGCTGGTGCAGGATCAGCAGGTCGAGCTGCTCGACGCCGAGCTTGCCGGTCGCCTTCTCGAACGCGTGCAGGGTCTCGTCGTAGCCGTAGTCGGTGACCCAGACCTTGGTCTCGACGAACACCTCCGAGCGGTCCAGGCCCGAGCGGCGCAGGCCCTCGCCGACCTCGCGCTCGTTGCCGTACGCGGCGGCGGTGTCGATGTGGCGGTAGCCGGCCTCGAGGGCGGACTGCACGGCGGCGGTCGTCTCCTCGGGCGCGCTCTGGAAGACGCCGAGCCCGAGAGCGGGGAGGGTGACGCCGTTGTTGAGGGTGAGCTGCAGGGTCATGACTCCACGCTAGGACGCGATCGCCGCCGGAGGGAGGGTCCCGCCACCCCCTCGACGGGAGCGCCGGAGTGTGCGCTGATGGAGGCGGTGCTCGACGACGTCCCTCCGCTTCCGGAGCGGAGCGCGCAGCCCTCATCCGGAAAGGTCGGGTCCGCCGTGCCCCTCAGCGTTCTGTTCATCGGAGGAACGGGCATCATCAGCTCCGAGGGCGTCCGCCGCGCTCTCGCCGTCGGGCACGAGGTGACCGTGCTGAACCGCGGCCGCACCTCGATCCGCCCGCTGCCCGACGGCGTCCGGACGCTGACCGCCGATGTCCGCGATCCCGCCTCCGTGCGCGAGGCGCTCGGCGAGGAGCGCTTCGACGCGGTGATCGAGTTCGCCGCGTTCACTCCGGAGCACGTGCAGCAGGACATCGACCTGTTCGCCGGCCGCACCGGCCAGTACGTCTTCATCAGCTCGGCCTCGGCCTACCAGAAGCCGCCCGCGCGCGTGCCGGTGACGGAGTCGACGCCGCTCCGCAACCCGTACTGGAGCTACTCGCAGGACAAGATCGCCTGCGAGGACCTGCTGGTCGGCGAGTATCGGCGCACCGGCTTCCCGGTGACGATCGTCCGCCCCTCGCACACCTACGACCGCACCGCGCTGCCGGTCGACGGCGGCTGGACCGTCATCGACCGGATGCGGCGCGGACTCGAGGTGGTCGTGCCCGGCGACGGCACCTCGCTCTGGACGATCACCCACAGCCGCGACGTCGCCGTCGGCCTCGTGGGGCTGCTCGGCGCGCCGGCGGCGATCGGCGAGGCGTTCCACATCACCGGCGACGAGACGCCCACCTGGGACCGCATCCACCACGACCTCGCGGCCGCCGCGGGCGCCGAGGCGCGGATCGTGCACGTGACCTCCGACGCGATCGCCGCGGCCGACCCGGAGCTGGGCGCGGGCATCGTCGGAGACAAGGCCCACTCGATGATCTTCGACAACGCGAAGATCCGGAGCCTGGTGCCGGCCTTCGCGCCCTCGACCCGCTTCAGTGACGGCGCACGCGAGATCGTCGAGTGGTACGACGCGGACCCGGCCCGCCGAACGGCGGACGAGCGGATGGATCGGCTCTTCGACGCGCTGATCGAGACCTACCGGCCGCGGGCGCTCTGATTGCGCGTCAGACCACCGCGATGGTGAGGTAGTCCTCGATCGGAGCGGCCGAGGTGCTCGTCAGCGAGACGAGGCAGCTGACGATGTAGCCCGACGCGTGGACGCTGAACTGCGGCGGGACCGGAGACTCGCCGTCGCGGAGGCCGGTCGCGTCCGACCAGGCGAGGACGACGACGCCCGGCGTGCGGGAGCCGAGCGGCTCCACGACGACCCAGGGGCCCTCCTCGAGGACGAAGTCGGACAGCACGACGTCGCTGTCGCCCGTGTCGAACGTGATCCGGGCGACGATGTCGCGCACGGGCTCGCTGTCCCGAGCGGCGGAGACGACCGGGGTGAACTGGCCCGCGTAGAGGTCCCCGCCGCCGTTCGCGAGCCCGCCGGAGACGATGCCGAGCGAGGCCGAGACCGCCGTCGAGGCGGCGGCGAGCGGAGCAGCGGAGGCGGCGAGGAGGACCGGGGCGCTCCACAGGGCGGCGGTCGTCGCGGTGCGGCGCGAGACGGGGCGGGGCGTGGTCATGGGGTCCTCTCGGGGCGTTCGGCGGCGGCGGCCACCGAGGGTCACGCTAATGCTCGGCTTCGGGTCTGGTGCCGGATCCGCCCGGGTTGACCCCCGCACGGGGTCACCGCACGCGGTCGCCACCGGGACCGGCGCGCGGAAAGTTCACCCGGCTATGCATCCCCGTTCACCCACGGGAGCGGGAATCAGGAGTGTGCTGGGTGAGCCCCTTCTCAGGGGCCCTCACCCCAAGGAGTCCCCGACGTGACACGACTGTCCCGCTCCGCGCATCGCGGACGCACCGCACTGGCCCTCACGGCCGTCGCCCTGGTCGGCGCCGCCGCCCTGGCCGCCCCCGGCGCGGCCACCGCCATCGGCGCCGCCGACCTCGCCGCCACCGGTGGCGCCGCCCGCATCTCCCCGGTCGACGCCGACCTCTCCGACTCGCTGCGCGCGGCGGTGGAGGAGCAGGACGCGAAGAACGTCATCCTCCTGATCGGCGACGGCATGGGCGACTCCGAGATCACGGTCGCCCGCAACTACGCCTACGGCGCCGCCGGCCGCTTCCCCGGCATCGACGCCCTGCCGATCACCGGCCAGTACACGACGTACTCGCTCTACCGCGCCGACGACCCCGCGACCGGCGCCGTCAAGGGCGCCCCGGACTACGTGCCCGACTCCGCCGCGACCGGCAGCGCCTGGGCGACCGGCACCAAGACCTACGACAACGCGATCTCGGTCGACATCGACCAGGAGCGCAAGGACACCCTCCTCGAGATCGCGAAGGCGAACGGCCTGAAGACCGGCAACGTCACCACCGCCGAGATCCAGGACGCGACTCCGGCCGTGCAGGCCGCGCACGTCGACGCGCGCAGCTGCTACGGACCCGACAGCGCCAGCTGCGGCAACGACGCGCTCGAGAACGGCGGACTCGGCTCGATCAGCGAGCAGATCCTCGACACCCGCGCCGACCTCACCCTCGGCGGCGGCTCCGCCACGTTCGCGCAGACCGCGAAGGCGGGCGACTGGGCCGGGCAGACCCTGTTCCAGCAGGCCGACGAGCGCGGCTACCAGGTGCTCGGCGACGCGACGACGGCCGGTACGGCGGACCAGCTCGACGCGCTGACCGTCGCCGACCAGGACGCGCCGGTGCTCGGCCTGTTCAACTCGGGCAACCTGCCCGTGCGCTACGCGCCGACCCCCGCGACCGTCGGCGGCGCCGACGCCGCGCCGCAGACCTGCGTCGCGAACCCCTCGCGTCCCGCCGAGCAGCCCACCCTGCGCGCGATGACCGAGAAGGCGATCGACCTGCTCGACACCGGCGACGAGGGCTTCTTCCTCCAGGTCGAGGGCGCCAGCATCGACAAGCAGGACCACGCCGCGAACGCCTGCGGCCAGATCGGCGAGACCGTCGACCTCGACGAGGCCGTCCAGGCCGCGCTCGCGTTCGCCGAGGCGGACGGGAACACTCTCGTCATCGTCACCGCCGACCACGCGCACTCCAGCCAGATCGTCGACTCCACCCCGCCGACCTCGCTCAGCACCGCGCTGAAGACGGTCGACGGCAGCACGATGAAGGTGTCCTACGGCACGGCCGCCGAGGGCGGCTCGCAGCAGCACACCGGCACGCAGCTCCGCATCGCAGCCTACGGACCCGGCGCGGCCAACGTCGCCGGCCTCACCGACCAGACCGACACGTTCTTCACCATCTCGAACGCGCTCGGCCTCGACCGCGACATCCGGAACCTGAGCTTCGGCGCCACCGCCGAGCTCTCGGGCAGCACCTTCGCGCCCGGAGCCCGCATCACCCTGACGGCGGAGGGCTTCCAGGGCGACACGCAGCTCATCGGCTCCGCGCCGCTCTTCACCGAGCGCACGGCGACGCGCGACCTCAACGACGGCGCGCTGACCGCCACCGCGAAGGCCCCCACCACCCCCGGGGACTACAGCGTCACGGTCACCGGCGCGCAGTCGGGCAAGGCGATCACCCTCGCCTTCACCGTGAAGCGCTGATCCCCAGGCACTGATCCTCGGGCACTGATCCCCGGGCACTGATCCCCGGGCACTGATCCCCGGGCACTGATCGCAGAAGGGCCGTCCCCATCGGGGCGGCCCTTCCGCCGTCCCCGGCCCGCCCTCCCCCGTCTCGGAGGCGCGGAGTGCTGGCCCCTCGACCCGCCACCGGCCTAGGTTGGACGCACCTGCTCCGCCCGCACCGAGTTCCGATGGAGGAACCCCATGGCCACGATCCGCAGTCTCCGACGGGCGGCGCTCGCGCTGGTCGCCGTCGCCTCCCTCGGAGTGGCGGGCGCCGCACCCGCCGCCGCGCTCGACTGGCCGTTCCCCGGCGTCCCGAGCAGCGGTCTGCCGTCCGCGCAGGAGCTCCGGGACGCCCTCGGCGGTCCGGTCGTCTCGCCGTCGACGTCGGTCGGCTACGGCGGCGCGGTCTCCTCGGTCGACGCGCTCGCGAGCCGGGTCGGCCTCGAGGTGCTCAAGCGCGGCGGCAACGCGGCGGACGCGGCCGTCGCGACGGCCTCGGCCCTCGGCGTCACCGAGCCGTACAGCGCCGGGATCGGCGGCGGCGGCTACTTCGTCTACTTCGATGCGAAGACCGGCGAGGTGAGCACCATCGACGGCCGCGAGACGGCGCCGGCCGGCATCACTCCGGACGCGTTCCTCGACCCCGCGACGGGTGCACCGTACCCGTTCACCCCGCAGCTCGTCTCGTCCGGAGTCGCGGTCGGCGTCCCCGGCACGGTCGCGACCTGGGACGCCGCGGTCGATCGCTTCGGCACCCTCCCGCTCCCGGTCGTGCTGGCCCCGTCGATCGTGCTCGCGGCCAAGGGCTTCCCGGTCGACGAGACCTTCCGCAGCCAGACGCTCGACAACCTCGAGCGCTTCCAGCAGTTCCCCGACACCGCGGAGCTGTTCCTCCCCGGTGGCGACGCTCCGGCGGTCGGCAGCACCTTCCGCAACCCGGACCTCGCGAAGACCCTCGCCCGGATCGCCGCCCGCGGACCGAGCGCGTTCTACGACGGACCGCTCGCGGCTGAGATCGCCGACACGGTGCAGAACCCGCGACTCGCGGAGGGCGCGACCCTCCCCGCCCCGGCCGGTTCGATGACCGAGGACGACCTCGCCGGCTACTCGGTGGCCGAGCAGGCGCCCACTCACACGTCCTACCGCGGCCTCGACGTCTACGGCATGGCGCCCTCCTCCTCCGGCGGGATCGCGATCGGCGAGGCGCTGAACATCCTCGAGAACCACGACCTCGCCGCCGAGGACACCGGCAGCGCCCTGCACCTCTACCTCGAGGCGTCGGCCCGCGCCTTCGCCGACCGCGGCGCGTACGTCGGGGACCCGGCCTTCGTCGACGTGCCGACCGAGACGCTGCTCAGCCAGGAGTTCGCGGACTCCCGCGACTGCACCATCTACCCGGCGGCCGCCTCCACGCGGCCGGTCGCCCCGGGCGCGCTCGACGGCGTCGGCTGCGCGACCGCCATCAGCGCGGAGCAGCCGGACACCGAGAACGTCTCGACCACGCACCTCTCCGTCGTCGACAAGTGGGGCAACGCGGCGTCCTACACGCTGACGATCGAGCAGACCGGCGGCTCGGCGATGACCGTCCCCGGCCGCGGCTTCCTGCTCAACAACGAGCTGACCGACTTCTCCGCGACGCCCGTGGAGGGCGACCCGAACCGGATCGAGCCCGGCAAGCGCCCGCGCTCCTCGATGTCACCCACGATCGTGCTCGAGGACGGGGCGGTGAAGTTCGTCGTCGGCTCGCCGGGCGGAGCGACGATCATCACGACCGTGCTGCAGACGCTGGTCAACCGCATCGACCTCGGCATGACCCTGCCGGAGGCGGTGGCCGCGCCCCGGGCGTCGCAGCGCAACACCGCGTCCACCTCCGCCGAGCCCGGCTTCATCGAGGCCTACGCCGACGACCTCGCGCCCTTCGGCCAGCAGCTGACGCCCTCGGGCGACACCTTCACCTCGGCCGCGCAGATCGGCGCGGTGGCCGCCATTGAGGTCGACCCCTCCGGCCTGATGACCGCCGTCGCCGAGCCCGTCCGCCGCGGCGGCGGCGTCGGCCTCGTCGTCACCCCGGAGAAGTGACCCGGACTCCCCGCTGATCGAGCAGCCCCCGCAGAGGGCGTCTCGAGACCCACCGTTCTGCCGGAGGTGGGTCTCGATACGCGCTGCGCGCTACTCGACCAGCATGGGGCGGGCCGCCCACTTCGTCCTGCTGACCTCGCGCACAATCATGCTGATCGAGTAGCCCTCGCAGAGGGCGTATCGAGATCCACGCACGCAACGACGGCAGCCCTCGCCACACCCTCGACCGCGAAGTCTGCTGGTGCCTCCTCCACGAGATGTCCCCCACCGAGCGACGGATCGCGCCAGCCGCACGGTCTCCCGCAGCGGCGGCTAGGTTCAGGCCGCGTCGAACCGTGACGCCGACGCGAGGAGGACACCGTCGAGCTGCCGCGCGCCCGCCCCACCGACCCTCCCCCGAGCGATCCCACCACCTCGCACAGGCCGCCGACCTCACGACTCCCCCTCGGCCTCGTCATCGCGGCGATCGCCGTCCTCGGGACGATCGCCGCTCCCCTGGTGCTGGCGTACCTCGGCTTCGCCTCGAAGCTCACCTTCTTCGGAGAGTCGCCGACAGAGGAGGAGGACGCCGCAGGAGACGCGCTCCTCCTCTCCGCCGGGATCGTCGCGCTGTCGAGCGCCCTCGCCGTCTGGGTCCTCACCCTCGTCCGCCTGACGACCGCTCCGAAGAGCCGTCACGGGTGGGAGATCCTCTGGTGCCTCCTCGCCCTGCCCGTCACCCTCGTCGGCCTCGCTCTCGTCGTCTCGATCCGGTGAGCGCCCGGCCGGAGGGCCTTGCTACCGTCGCCTGATGGCGAGCATCACCTACCCCGCGCCCCTCCGCGCCGGAGCCGTCGTCGAGGTCCCCGCGCCGTCGATGGGCGTGCCGGAGCACCTGCACGAGCGGCTCGACGCCGCGGTCGGGAGCCTGTCGGCGCGCGGCTTTGACGTCCGGGTCCGCCCCCACGCGCTCACGCCCGGACTCGTGCCGGCGTCCGCTGCGGCGCGGGTCGCCGATCTGCACGACGCCTTCCGGACGGGCGACGCGGTCCTGCCGCCGTGGGGCGGCGAGCTCGCGATCGAGCTGCTCGACGCGCTCGACTGGCGCGCTCTGGCCGACGCTCGCCCGTGGTTCGTCGGCTGGTCGGACGTGTCGACCCTGCTCCTGCCGCTGACGACGATCACCGGGCTGGCGACGCTGAACGGCGCGAACCTGATGGACGAGCCGTGGGAGCTCCCTCTCGAGTTCGAGCGGTGGACGGACGTCGCGGCCCTCCCACCCGGGAGCTCCTTCACCCAGCGCGCCGCGCCGCGCCGCCGGGGCCGGCCCTGGGAAGCCTGGGCGGACGAGCCCCTCGACCGCGATCGCGCCTACAAGGCACCCACCCGCTGGCGCTCCCTCGACGGGATTGCGGACGTCGCGATGCGCGGCCGTCTGATCGGCGGCTGCCTCGAGACGGTCTCGCTCCTGGCGGGCACGCCGTACGGCGACGTCCCCGGATTCGCGCGCCGGTACGCACCGGAGGGGACCATCGTCCACCTCGAGGCGGCCGAGTCCGACGCCGTCTCCGTCCTCCGGATGCTCACCTCGCTGCGCCTCGCGGGCTGGTTCGAGGACGCGAACGGCGTCCTGATCGGCCGGACCGGCGGCGGTGCCGTTCCCGAGCTCAGCCAGGACGAGGCGGTGCGCCGGGCGCTCGGTGATCTCGGCCTCCCCGTGGTCCTGGACTTCGACACGGGACATCAGCCGCCGCAGATGCCGCTGGTGAACGGCGCGCTCGCGGACGTCCGCCTGGACGGCGCGAGCGGATCGATCACCCAGCACCTCGTGCCGTGATCGTCAGGAGCGACCGGGCCGGGTGTCCGGTTACGGTGCCGTGATGGACGCTTCGCGAGAGCTGGTGGACCGCTGGGTGGCGGGGTGGTGCGAGTCGCGCGGGATGTTTGCGCGGCGCGACGGGGACGGCCGGCTCGTCGAGGTCGCGGCGGAGACCCGCTCCCGCGAGTACGTGATCGCCGAGCCGTCGCTGCCCGAGCTGCACCGACTGGCCGCCGCCGTCACCGCGCCCGACGTCTGGCTGACGATCGTCGGCGAGCTCGACGAGCGCGGTCGCGACGCGGTGGCCGGCCTCGACGCCGTGACCAGCGACGAGCGAATGATGACCACCCGGCTCCGAAGGTCGGCGAGGCCGGCGCAGGTGCGGATCGCGGTGAGCGGTCGCGTCGCGCACGCCCGCATCGAGGCGGAGGGCGAGGTCGCGGCGCGCGGGCAGGCGGCGCTGAGCGGCGGCGACGCCGTCTTCGACCGGATCGAGACGACTCCGCGGTTCCGCCGCCGCGGCCTCGGCGGCCTGGTGATGACGGGCCTCAGCGCCTGGGCGGCGGAGAACGGCGCGACCACGGGCCTCCTGATGGCGAGCGTCGGCGGGCGCGCGCTCTACACGAGCCTCGGCTGGACGGAGGTGGCGCCGATCGTCACTCTGCACGGGCGGGCCGCCGGCGCGGCGGTCGACGTGGGGGCATAGCTCCTCCACAGATCGGATATCCGCGGGTTCTCCTAGGGCCCCGCCCGACGGCCGCTCGGGTGTCGGTGGTCCCTGCTTGAATACGCGTATGGATGACCACAGCGACCCGGGAGCGGCAGGGCAGCCGAGCGCGCTCGCCGCCGTCGACGCGCTGACCGATATCGCCGCGGAGATCGGACGCACCTCCGCGCAGCTGCTCCTCACCCGCGCGCAGACCCTGCACCTCGCCTACCGCGCGGCCGTCACCGTCCCTGACGCGTTCGCCCGCGCGAAGTCACTCTCCCGCAGCGAGGCGCGCTCCCTGGTCGAGCGGTCCATCCGGGCCGAGTTCGCGGTCAAGCTCCGCCTGTCCGAGCGGGCCGCGGAGACGGTCCTCGAGCACGCCCGACTGCTCGTCGAGGACCTCCCCCGCACCCGCGCCCTGCTGGCCGAGGGCCGGCTGCTGTGGGACTCGAGCGAGATCGTCTGCGCGACCGCCGCCACCCTGCCTCCCGGCTCCCGCGCCCGGTTCGACGAGCGCGCCGCCGAGATCGCACCGGAGGTCACGCCGACGCAGCTGAGAAGAATCGTCGCCCGCCTGCGCGACGAGCTGCACGAGGAGCCGCTCGCCCAACGGCACGTCCGCGCGAGGCAGGATCGCGCCGTCTGGGTCTCGCCAGAGGTCGACGGCATGGCGACGCTCTGCGCGCTGCTGCCCGCGCCGGACGCGATGGGCATCGCCGAGCGCGTCGACCGCATCGCCCGCAGTCTCCGTGAGGGTGGCGACGAGCGCACGCTGGCACAGCTGAAGGCCGACGTCTTCACCGATCTGCTGCGTGACGGCGACATCGCCGGAACCACGCCCGCGGGCGACGGACCGCAGCTGTCGGCGTCGTACGTGCCCGGGATCCGCGCGGAGGTGCGCCTCACCCTCGCCGCATCGACTGCTGCCGGTCTGGACGATGCCCCCGCGAACCTCGACGGCTACGGCCTCATTCCGGCCGATCTCGCCCGAGCGCTGGTCGAGACGGGCGCGTCGTTCACCCGCGTCCTCACCGACCCCGATACCCGCGCGGTCGTCTCCGTCGGCCGCACCTACCGAGTCCCGCCCCCGCAGATGCGACTGCACCTCCAGCTGCGCGATCAGACCTGCCGCTTCCCCGGCTGCACCCGCACCGCCTCCCGAGCGGAGGCCGACCACACCCTCGAATGGAGGAACGGCGGAGAGACGTCCCTCGAGAACCTCGTCTGCCTCTGCACGTCCCACCACCACATCCGCCACGGCGACCGCTGGAGCTACGTCCCCCGCAAGGACGGCAGCATCGTCTGGACCACCCCCACCGGCCGCCTCGTCACCGTCCGCCGACCGGCCCTCGCCGGCGCCCCACCGGGCCCCCGCCTCGAGGACTCACCACCCCCGTTCTGACGGACGCCGGTCTCGTCACGCCCCGCCCCGTGCTGATCGAGTAGCCCTCGCAGGGTGTGTATCGAGATCCACCATCACCGGGCGGGAGGGTCTCGATACGCGCTGCGCGCTACTCGACCAACATGGGTCCGTCCAACATGGGTCCGTCACGCCTGCTCAGCACGCCGGTGCCGATTCATGCTGATCGAGTAGCTCTCGCAGAGGGCGTATCGAGATCCACCGCTCCGCGAGGCAGCGCCCGGCGGCTAGAGGCCCGCGGGCTTCGACGGGGTCCGGAGCCAGGTGTCGAAGAAGGCGGTCAGGTCCTGGCCCGACACGGACTCGGCGAGGTCCTGCAGGTCGGCCGTGGTGACGTTGCCGTAGCGGTTCTCGGCGGCCCAGCGCTGCAGCAGCGTGCCGAAGGCCTCGTCGCCGATGGTGGAGCGCAGCTCGACCAGGGTGAGTCCGCCGCGTGCATAGATCGGGCTGTCGAAGAGGCCGAGCGCGCCGGGATCCGCGACCTGCGTGGCCCAGAACGGGTCGTCGGCGGGGATCGACGCGACCTCTGCGGCCGACTCCGCGACGGTCGGGCCGCCGTCGTGCTCCGCCCACAGCCACTCGGCGTAGGTCGCGAAGCCCTCGTTCAGCCAGATGTCCGACCAGAGCCGCGGGGTGACGCTGTCGCCGAACCACTGGTGCGAGATCTCGTGCGCGACGGTCGAGGTGTCGGCGCTGCCCGAGTAGAACGAGCGTCCCTGCGTCTCGAGCGCGTAGCCGATCTCCTCGTCGTCGACGACGGCTCCCCCGGAGCGGAACGGGTAGGCGCCGAAGACGCCCGTGAAGTAGTCGATGATCTCGCCCTGGCGCGCGAGGGCGGCCTCGGTGCTCGCCCGCGCCTCGCCGGTGATGTCGCGATCGACCGCGTCGATGCTGACGACGCCGCCCGCCCGGGAGCGGACGAGGTCGTAGTCGCCGATGTTCACCATCGCGAGGTAGCTCGCCATCGGACTGGTCTCGACCCAGCTCGACGTGGTCCAGCCGTTGCGGGTGACCGGCGAGCCCACCGGCACCCCGTTGGCGACGGCGGTGCGCCCCTCCGGCACGGTGAGGGTGAAGGAGTAGCGGGCCTTGTCGGCAGGCGAGTCGTTCACCGGATACCAGGTCGAGGCGCCGTCGGGCTCGCTGGCGACCAGGGCGCCGTCGTCGGTCGACCACCAGCCGTACGGGGCGCCGGTGCCGTCGACCGGGTTGCCGGTGGTGCCGGCGTAGCGGATGTCGACCAGGGTCGGCACGCCCTTCTTCAGCGAGCTGGACGGCGTGATCGTCAGCTCGTCGCCGACCTGCGTGAAGGCGGCGCCCCGGGTGTTCACCGACACCTTCGAGACCGTCAGCCCGCGCAGGTCGAAGGAGAACGAGCTCAGCTCCTGCGTCGGCGCAAGGGTCACGACGGCCCGGCCGGTGAGCGCCCGCGGCGCCGGGTCGTAGGTGAGGAACAGGCTGTAGCTGAGCGCGTCGAAGCCCGAGCTGCCGAGGCCGGGGAAGTACGGGTCGCCGGAGCTGGTGCCTCCGCTCGTCCCCGCTTTCACAGCGGTGTCGGCGAGGGCGGGCGCCGGGAGGGCGAGAGCCCCGGCGACGAGGGCGGAGGCGAGGAGCGCCGGGACGACACGGCGGGAGGAGGCGGGCATGCGGCACACGCTAGCCCCTCGGCCACCCGCCGGGCACTCCCCCTCCGCGCGACGCCGATGCCCTACGAGCGCCGCTCCAGCGCGGCCAGCAGGTACGGCGCCGTCCGGCTGCCCTCCGCCCGCGCGACCTGCTCCGGCGTGCCGGTCGCGACGATCGCGCCGCCGGCGTCCCCGGCGCCGGGTCCGAGGTCGATTACCCAGTCCGCGTCGGCGACGATCCGCATGTCGTGCTCGACGACGATCACCGTGTTGCCCGCGTCGACGAGGTGCTGCAGGTGGCCGAGCAGCCGGTCCGCGTCGGCCGGGTGCAGTCCCGACGTCGGCTCGTCGAGCAGGTAGAGCGTGTCGCCGCGCTGGGCCCGCCGCAGCTCCGACGCGAGCTTCACCCGCTGCGCCTCGCCGCCGGACAGCTCCGGCGCGGGCTGCCCGAGCGCGACGTAGCCGAGGCCCACGTCGAGCAGCGCGTCGAGGTGCCGGCCGATCTCCGTCTCCTCTGCGAAGACCTCGCGGGCCTCGGTGACGCTCAGCGCGAGCACCTCGGCGATCGAGCGCCCGCCCCAGGTCACCTCGAGCGTCTCGGCGTTGTAGCGCGTCCCGCCGCACTCCGTGCACGGCGCCTGCACCGTCGGCAGGAAGAGCAGCTCGACCTCCATGGTCCCCTCGCCCTTGCAGACCGGGCAGCGGCCGCTGGGCATGTTGAAGGAGAAGCGGCCGGCACCGTAGTGGCGCCGCTTCGCCTCGGGAGTCGCCGCGAACAGTGCGCGGACGCGGTCGAAGAGCCCGGTGTAGGTCGCGACGTTGGAGCGCGAGGTGCGCCCGATCGGTGTCTGGCCGACCTGCACGACCCGGCGCAGCCGCTCCGCCGGACCGGTCGCGCTGCCGGTGGTGACCGCGGTGTCGGCGTCGAGCAGCGGGTCGTCGGAGGAGGACTCGTCCGGCTCCGGGCTCTCCCCCGCCAGATCCGCCTGCAGACTCGCGCGGAGCAGATCGGGGAGCGCCTGATTGACCAGCGTGGACTTCCCCGACCCGGACACCCCCGTCACCGCGGTCAGCGCGCCGAGCGGGAACGACACGTCGAGCCCGCGGAGGTTGTTGCGCGCCACGTCGACCAGCCGCACCTGCGCGTCGGGCGTCCGCCGGGCGGGCAGCGGCGGCGTCGGCTCCGCGGTCTCGGGGAAGAGGTAGCGCCGGGTGATCGAGTGGTCCACTTCGCGCAGCCCGTCGAGCTCGCCCGAGTAGACGACGGTGCCGCCGCCCGAGCCGGCCGCCGGGCCGATGTCGACGATCCAGTCGGCCTCGCGGATCACGTCGAGCGAGTGCTCGACGAAGAAGACCGTGTTGCCGCTGTCCTTCAGCGAGCGCAGGATGCCGAGCAGCGCCTCCGTGTCGGCCGGGTGCAGCCCCGTCGACGGCTCGTCGAGCACGAACACCACGCCGAACAGCCGCGAGAGCACCTGGGTGGCGAGGCGCATCCGCTGCAGCTCGCCCGAGGACAGCGTCGGCGTCGAGCGGTCCAGCGACAGGTAGCCCAGGCCGAGGTCGACGATCGGCGCCATCCGGCCGAGCAGGTCCGAGACGAGGCGCTGGGCGGCGAGCCGGGTCTCGGGAGGGAGGGGCGCTCCGCCCACCGGCACCCAGTCCCGCTCGAGCACGCGGGCCAGGAGCGCCGCGAGCTCCTCGAGCGGCAGCGCCGAGAGCTCCGTGATGTCGAACCCCTCGAAGCTCACCGCCAGCGCCTCGGGCTTCACCCGCTTTCCGTGGCAGTCCGGGCAGGCGACGCTGACCAGGAACGTGGCCGCGCGCTCGCGCATCCGGGCGCTCTTGGAGCCCGCGAAGGTGTCCATCACGTAGCGCTTCACCCCGAGGAACGTGCTCATGTACCGCGGCTCGGCCCCCGCCGCCACGGCCGCCCGCACCTCCGCCGGTCCGCGATCCGTCCAGACCGGGACCTGCGGCGACTCCTGGGTGTACAGGATCCACTCGCGCTCCTCCGCCGGAAGGGTCCGCCAGGGCACGTCGATGTCGTAGCCGAGCGAGATCAGGCTGTCGCGCAGCTGCTTGCCGTGCCAGGCGGTCGGCCAGGCCGCGAGCGCGCCGTCGCGGATCGAGAGCGAGTCGTCCGGCACCATCAGCTCCTCGGGCACGTCGTAGACGCGGCCGATCCCGTGGCAGGCCGGGCAGGCGCCCTGGACGGTGTTCGCGGAGAAGTCCTCCGCGAGGAGCATCGGCGCGCCCTCGGGGTAGGTGCCGACCCGGGAGAAGACCATCCGCACCACGGACGAGAGCGTGGTCGCGCTCCCCAGGGTCGAGCGCGCCGAGCCGCCGGAGCGCCGCTGCGGCAGCGCGACGGCCGGCGGGAGCCCGTCGATCGCGTCGACGTCCGGCACCCCGACCTGATCGATCAGCCGCCGCGCGTACGGCGCCACCGACTCGAAGTAGCGGCGCTGCGCCTCCGCATAGAGCGTGCCGAACGCGAGGGAGCTCTTGCCCGAGCCCGAGACGCCGGTGAAGGCGACCAGCGCGTCGCGCGGGATGTCCACGTCCACGTCGCGAAGATTGTTCTCGCGGGCGCCGCGGACGCGGACCCGGTCGAGGCGGTGGTCGTCGGGAGTGCGCGCAGTCATCGGACCAGCCTGCCCTGTCCCGATGTGCGCTGTCCCGATGTGCGCCTAGTCCAGGGTCGGGCGGTACGCGCGGACCACCGGCGGCGACTCGATCGCCTCCCGCTTCACGACGTCCAGGCGCTGCAGCAGCGCGGGGAGCGTCGGCGTCATCTCGAGCCGGACCTCCAGCTCGCCGTCCCGGCCGGGCAGCGTGAAGGCGACCTGCGCCGCGGAGGCGCTCCAGAGAAGCCGCTCGCGCAGGGGCCGCGCGGTGGGCTCCTCCGCGAGGCCGCCGACCTCCGCCAGCACCGCGGCGAGGCGGCGGGCGCGCACCTCGGCGGGCACGTCGCTCAGGAGGTTCGGGCTGAACAGCACGCCGCCGGAGAGCTCCTCGGCCCGCGCGGGGTCGCCGGGACCGACGATCGCCGCCTCGACGGCGGCCGCGGCCGCCAGTGTCGACGGGTGCACCGCGATGGTGCGCGCCGGCGGATCCGCGTCCTCGAGCGCCGCGCGCAGCAGGCCCGTGGCCGCGGCGGCGAGCTTGGCGCCGTTCGTGGTCGCGAAGACCACGACGCCCAGGCCCGACTCGAGGTGCCAGCGCATGTTCGAGGACCAGCCGGGCAGCCCGCCGGAGTGGTGCGCGATCGCGCCGAAGCGGACGTCCTGCTCGATCACGAGGCCGAGCCCGTAGGCGGAGCCGTCGAGCGTGCTCTCCCCGGCCCGCGGGCTGAGCGCGGGGACCGGGGTCCAGCCGCGCTGCATCTCGCGGCGGGAGGCGCGGCTGAGCACGGCGTCGTCGGCGTCCTCGAACGCCGAGGACAGCCAGGCGCTCCAGCGCGCGATGTCGCCGACGGTGCTGAACATGCTCGCCGCGCAGGCGCCCACGCCGGTGCCGGTGTACGGGCGGGGGGTCCAGGTCGCGCCCTCGTCGAAGCTGCTGAAGCCCTGCGCGAGGTCGGTGCCCTCGGGGTAGGCGTTCACGTCGTAGCGCGTGCTCGAGAGGCCGAGCGGCTCGAGGATCGTCCGGGTCGCGAAGGCGACGAAGTCCTCGCCGGAGATGTTCTCGACGATCACCCCGAGCAGCCAGAAGCCGATGTTCGAGTACTGGTAGACCTCGCCCGGCCGCTCGGTGAAGGTCAGACCGCGCGCGATCAGCGCGAGGAACTCGGCCCGCGGCATCGCCATCACGTGGTCGGCCCAGCCGTTGTCCTCGGGCAGCCCCGAGCAGTTGCTGAGCAGCATCCGGAGCGTCACCGGCAGCTCCCGGCCCGCGGCGTCGACCGGATCCGCGAACTCGGGCACGTGCGCGCTCACCCGGTCGTCGAGGTCGAGCAGCCCGCGGTCGCGGAGGATCAGCACCGCCGCCGCCTCGAAGCTCTTCGACATCGACGCGATGCGGTGCACGGTGCCGGCGTCCGGCGCGGCGCCGTCGAGCCGGTGCTCCCCGCGACCGTGCCGGGTGATCAGCCCGTCGCGGTCGAACAGCGCCCAGCTCAGCGACGGCGCGACCGGCGCCCCCTCGTCGAACCAGTGCGCGAATCGGTCGAGGAGCTCCGGAGTCATCCCCTCATCCTTCCGCACGCGATCCCTCCGCACTCGCCCCTGGAGCTCGCAGGGGGTCGTCCCTGCGCAGCTCCACGAGGATGCGGCGCAGATGGATCGCGACCAGGACGCCCGGCCCCATGCTCGTCCCGGTCGTCGCGGCGCGCGCGTCGACGGCGCGCGCGAGCTCGTCGACCGCCCGCTGCGCCGGCTCCAGGGAGCGGTCCTCGGGCGAGCCGCCCGTCACCACCGCGTCGCCGACCGCGTGGCAGGCCGCGCTCAGCGGCGCCGCCAGCTCGGCGTCGAACGGCAGCGCACCCGGCCGGTTCCAGATCGTGTCCGCCAGCGCGGCGGTCATGTCGCGGACGTGGAAGAGCGTCCCGTCCAGGGTCGCCAGCCGGAGGTGGTCGGTCTGCGAGCTGTGCCGGTGCAGCAGCGCGCGCGGATTGCCCTTGCGGCTCTCGTCGCCGTCGACCAGCGCCCGCCGCACCTCGGTCGCGGTCGCCGCCAGCTGCTCGCCGTTGGTCGACCAGGCCTCGTGCTCGGGCGGCCAGGTCTCCTCGAGGGCCTCCGCCATGTCGTGCAGGTGTCGCCCGAGCTGGCGCTCGAACTCGTCCACGCGGGCCGTCGCGGCCTCGGAGGTCAGCCCCGGAGCGACGAGGAGGTTGACCAGCAGCCCGACCACCACGCCGACCGCCATCTGCACGAGGTAGCCGAGCGAGTAGTCCTCCGCCTTCGCGCCGCCGATGATCAGGACGAAGAGCGCCGCCATCGGCACGTACTCGCGGCCCGCGCCGAACCAGCCGGTGCCCGAGAGCACCACGCCGATGCCCACGATCAGCGGGATCGTCCACCAGGTCGGGCCGACCGTCACCACGACCAGCACCGCCAGCCCGATGCCGGCCGCGAGCCCGAGGAGCGTCTGCAGCCCGGTCTTCGCCGAGCCCATCAGCGTCGGGTACATGCTGACCAGCGCGCCGAGCGGCGCGTAGTACGGGTACTGCTCGGCGACGCCGGGCACGTACGGGGCGACGGCCCAGGCGATGCCCACCGCCACGGCCGTCTTCAGCGCGAGCAGCAGCCGAGGGCCGGCCACCGCGTCGCGCCAGGCCCGGCCGGCCCGGGCGAGGCGAGGGCGGATCACGCCCGTGCGTCGAGCCGCGCCGCGACGTCGGCCGGGAAGCCGCCGGTCGCGATCGGGCTCCAGTGCGTCGGCGTGATGCGCAGCAGCGACTTGTCCTGCAGCCGCATCGCCGCGCGGTACTCGTCCCAGTCCGGGTGCTCCCCCGAGATGCTGCGGTAGTAGTCGACGAGCGCGTCCTCCGCCTCGGGCATGTGCAGCACCTCGGCGTCGCCGTCGACCTGGATCCACGCGTCGTTCCAGTCGTCGGACAGCACGAGGACCGAGGCCGCGGAACGGCGCTCGGCGTTGCGCGTCTTCGCCCGGCCGGGGTAGGTCGAGATCACCAGGCGGCCCTCGGCGTCGACACCGCCGGACACCGGCGACATCTGCGGCCGGCCGTCCGCGCGGGTGGTGGCGACGAGCATCCGGTGCCGCGGTCGCACGAAGTCGAGCATGCCGTCGCGGTCGACGGCGGTGGTGGTGGAGACGGTTCTGGCCATGCGGACCAGGCTAACGAGGACCTCTTCCGGACTAGGTGGTTCTACGTGGTCGTGTCAGCCGGAGCCCAGGAACGGCGTGCCTCCTCCCCCTGAGAGGGGCCGTGGCCGGGCGGGCGCTGGCGCGGAAGGACGGGGCGGCTGTCGCTAATTTCTGCACGGAAAACTCCCCCTCGAAAGGACCCCGTGTCTCCCACCTCCCCCCTCTCCCCCTCCCGTCGCGCCGTCGCCGTCGCCGCGGCCTGGTCGCTGCCCGTGATCGCCGTCGCCGCCGCGGCGCCGCTCGCGAGCGCCTCCACCGTCCCGGTCGTCCCCGGCCAGCCGGACACCTACCCGAACCCGACCTTCTCGGCGACGCGCCAGTCGGTCGGCGACCCCAGCCTCAAGGCGACCAACAACACCGGCTACGCGCGCACCGACTTCACCGCGGTCCCGGACGACGGCGACTACGCCTCGTACAAGACCGGCTGGACGTACGTCATCAGCTCTGCGAAGCCGGTGTCGACGATCACCTACGACACCACCAGCCTCGCCCCGGGCGTGCAGGGCGTGCTGACCGACGGCCTCTACACCTACTCCTGGACCCTGACCCGCGCGGCGGAGACGACCTGGGTGCGGGTGAAGCCGACCGCCTTCCCGCAGGAGATCCGCTTCGTGCTGACCGACACCACCTCGAACCCGCAGGGCGTCGTCGGCAACGCGACGGCCACCTCGAAGGCGTAGGGCGCGCGCGGGCTCGCCTACTCGGGCGAGCCCGCCTGCTCCGCCGCGCTCACCAGTCTCCGGAGGCGCGCCCGCTGCTCGCGGAGCACCACGACCAGCGCGACCCCGTCCGAGCCGCGGAGCCACTCGTCGAGCGCGGCGTCGAACAGCGCGGACGCCGTGCGCGCGGCGAGCCCCGCCTCGCTGGCCGGCACCCCCGCGTCCAGCAGCGCGTCGCGCATCGCGTCGGTGAGCACCGCCGACTTCAGCAGCTCGCGCTCGCGCAGCGCCGGCTCGGACAGCACGACCGCCCGCCGTGCCGCGATGTCGCCGCGCCAGCCCTCGAGGTCCCCCGCCGCGACCGTCTCCAGCCCGTGCATCAGCAGCCCGAGCGGGTCCAGGCCCGCGGGTGCCGCGGCGAGCAGTCGGGCGACAACCTCCGGGAACTCCCGCTCGCGGAGGAACAGCACGTCGCGCTTGTCGGCGAAGTGCCGGAAGAAGGTGCGGGTCGTGAGCCCGGCCCGCTCGGCGATCGACGGCACCGTCGTCGCGGAGTAGCCGTGCTCGGTGAACAGCTCCATCGCGGCGCGCTCGAGGCGCAGTGCGGCGTCGGGTGCCCAGCGTGACATGCAGCCAGGCTAGCCGATGACACGTCGTGTCATCAGGGCTACAGTGATGACACGTCATGCCGTCGAGCACTGGAGACCCCTTGCCCTCGAACACCGCCGCACTCACGAACACCGCCGCGCGCCTCCCCTCGCCCCGCGCCGACCTGGTCGTCGGTCCCGCCGCGCTGCACGAGCCCGGGCCCGGCGAGCTGCTGGTGCGCAACCGCGCCGTCGCCGTGAACCCGCTCGACGAGCTCAAGCAGTGGACCGGCGACCTGATGTACCGCTGGCTCCCCTACCCCTCGATCCTCGGCGAGGACGTCGCCGGCGAGGTCGCGGCCGTCGGGCCCGGCGTCGACCGCTTCGCCGTCGGCGACCGCGTCGTCGCCTACGCGGTCGGCATGGAGCGCGGCCGCCGGCACGACGCCGAGGGCGGCTTCCAGGAGTACACGGTCGTCCGCGCGGACCTCGCTGCGCCGATCCCGCCGCAGCTGGCGGACGAGCAGGCCGTGGTCCTGCCGCTCGCCGTCTCCACCGCCGCGACCGCGCTCTTCCAGAAGGACCACCTGGCGCTGCCCCACCCCTCGGCCGAGCCCGTCGCCACGGGCCGGACCGTCCTCGTCTGGGGCGGCGCCACCAGCGTCGGCAGCAATGCGATCCAGCTCGCCGTCGCCTCCGGCCACCGCGTCGTCGCCACCGCCTCGCCCGGCAACCACGCCCGCCTCCGCGAGCTCGGCGCCGACGTCGTCGTCGACTACCGCGGCCCGAGCGCGGTCGCCGACGTCGTCGCCGCGATCGGCGGCGCGGAGGTGGCCGGGATCCTCGCGGTTGGCACCGGCTCCGCCGAGCCCTGCGTAACCGTCGCGGCCACCACCGGAGCCCGCCGGGTCGCCCTCGCCAGCCCCTCGGTCTCCTTCGGCTCGCTGCCGCGCAGAGCGGGGCTCTCGCTCCCGTTCGTGCGGACGATGTCGCGGCTGGTCGGCGCGAACCTCCGCCTCCAGCTCGCCGCCCGCCGTCGCGGCATCCGCGCCCGCTACGTCTGGGGCGCCACGCTGATGAGCAACGAGGTCGGGCCGATGCTCTGGCGCGACCACCTGCCGAGCGCGCTCGCCGACGGCCGCCACCGCTGCGCGCCCGAGCCCGAGGTCGTCGGCACCGGTCTCGGCGCCGTGCAGGGCGCGCTCGACCGGCTGCACGGGGGCGTGTCCGCGCGCAAGCTCGTCGTGCGGCTCTGACCGCGAGCCGCTCGGGTGCGCCACTATGGACCGTGCCGCTCCCCTCCCCCGCCGGACCGTCCGCTCCCTCCGCGCGCTCCTGGCTGCTCGTCGCGCCGTCGCTCGTCGTCCTGGGCTGGGGCGGCAACCAGTTCCTGCCGCTGATGCAGCTCTACCGCCAGCTCGAGGGCTACACGCAGACGCAGGTCACCATCCTGCTCGCCGCGTACGTCCTCGGCATCGTCCCCGGCTTCGCGCTGGCCGGCGGCTGGTCCGACCGCTTCGGCCGCCGCCCGGTGCTGCTCGCCGGTCTCGTCCTGGGGATCCTCGGCAGTGTCGTGCTCGCCTGCTCCCCCGCCTCGGTGCTCGGGCTCGGCGTCGGCCGCTTCATCAGCGGGCTGAGCGTCGCGGCGGGGATGGTCGTCGGCACGGCCTGGATCAAGGAGCTCTCGATCGCGACCGGGGCGTCCTCGGCCGGCGCCCGCCGCGCCTCCGCGATGCTCACCATCGGCTTCGGCGGCGGCGCGGGAGTCGGCGGCGCGCTCGCGCAGTTCGGCCCCTGGCCGACCGTGCTCCCCTACATCGTCCAGTCCGCCGCCTGCGTCGCGGCCGTCCTCGTGCTCCTCCGCGCACCCGAGACCCGGGCCTACGACCCGTCCGCCGGCCGCCTGACCGGCGAGCTGAGCATCCCGCGCCCCGCCCGCGCCCGCTTCGCCGCCGTCGTCCTGCCGCTCGCCCCCTGGGTGTTCGCGGCACCCGCCCTGTCCTTCGCGGTCGGACCGAGCCTGGTCGCCGACCGCCTGCCCGGCGTCACCGTCGGCTTCGCGACCCTCGTCACCGTGATCACCCTCGGCTGCGGCTGGGTCACCCAGCTCTTCTCCGGCCCGCTGCTGATCATGCTGCGCGGCCGCGGCGCCCTCGTCGGCGGCGCGCTCACCGCCCTCGGCGCTCTGCTGCTGATCCCCGCCGCCGTCGGCCAGCAGCTCTGGCCGGTCCTCGTCGCCGCGCCGGTCTTCGGCTGCGGCTACGGCCTCGCGATGGTCTCCGGACTGACCGCCTCGCAGGCCCTCGTCGAGACGCGCGACCTGGCGAGCGTCACTGCCGTCTACTACTCCGTCACCTACGCCGGCTTCCTGGTGCCGGCGATCCTCGCGGCGTTGGCCGTCGCCCTGCCGATGCCGCTGCTGCTCGCGGCGACCGCGCTCGCGATCCTCGCCTGCGTCGCGCTCGCGGCCCGTGGACTGCGACGCCCGCCCGCGCCTACGCTCGGCTGAACCGCCGCCCACCCGAAGGAGACCCCGTGTCGAAGGTCCGCGTCCACAACTTCTCCGTCTCGCTCGACGGCTACGCCGCCGGGGAGGGCCAGTCGCTCGACACCCCGTTCGGCCACGCCGGCTCCCGGCTGGTCGAGTGGGCGATGGGGACCCGCACCTTCCGCAGGATGGGCATGCCCGGTCCGGGCGAGGGCTCGCAGGGCGTCGACGAGGCGTTCGCCGGCGCCTGGGCGGACGGCATCGGCGCCGAGATCATGGGCCGCAACAAGTTCGGGCCCCAGCGCGGTCCCTGG
The DNA here is from genome assembly GCF_004345345.1 of Rathayibacter sp. PhB179. NCBI lineage: Bacteria > Bacillati > Actinomycetota > Actinomycetes > Micrococcales > Microbacteriaceae > Rathayibacter > Rathayibacter sp. PhB179. Next base: position 101,996 of record NZ_SLVD01000005.1, on the reverse strand, counting down.
GAGGACGAGGAGTGGACCGGCTGGTGGGGCGAGGACCCGGTCTTCCACACGCCGGTCGTGGTCCTCACGCACCACCCGCGTCCGACCGTCACGATGGCCGGCGGCACCAGCTTCCACTTCGTCGACGCCGACCCGGCGACCGCCCTCGAGCGGGCCCGCGAGCTGGCCGTCGGCGGCGACGTGCGCATCGGCGGCGGTGCCGCGACGGTGCGGCAGTTCCTCGCCGCCGATCTCATCGACCGGATGCACGTCGTGCTCGTCCCGATCGTTCTCGGCCGCGGCGAGCGGCTGTGGGACGGGCTCGAGGGCCTGGAGCAGCGCTTCCGCATCGAGGCGACGCCGTCACCGTCCGGGGTCGTGCACCTCGTCTTCGAGCGCCGGGAGCGCTAGAACCGCGCCGCGACCTCGTAGAGCACGTCCTCGTCGCCCGCGTACAGGCCCTCCGTCCGCGGCCAGTGCGCGATCACGTCGGTGAAGCCCAGCGCCTCGGCGCGGCCGGCCGAGTCGGCGAAGCGGTCGACGCTCTCGAGCGAGTAGTCCGGCCCGGAGTCGAGCGAGAGGTGCCGCTCGATCGAGCGCGGGTCGCGCCCGGCGGCCTCGAGCGCGTCGTCGAGGCGCTGCGAGAGCTCGGCGACCGCCGCCCACCACTCCTCCGTGCTGCGCCCCTCCGGACCCGTCGTCACCCAGCCCTGCGCCCGCTCGGCCACGAGAGCGAGGCCCTTCGGCCCGTTCGCCGCGAGCACGAACGGCACGCGCGGCGACTGCACCGGCTCCCCCACCATCCGGGCGCCGCGCGCCGTGAACCAGGCGCCGTCGAGGTCGATGCCGCCCGAGCCGGGAGTCTCGTGCCGCAGCAGCACGTCGAGCGCCGCGACGAACTCCACGTAGCGCTCGTGCCGCTCCCGCGGCGAGTGAAGCTTCTGGCCCAGCACCGTCGCATCGAATCCCGTCCCGCCCGAGCCGATCCCGAGGACGAAGCGGCCGCCCGAGATCTCGTCGACCGTCGCGATCTCCTTCGCGAACGGCACCGGATGCCGGAAGTTCGGCGAGGCGACGAAGGTGCCCAGCCGCAGTGTCTCGGTGACCACCGCGGCGGCCGTCAGCGTCGGGATCGTCGCGTGCCAGACCTGGTCGGCGAGCGAGCGCCAGGAGAGGTGGTCGTAGGTCCAGGCGTGGTCGAAGCCGAGCCCCTCCGCGGACTGCCACTTGCGGCGGGCGGTGGACCAGGGCTCCTGCGGGAGGATGACGATGCCGTGTCGCATCGTCCGAGTGTAGGGAGGGTCCGAGTGCAGGGAGGAACCGCACCGGTACGATGGTCGGCGGTGTGCCGGGAAGTCTGGTCGGCGGACGCGGCCCTCTGCCGCGTTCTCACGTGATCCGACGACCTCCCGAAGGAAGCCCCTCCGTGCCCCACACTCCTGCCTCCGAGCCCACCCACCAGGCGCCGCACGCGATCTGGAGGGGACTGCGCCAGACGCTGCGCTCCGACGCCGTCGGCGGCGCCCTGCTGCTCGGCGCGACCGTCCTCGCCCTGGTCCTCGCCAACTCGCCCGCGGCCGGCTTCTACGAGACCGTCCGCGACTACGAGTTCGGCCCCGAGGCGCTCCATCTGAACCTGAGCGTCGGCGCCTGGGCGGCCGACGGACTCCTGGCGATCTTCTTCTTCGTCGTGGGCCTCGAGCTCAAGGAGGAGTTCGTCGTCGGCAAGCTCCGCGACCCGCGCACCGCCGCCCTCCCGGTCGCCGCCGCGTTCGGCGGCGTCGCCGTCCCCGCCCTGATCTACGTCGCGATCAACGCGACCGCCAGCCCCGACGCGCTGCAGGGCTGGGCGATCCCGGTCGCCACGGACATCGCCTTCGCCGTCGCCGTGATCGCGGTCGTCGGCAAGAGCCTCCCGGTCGCCCTGCGCACCTTCCTGCTCACCCTCGCCGTCGTCGACGACCTGCTCGCCATCACGATCATCGCCGTCTTCTACACCTCGGCCATCGCCTTCCTGCCGCTGCTGGTCGCGCTCGTCCCGCTCGGGATCTTCGCCGTCCTCGTCCAGCGCGGCGTCCGCACCTGGTGGATCCTGATCCCGCTCGGCGTCGCCACCTGGGCGCTCGTGCACGCCTCCGGCATCCACGCGACCGTCGCCGGCGTGCTGCTCGGCTTCGCGGTCCCGGTCGTCGCGACCGCCCGCGCCCGCGTCCGCACCGGAACCGGCAGCGACGGCGAGCCCGAGTACGACGGACTCGCCGCTCACTTCGCCGACCGCTGGAGCGGCGTCTCGGCCGGCGTCGCCGTCCCGGTCTTCGCCTTCTTCTCGGCCGGAGTCACGATCGGCGGCCTCACCGGCCTCGTCGAGTCGTTCCAGGACAGCATCGCCCTCGGCATCATCGTCGGCCTGGTGCTCGGCAAGCCGCTCGGGATCCTCGCGACCACCTTCCTGATCACCCGCCTGCCCGGCCTCCGCCTGGACCCGGCGCTGCGCTGGCCGGACCTGGTCGGCATGTCGATGCTCGCCGGCATCGGCTTCACCGTCTCGCTGCTCGTCGGCGAGCTGTCCTTCGGCGTCGGGAGCGAGGCCGACGAGCACGTGAAGGTCGGCGTGCTGGCCGGCTCGGTGATCGCCGCGGTGCTGGGCGCGACAGTCCTCTCGATCCGCAGCCGCGCCTACGCGCGGACCGGAGTCCTCTCGGACTGACCCTCGGCCAGCCGCATCGTGCCGCCCGCCCGGGCGGCGAACGCGCGCGCCGTCGCCGCGATCGTGCGCTGCATGACGCGCACCGCCGCCGTCGGCGCGAGGTCCGCCGGGCGCGCGAGGCTGATCGTCCGGCTGAGCGTCGGCTCCTCGAGCCGGATCGAGCGCAGCCCCGGGCGGCCCTGCAGCACCATCGCCGGCACGATCGCGACGCCGAGACCGCGCTCGGCGAAGCGCAGCACCGCGTCCATCTCGGCGCCCTCGAGCACCACGTCGGGCAGCAGGCCCGCTGCCGCGAAGGCCGCATCGGTCGTCCGGCGCAGGTCGTAGCTGGAGTTGAAGACGATCTGCGGGAGCCCCGCCACGGCCGCCAGTCCGAGGGCGTCGCCGTCGGCGAGCGGGGGCTCGGCCGCGGAGGAGACCACCACCAGCTCCTCGACGAGCAGCGGCGTCACCGTGAACGCACCGACGGCCGCCGCCGTCGAGGTCGTCACCAGCGCGAGGTCGAGCTCGCCGCGTGCGAGCCGGTCGAGCAGGCTGCGCGAGCCGTCCTCGGCCAGGTGCAGCTCGATCGCCGGGTGCGCCGCGTGGAAGGCGTGCAGCACCTCCGCCACGAGGCTGATGCAGAGCGTGGGCGTCGCGCCGAAGCGGACCCGCCCGCGCTCGAGCCCGGCGAGCTCGGCCAGTTCGCGGCGCACCGATTCGGCGTCCGCGAGCATGCGCCGCGCGAGCGGCAGCAGCAGCTCGCCGGCCGGGGTGAGCGTGCTGCCGGAGCGCGCCCGCTGGAACAGCTCGGAGCCGAGGTCCTGCTCGAGCGAGGAGATCTGCCGGCTCAGCGAGGGCTGCGCGAGGTGCAGCTCCTCGGCCGCGCGGGTGAAGCTCCCGAGGCGCGCGACCTCGACGAATCCGGACAGCTGCTCGAAGTTCACACCCATAGCGTAAGCGCATGCCCGGCCCCAGCATTATGCATTGGAGTAATCGAAGCGCCCTGCCTAGCGTGGAGTCATGACCACTTCAGCACCCACTGCCACGGCGGAGCGCCGGATCTCCACCTCCGTCCTCGTCATCGGCACCGGCGGCTCGGGACTCCGCGCCGCGATCGAGCTGGCCGAGGCCGGCGTCGACGTCCTCGCGCTGGGCAAGCGCTCGAAGTCGGACGCCCACACCTCGCTCGCCGCCGGCGGCATCAACGCCGCCCTCGCCACGATGGACCCCGACGACAGCTGGCAGCAGCACGCGGCCGACACCATCACCGAGTCCTACCAGCTCGCCAATCCGCACACCGTCGAGATCGTCACCTCGAACGCCGCCCGCGGCATCCAGGACCTCGAGCGCTACGGCATGCCGTTCGCCCGCGAGGACGACGGCCGCATCTCGCAGCGCTTCTTCGGCGCGCACACCTACCGCCGCACCGCGTTCGCCGGCGACTACACCGGCCTCGAGATCCAGCGCACCCTGGTCAACCGGGCCGCGCAGCTCGACATCCCGATCCTCGACACCGTCTACGTGACGCGGATCCTGGTCAACGAGGACGGCGCCGTCTTCGGCGCCTACGGCTTCGACCTCGTCGACGGCACCCGCTACCTCATCCACGCCGATGCGGTGATCCTCGCCGCCGGCGGCCACAACCGCATCTGGCGCCGCACCTCCTCGCGCCGCGACGAGAACACCGGCGACTCGTTCCGCCTGGCCGTCGAGGCCGGCGGTCGCCTGCGCGACCCCGAGCTGGTGCAGTTCCACCCGTCGGGCATCATCGAGCCCGAGAACGCGGCCGGCACGCTGATCTCCGAGGCGGCCCGCGGCGAGGGCGGCATCCTCCGCAACGGCCTCGGCGAGCGCTTCATGGGCAAGTACGACCCCGAGCGGATGGAGCTCTCCACCCGCGACCGCGTCGCGCTCGCCTGCTACACCGAGATCAAGGAGGGCCGCGGCACGCCGAACGGCGGCGTCTGGCTCGACGTCTCGCATCTCCCGCGCGAGACGATCATGACCCGCCTCCCCCGCGTCTACCAGACGATGCTCGAGCTGCAGATGCTCGACATCACGAAGGACCCGATCGAGATCGCCCCGACGGCGCACTACTCGATGGGCGGCGTCTGGGTCCGCTCGGACGACCACAGCACCGACGTCCCCGGCCTCTACGCCATCGGCGAGGCGTCCAGCGGACTGCACGGCGCGAACCGCCTCGGCGGCAACTCGCTGATCGAGCTGCTCGTCTTCGGCCGGATCGTCGGCCAGGCGGCGGCGGAGTACTCCGCGTCGCTGACCGCGCAGACCCGCTCCGCCGCGTCGGTGCAGGTCGCCCGCGACGAGATCGCGGACCTGCTCGCCGCCGACGGCGAGGAGAACGTGCGGGCCCTGCAGCGCGCGATCCGCAACACCATGACCGAGCACGCCGGCGTCGTCCGCGACGAGGCGGGCCTGCTGGCCGGTCTCGCCGAGCTGGACGCGATCGAGGCGCGCATCGCCGACATCGGCATCCACCCGGACATCGCGGGCTTCCAGGACCTGGCGCACGCCTTCGACCTGAAGTCGGCGGCGATGGCGGCGCGGGCCACCCTCGAGGCCGCGCTGGAGCGCCGCGAGAGCCGCGGCTGCCACAACCGCAGCGACTACCCGGACATCGACCCGGCGCTGCAGGTGAACCTGGTCTGGTCGCCGTCCACCGGCATCACCCGCGAGGACATCCCCGCGGTCCCGGAGGAGATCCAGGCGCTGATCCGCGAGGTCGCCACCGCGGGCAAGCTGCTCGAGTAGCGGCACCGCTCGCGCTCCGCGCGCACGACGACGCCGGCCCGGGAGTGTTTCCGGGCCGGCGTCGTGTCGTTCCGCATCCGATCAGGCGCGGCTGCGGGCGCGTCCGCCGAATCGGGTGTAGAGGAACAGCACGATGACGGCGCCGATGATGGAGCCGATGATCCCGGCCGGCTGGAGGAAGCCCTCCATCGGGTCGTGCTGGAAGATCAGGAAGCCGAGGAAGCCGCCGACGAAGGATCCGACGATCCCCAGCACGATGGTCATCAGGATGCTGATGTTCTGGCGTCCCGGGACGATGAGGCGGGCGAGAGCGCCGGCGATGAGGCCGACGACGATGAGGCTGATGATGAGTCCGAGCACGGGCGTCACCTTCCTGTCGAGCACGGCGGACCGTGCGGTGGGGCTCTGCGGTCGCTGAGCCGATGGGCAACCCAAGCAGTCGCGAAGGGGTGGCCGGTACACCCCTGGGGGTGTAGTCACGGAGCCCGGTCGCGCGGTACGGTCCGTGGATGGACAGAGCATGCCGGCGCCCCTGACCGTCGCCCTGGTCGACGACTACGACGTCGTCCTCAAGGGCCTCGCGCACATGTTCGACCACTACCGCGACCGCGTCGTCGTCGCCGAGATCGACGCGAACGCCGCGCTCTCCGACCGGATCGACATCGTGCTCTACGACTCGTTCGCCCAGCCGGAGTCGGACCTGCAGGAGCTCGCCGACCTCGTCCGCAACCCGCGCGCCGAGCACGTCGTCGTCTACACCTGGAACTTCCACCCCGACCTCGTCGCCGACGCCCTCGACCAGGGCGTGCGCGGCTACCTCTCCAAGACCCTGCCCGCCCGCGAGCTCGTCGCCGCCCTCGAGGCCGTGCGCTCCGGCGAGCTCGTCGTCAGCGAGCCGCCCCGCCGCGCCGGCACCGCCCCCGGCCTCGACTGGCCCGGCCGCCACGAGGGCATCACCGACCGCGAGTCCGAGATCCTCGCCCTGATCACCCAGGGCAAGAGCAACGCCGACGTCGCCGCCCTCACCTACCTCAGCCCCAACACGGTCAAGTCCTACATCCGCAGCGTCTACGGCAAGATCGGCGCCTCCAGCCGCACCCAGGCCGTCCTCTGGGGCGTCGAGCACGGCTTCACCCCCGACCACCACCGCATCGACCACTGGCTCGGCGGCCCGTGAACCGGCACGCCCACCTTCGGCTCGTGAATCCGGCCCCGGCTCGCTGAAACCGGCCGTTCCGACGAGCCCGACGCGCTTTCGCGAGCCGGAGCCGCTCCGCTTCCCGTCCACGCCCCTCGAAGCCGCCTAGGGTGAGCACACCGGAGCACGAGGGGGACGCGATGCCACGGAACCACCCGCACAGAGCCACCGCCGCCGCGATCGCGCTGCTCGCCCTGCCGCTGCTCGCGGGGTGCGCGGGACCGACGCCCTACTCGGACTTCGACCGGACGCGGGACGACCGCGATGTGCTGCCGGATCTCGGCGACGTGGGCGAGCAGATCGAACCGGACTCCGTGCGCTTCGTCGGCACAGCCGAGGGCGTCGACGTCTATCTCGGCTCGTCGATCCGCGGTGACGACCACTGCGTGATCATCGACGGCGACGACGGGCCCGTGAGCGGCTGCGGCGGAGGCGGCGACCTGGAGGTGTCGCAGCGCACCTCGGTGGTGGTGCAGGTGCATCCCGACGGCGTCGAGCCGGAGGACTCCCCCGGTCTCGACTGGACGGCCCTCGGCCAGAACGTGTCGGTGCGGTCCTACAACTGACCGCCGTCGCGCCTGCGGTAGGTCGCCAGCGCCACTCCGCCGGGCAGCGCGCGCAGGTCGACGGCCTCGAGCGCCACCGGCTGCAGGAGCCCGCCGAAGAGCGGAACCTCCGCGCCCAGCAGCACCGGCGAGATCTTCACCTGGATCTCGTCGATCTCCTCGATCAGCTGCGCGGCGAGGTCGCCGCCGCCGCAGAGCCAGACGTCGCGCCCGGGCTCCCGCTTGAGCGCCGCGACCTGCGCGCGCACGTCGCCCGCCATCGTCTCCACCCGGTCGGAGGCGGGCAGTTCGCCGTGGGTCACCACGATCTGGCGCAGGTGCGGGTACGCACCGTCGACGAGGCCCGCGTCGACCGCGGGAGCGTGCGTGCGGCGGCCGAGCAGCACGGTGTCGAACCGGCGCGGCGACGCCGTGACCCCGAGCGCCGCGCGCAGGTGCGCCGGGCAGGTCTCCGGGTAGCGCTCGAACAGGTCGGCGAGGGTCTCCGGCGCGGTCGGGAACGCGGAGACGTCCCCCGCCGGATCCGCGAGGAAGCCGTCGAGCGAGGTGGCGATGTAGTAGACGAGGTCGCGCATGCCACCGCACGGTACCCCTCCTCGGCGGGGGTCTTCTAGCCTGGAGGAAGAGGAGGCCCCATGTCCGAAGCCAGGGATCGCGCCGCCCGGTACGCCGCGGAGCGCGCGACTGGCGGCCGCCCCGAGACCGGCGACGAACGCACCGGCTCCCTCCCCGAGAACCCCGAGGACCGCGCCGCGTTCATCGAGACGTCGATCCAGCAGGCGATCCGCCGCGGCGAGTTCGACGGCCTGCCGGGCGCCGGCAAGCCGCTCGAGGGGCTCGGCGAGCACCACGACCCGGACTGGTGGATCCGCCGCAAGATCGAGCGCGAGAACCTCACCGGCATCGGTCCCGCCGCCTTCCTCCTCCGCGCCGAGGACCGGCGGCTGGACGAGCAGCTCGACCTCCTGATCCGCGAGTCCGAGGTGCGCGCAGTGCTCGCCGACTTCAACAAGCGGGTCGTCGAAGCGCGCCGGCAGCTGCTCGGCGGCCCGCCGGTGGTCACGCCGCTCCGCGACGTCGACGCGGAGGTCGCCGCCTGGACCGAGCGCCGGAACGCGCGGTTCGCAGCCGCCAAGGCGCAGCATCCCATACAGCCGCGCCGCCGGTGGTGGCACCGGCGCTGACCGCACCGCGCAGGAGCGCGCCGATCCGCATCACTATGCTGGGAAACTCCGCGAGGGAGGGTCGGATGAAGGTTCCGCGCACCGCGACGACCCGCGTCGTCACCGAGATCAACCGGACGGCGATCGTCGACGCCCTCCGCCTGCACGGCCCCTCCTCCCGCAGCGCCATCGCGCGCCACACCGGCCTCAGCCCGGCGACCGTCGAGCGGCTCTGCTCAGCGCTGCTCGGCGAGGGCGTCATCGTCCTCGACGGCCGCGAGCGCTCCTCCGGCGGCCGGCCGTCCTCGCTCTACCGCTACGCCGGCGACGCCCGGGTGGTCGCCGCGATCGAGGTCTCCGAGACGCAGGCGCACGGCCGCCTCGTCGACTTCGACGGCAAGACCGTGCGCGACGAGGTCCTCGCCTTCGACCTCTCCGGCGACGGCTCCGACGCGGACCGCCGCCTCGCCGGCACCATCGAGACGGTCGACCTCCTGATGGCCGCGTCGAAGCGGATCCGCAAGCCCTGCGCCGGCGTCGGCGTCACCATCCCGGGCATCGTGCACGGTCCGGAGGGCCGGGTCACCAACACGATCGAGCTCGGCTGGAGCGACGTCATGCTCGGCAGCATCCTCAAGGCCCGCGTCGGCGTGCCGGTGCTGGTCGAGAACGACGCGAACGCCATCGGCTTCGGCGAGTGGTCCCGCGGCGCCGGCCGCGGCGCGCAGAGCCTGGCCACCTACGTCCTCGGCGTCGGAGTCGGCGCCGGCATCGTGCACGACGGCGCGCTGCTGCGCGGCTCGCGCTCGGCCGCGGGAGAGATCGGCTACCTGGTCACCGAGCGCTCGCACCTGGAGCGGCCGTACACGACCCAGGGCGACCTGGAGTCGCGGATCGCCGGGATCTCCCGGAGCTACGCGCGCGAGCACGCGGCGGACGCGACGAACCCGCTCGAGGCCCTGCTCGACGCGGCCTCGGCGGGCGACGAGGGGGCCCTCGCACCGGCGGGCGAGATCTTCGACTACATCGGCCTGTCCTGCATCGCGCTCTGCACGGTGCTCGATCCCGAGCTGATCGTGCTGGCCGGCCACCTCTCGCGCCAGCCCGAGTACGCGGTGCAGGAGGTGACCCGTCGCCTCGTCGGCCGGATCACCATCCCGCCGCGCATCGTCACCGCCGAGCTGGGCGCCGATGCCGCGCTGGTCGGCGTCGCGCAGCTGATCATCGCCCGCTCGCGCACGGCGACCTACCTCAGCTGAGGGCCCGGTTCAGCCGAGCTCCCGCTCCAGCACCGCGGCCGCCTCGCGGTCGAGCAGCACCGTGACGTCCGGATGGCCCTGGAGCGCCGAGGCCGGGCAGTCGACGTCGACCGGGCCGAGCAGCGAGCGCGCGACGGCGTCCGCCTTGGCCGCGCCCGAAGCGAGCAGCACCAGCGAGCGCGCGGCGAGGATCGTCGCGATCCCCTGCGTGATCGCCGACTCCGGGACCAGATCGATCCGCCCGTCGAAGAACCGCGCGTTCGCCTCCCGGGTGCTGCGCTCGAGCCGTACGACGTGAGTGCCGACGTCGTGCGGGGTGCCGGGCTCGTTGAAGCCGATGTGGCCGTTGCCGCCGATGCCGAGGATCTGCAGCTCGACGCCACCGGCCGCCCGGATCGCGGCGTCGTAGTCCCGGCCCGCCTGCTCGCCGTCCGCGCGAGTGCCGTCCGGGACGTGCACGGCGCCCACGCCGAGCGGCACGCGCACCTCGCGGTCGAGGACCGCGCGGTAGCTCTCGGGATGCCCGGGGTCGATCCCCACGTACTCGTCGAGCGCGAAGGCGCTCACCCCGGTGAAGTCGAGCCGGCCCGCCGCGACCCGGCCGGCGAGCTCGCGGTAGAGCAGCGAGGGCGTCGAGCCGGTCGCGACGCCGAGCACCGCGCGCGGGTCGGCGAGGACCCGCGCGGCGACCAGGTCGGCCGCGGCGCGCGAGGCCTCGGCGAAGGAGTCGACGACGCGGACCGAGGTCCCCGGGGCGAAGCCCGTCCTGCCCGTCGTCGGACCGATGATGGTCACGAGGCCACCTCCGAGAGCGTGCGCTCGGCGGCCGCCAGGGCGTGGGCGTGCGCCATCGCGCCGACCACCGGCGGGCGCCGCACGACGACGAAGCCGAGCTGCGGGGCCTCCTCGGCCAGCCGCTCGCGGATCCGCCGCTCATAGGCGGGCTGGTTCACGATCACGCCGCCGCCCGCGACGACGAGCGAGCCGATCGCGCCGCGGCGCACGAGCGAGGCGACGCCCGCCGCGAGCGCACGGGCGGCGTCCTCCAGGATGCGCTCGGCGAGCGACGAGCCCGAGGCCGCCTGCTCGAAGACGAGCGGGGCGAACGCCCCCCAGGCCGCGCCGCCCGCGATGCGCGTCGCCTCGGCGGCGAGGGTGGCCGCGTCGCTCGCGCCGAAGGCGGTGAGGACGGCGCCGATCAGCGGGTCCGGCGCCCCGCCGTCGGAGGCGATGCCGCGGTCGCAGGCCACCAGCGTCTCGCGCAGCGCCGTCGACACCAGGTCGTGCGCGCTGCCCCGGTCGCCGAGCGGCCAGCCGTGGCCGTCGACCGTGATCCGCGTGCCGTCGGCGGTCGTTCCGCAGATCACGGCGCCGGTGCCGACGATCATCTGGATGCTCGGCTCCTCCTGCTCCGCGAAGCCGAGCAACTCGGCGTCGTTGACGACCGTCACCGCGCGGCCGAGGTGCAGCGACAGAGTCGCCGTCGCCTCGCGCATCTGCCCGGGGGTGTCGCAGCCGTGCACGCCGAGGACCACCACGGCGTCCCCGGCGAGCGGGCGCAGGCGCAGCAGGACGCCGGCCAGACGCGGCAGGTTCTCGGGGTCGGCGAAGAGCTCGCCCGAGCGCCAGGCGCTCGAGGGGAGGACCAGGTCCTCCTCCGCGCCGGCCGTGTCGAGCAGGCGGACGTGCGTCTTGGTCCCGCCCACGTCGACACCGACGAGGTGGGCTGCGGCTCGGGGAGGTTTATTCGTCACAGTGGCATGAAAGCACCTCTCGGCCCGGGGGACAAGGCGGCTGGCGCGGGATGCGGCCCCTCGCACACCTCCGCGTTACGGCGCTGTTTCCGCGAGTTACGGCCCGATCACGACTTCACGCGCCTCGGAGATATCTGTTGACCTATATGTCTCGTATTGATAAGAAAGCACTACCGCCTCGACGACGAAGCGCCCGCGCCTCGTCGACTGACAGACACATGAAAGGTGTTCCGTTGAAGAAGACAGCACGCGCCACCCTGGCGCTCCTCGGCACGGGAGTGCTGATCGCTTCTCTCGCCGGGTGCGCGAACGGCTCCTCCGGAGCCGGCGCCTCCGAGCCCCTCCAGTTCGTCCTCTCCGGCGACGGCACCCAGGGCGGCGGCTACCAGAAGATGGCCGATCTCTACCAGGAGCAGACCGGTGTCGAGGTCGAGATCGTGGACGTCCCGGGCGACGACCTGACGACCCGCCTGCGCAACAGCGCCCAGGCGAACGACCTGCCGGCCCTCGCTGCGGCCGCCAACGTCGACCCGCTGTGGAAGGACCAGATCCTCGATCTCTCGCAGATCGCCGAGGACCAGGACATCCTGCCGCTGCTCGCCGTGCCGGACCCCGAGGACGGCAAGGTCAAGGCGCTGCCCACCAGCCTCACCTCGGTCGGCATGTTCATCAACAAGTCGCTCTTCGACGAGGCGGGCGTCTCGTACCCCACCGACGCGACGCAGAGCTGGACCTGGGACGAGTTCGTCGCCAAGTCCGAGGAGGTCCAGGCGGCCACCGGCGCGCAGTACGGCATGGTGATGGACAACTCCGCGCACCGCCTCCGCTCCTTCCTCTACGAGTTCGGCAGCGAGGGCATCGTCGACGACGGCGGCACCTTCACCGCCAACGCCGAGACCAAGACGGCGCTGGAGTACTTCAAGAAGCTCAACGACGACGGCTTCATGCCCAAGTCGGTCTGGACCGCGGGCGAGGACGCCAGCGCGACCTTCAAGAGCGGCCAGGTCGTCTCCTACTACTCCGGCGTCTGGCAGATCGCGGACTTCCAGTCGAACATCACCGAGTTCGAGTGGGCCTCGGTGCCGACCCCGCAGCAGCCCGTCAAGGCGACCAACTACGGCGCCGCCTCGTGGATCGTCGCCTTCGACGGCACCGGCCAGGAGGAGGAGGCCCAGAAGTTCATCGACTGGCTCTACCAGCCTGAGCAGTACTCCGCGTACTGCGAGATCGCCGGCTGCCTGCCCGCCGTCACCGGTCTCGAGATGAACTACCCGGCCAACCAGGACGCGTTCGCGCTCTACAACGCCGAGATCGCGGCCTCGCCCGCCGTCTCCTCGCTGCAGACCGTCGACCAGCTGATCGGCGGCTACGAGGGCAAGTTCCTCCAGTCGGAGCCGCTCAAGGACGAGACGATCAAGTACCTCAACGACCAGCAGAGCGTCGACGAGACCATCGACAACATCCTGTCGACGACCCAGGCCGCTCTCGGCGAGTAGGTCCCCCCGGGCGGTGCGGGGTCCTCTCCCCGCACCGCCCTCCCCCTCGCAGGATCACCCGATCAGGAGAGCATCATGACCGTCCAGCCGCTCGTCACTCCGTCCTCACCACCGGAGGCGGTCCTCACGGTCCCCGGCGCAGGTCGCGGATCGAAGGGCTCGCGCCAGCGCCCCGTGCGCCGCCCCCGCTACGTCGTCAGCACCGTGCTGCTGACGGTCGGCGTCGCGATCCTCTTCGCCCTCTTCTTCGTCTGGCCCGGCGCCCTCGGCGTGATGTACTCCTTCACCTCCTACCGGGGCTTCGGCGACATCGAGTTCGTCGGGCTCGACAACTACACGGCGCTCGCGCAGGACCCGGTCTTCTACGCCGCGGTCGGCCGCACGCTCGTCTACGCGCTGTTCTCGGTGCCGTTCGCCTGCGGCCTCTCGCTGCTGATGGCCGTCGCGCTGAACAACGCGCGGGCCAAGGGCAAGATCGGCGCCCGCATCATCTTCTTCCTGCCCTGGCTGGTCTCCCCCATCGTCGCGGGCGTCATCTGGCGCTGGATGTTCGGCGAGAGCTTCGGCTTCGTCAACTTCGCCATCACCTCGCTCGGCGGCGGCGCCGTGCCGTGGTCCTCGAACGCCGACCTCTCGCTCTTCGTCGTGATCCTCGCCTCCGCGTGGGGCGGCGCGGCCTTCAACATGCTGCTGTTCATCGCGGCGCTCAACAACGTGCCGACCTCGCACTACGAGGCGGCCGAGCTCGACGGCGCGAACCCCTGGCAGCGCTTCGTCTCGATCACCCTCCCCGGCATCGCGCCGACCACGCTGCTCGTGGTCCTGCTCTCGACGCTCGGGCACATGAAGGAGTTCGCGATGATCCAGGCCCTCAACAACGGCGGCCCGGGCACCGAGAACCAGCTCATCGTCCAGTACATCTTCCAGACCGGATTCGCGCAGTCGAACGTCGGCTACGCCAGCGCCGCCTCGATGGTGCTGCTGGTGATCCTGCTGATCATCGCCGCCGTCCAGCTCGCCATCAGCAAGAGGAGCCAGGCATGGTGACCACGACCCCCGCCCCCGCCCGCACCACCCGCGCGAAGCGCACGCCGGCCGCCCCCGCGCCGATGACCCGGAAGAAGACCGGCGAGTTCCGCCGCTCGATCGGCCCGACCGCGATGCTCTGGGCGATCGCGATCCTCACGCTCTTCCCGCTGCTCTGGTTCCTGCTCAGCTCCTTCAAGGGCGGCGGCGACCTCTTCACCTACCCGCTCTCGCTGCTGCCGCGCGAGTGGACCCTGGACGGCTACCAGCGCGCGCTGGAGCGGGTCGACTTCGTCCGCTACTTCTCGAACACCTTCGTGGTCGCGACGCTGACCACGCTGCTCACCGTCTTCTTCAGCGCGACGACCGGCTACGCCCTGGCCAAGTACAAGTCGCCGTGGCTGAGCGTGCTGGCGCTCTGCATCCTCGCGACGACGATGCTGCCCGGCGAGGTCATCCTCAACCCGGTCTTCACCGTGGTGCGCGACCTCGGCATGTACAACACGCTGATGGGCATCATCATGCCGTCGATCCTCACCCCGACCGGCGTCTTCATGTTCCGGCAGTTCTTCATCACGGTGCCGGACGAGCTGCTCGACGCCGCCCGGATCGACGGGGCGCGCGAGCTCTCGATCTTCTTCCGGATCATGCTGCCGCTGTCGAAGCCGATCATCCTGACGCTGTCGATCATCTCGTTCCAGTGGCGCTGGAACGACTACATCTTCCCGCTGATCATCCTCAGCGACCCGAAGAACTTCACCCTGCAGATCGCACTGCGCCAGCTGATCGGCGCGCAGAACATCGACTGGGCGATCCTGCTCTCGGCCTCGGTGCTCTCGATGCTGCCGCTGGTGGCGATCTACCTGGTGTTCCAGAAGTACATCACCGGGTCCGACATCAATGCGGGGCTGCGCGACTAGAGATGCACCACGACGAGATGCGCCCCGAAGACCTGAAGGCCGCCGCCCGCGTCGACCGCTTGCTCGCCGAGCGCCTCCCCCTCGCGGTGACGGCCGAGCGGATCCCGCTCGCCGTCGCCGCGTGGACGGCGGTCGGCGAGCCGGTCGGCGTCGAGACCGCGACCGACCCGCGGAACACGTACGAGACGATCGAGCCGGGAGCGCCGTGGGGCGCCCCCTGGGACACCACCTGGTTCCGGGTGACCGGGACGGTGCCGGCGAGGTGGGGCCACACGGGCCGGGGCGACGCGGGCGACCGGTTCCGGATCGAGCTCTCGCTCGACCTCGGCTTCGACCGGGCCAAGCCCGGCTTCCAGTGCGAGGGCCTGGCCCGCGCCGCGGACGGCCGGGTGCTCAAGGGCCTCGAGCCGCGCAACCACCACGTGCCGCTCGACGCGGCCCCCGGCGAGGAGTTCCTCGTCTGGGTGGAGGGCGCGTCCAACCCCGACCTCACCGGCGGGAACGACTTCGCCGGCCCGGGCGGCTTCTCGCCCACCCCGTTCGGCGACCGCGCCACCGCGCCCGTCGAGCCGCTCTACCGGCTGGGCCGCTTCTCGCTCGTGCTCGTCGACACCGTCTCCGAGCGCCTCGGCCTCGAGCTCAGCGTCCTGCGCGGGCTGCACGACGAGCTGCCGTCCACCGAACCGCGCCGGCACGAGATCCTCGCCGGGCTGACCCGGGCCCTGAACGCCCTCGACCCCGACGACCTCGCCGGCACCGTCGCCGACGCGCGCGCGGTGATCGCGCCGCTGCTCGCCGCCCCGGCCGCGCACTCCGCGCACCGGATCTCGGCCACCGGCCACGCGCACATCGACTCCGCCTGGCTCTGGCCCACCCGCGAGACCGTCCGCAAGTGCGCGCGCACCTTCTCCAACGTGCTCGACCTGATGGACCGCGACCCGGACGCCGTCTTCACCTGCTCCTCCGCCCAGCAGTTCGCCTGGATGAAGGAGCAGCACCCCGGGATCTTCGCCCGCATCGTCGAGCGGGTCCGCGAGGGCCGCTTCGTCCCGGTCGGCAACATGTGGGTCGAGTCCGACGTCACCCTGCCCTCCGGCGAGTCGCTGGTGCGCCAGCTGCAGCAGGGCACGCGGTTCTTCCAGGACGAGTTCGGCGCGATCAGCGAGGTCGGCTGGCTGCCGGACTCCTTCGGCTACCCGGCCGCGCTGCCGCAGCTGCTCCGGAAGGCGGGCCTGCGCTGGTTCTTCACGCAGAAGATGTGCTGGAACGAGACCAATGCGATGCCGCACCACTCCTTCGTCTGGGAGGGCCTCGACGGCTCGCGGATCTTCACCCACTTCCCGCCCTCGAACACCTACAGCGGCGACCTGCGGCCGACCGAGCTGGCGCGCATCGTCCGCAACTTCCAGGAGCACGGGCGGGCGACGCGCTCGCTGATGCCGTTCGGCTACGGCGACGGCGGCGGCGGGCCGACCCGCGAGATGATGGCGCTCGCTCGGCTGCAGTCCGATCTCGAGGGCTCGCCGCGCCTCGAGTTCTCCTCCGCGCACGACTTCTTCGCGGCCGCCGAGGCCGAGTACGCCGACCCGCCGGTCTGGTCCGGTGAGATGTACCTCGAGTTCCACCGCGGCATCCTCACCTCGCAGGCCCGCACCAAGCAGGGCAACCGCCGCAACGAGCGGCTGCTGGCCGAGGCGGAGCACTGGGCGAGCGTCGCGTTCCTGCGGTACGGCGTGCCGTTCCCGTTCGACGAGCTCGACGCGCTCTGGCGGCGGGTGCTGCTCCTGCAGTTCCACGACATCCTCCCCGGCACCGCGATCGCCTGGGTGCACCGCGAGGCCGAGCGCACGCACGCCGAGGTGACGGCGGCCCTGGAGCGGATGATCGACGAGCGGCTCGCGGTGCTCGTCGGGCCGGGCGAGCGGCGGATCGCGCTGAACGCGGCGCCCGTCGTCGTCGGCGGGGTGCCGGCGCGGGGCGGGGCCGCGGTGGAGGCTGTCGTGGCGGCCGCCGAGGGACTCTCCGTGCGCGCCGAGGGCGAGGGCTTCGTCCTCGAGTCGCCGCGCCTCGTCGTCGTGGTCACCGCCACCGGGCAGCTGTCGAGCATCGTCGACCGCGACTCCGGGCGCGAGCTGCTGCCCGCCGGGCGGGTCGCGAACCTGCTGCAGCTGCACCGCGACGAGCCGAACCAGTGGGACGCCTGGGACCTCGACGCCGCCTACCGCGACACCGTCGTCGACCTCGTCGACGGCACGGTCGAGCTCGGCGAGGACGGCGCGAGCGTCGTCGTCCGCCGGACCTTCGGGCGCGGCGGCAGCACGGCGACCCAGACGATCGCCCTCGATCCGCGCGAGCCCGCGGTCCGGATCCGCACGGTCGTCGACTGGCACGAGCGGCGGAAGCTGCTCAAGCTCGCCTTCCCGCTCGACGTGCACGCCGAGCACTCCTCGGCCGAGACGCAGTTCGGCCACGTCCGCCGCCCCGTGCACACCAACACCAGCTGGGAGGCGGCGAAGTACGAGATCTGCGCGCACCGCTGGCTGCACGTCGGCGAGCCGGGCTTCGGCGTCGCCGTGGCCTCCGACGCGGTCTACGGCTACGACGTGCAGCGCACGATCGACGGCGGCCGCGTCAGCACCGTCGTCCGCCAGTCCCTGCTGCGCGCGCCGACCTTCCCCGATCCGGAGGCGGACCAGGGCGAGCACGCGTTCCTCAGCACGATCACCGTCGCGCCCGGCATCGCCGACGCCGTCCGGGCCGGCTTCGCCGCGAGCACCGCGCCGCGCGTCGTCCTCGGCGGGTCGATCCCGGAGGCGCTCGTCGTCGTCGAGGACCCGGCCGTGGTCGTCGACACGGTCACGCTCGCCGCCGACCGCAGCGGCGACGTGATCGTGCGGCTGCACGAGGCCCTGGGCGGGCGCGTCCGCACGGCGCTGGTCGTCGCGCATCCGCTCAGCGGCGTCCGCGAGGTCGACCTGCTCGACCGCGACGCCGAGGGGACGGCGCTGCTGGGCGTCGACCCCGGCCGGATCGCGCTCGAGCTGCGGCCGTTCGAGGTCGTGAGCCTGCGCCTCTCCCCCGCTTCCGTTCCTTCCCCCGCTTCCGATCCTTGCCCCGTGGAGACCCCGTGATCACCGTCGACGACGCCCCCTACGCCGCCCGGCTGACCGCGGACGCCCGCGTGCGCGGCGACGAGTTCGTCGCGCGCGCCCGGCAGCCGCTGACCGGGCTCGGCCCGCGCCCGACCATGCGCGCCATCACCTCCCTGGTCACCCTGGCGATCGCGGAGGACGACAAAGGGCCGGAGTCGCGGGAGGCGGCTGAGACCTACCTCCGTCACCTCGCCGCCCAGCAGCTCGACAGCGGCCTGTTCTCGAGCAGCGGCAATCTCGCCTCCCCGCCCGACACGGCGTTCACGATCAACGACCTCTGCGGCTGCGTCGAGCTGCTCGACCGGTACCGGCCCGCAGGGTTCGAGCAGGTGCGCGCCGGTCTCGCCGCCGTCGCGGTCGCCGCCTCGCCCGCGATGCTGGCGGGCGGCGTGCACACGCCGAACCACCGCTGGGAGCTGGCGAGCGCCCTCGCCGCCCTCGCGGTCCACGTGCACGGCGGGCGCTCGGCGGGCGGCGCGTCCGGCGCCCTCGCCGCCGCGCTGCTCGACCGCGCCTACGCCTGGCTGGCCGAGGGCGTCGACATCGACGCCGACGGGCAGTACAGCGAGCGCAGCGCCGTCTACGCCACCGAGGTCACGAACCCGAGCCTGCTGACGCTGGCGCACGACCTCGATCGGCCGTCCCTGCTGGAGCCGGTGCGGCGGAACCTCCGCGCGATCGCCGGCCTGGTCGAGGACGACGGCGAGATCGAGTGCGTGCACTCCCGCCGCCAGGACCAGACCATCCCCTACGACGTCGAGAACCTGCTCTCGCCCTACCGCCTGCTCGCGCTGGAGCACGCTGACGGCGATGCCGCCCGGATCGTCGGGCAGATCCTCGGCCGGACGCTGCGCGAGCCGGAGCGGCACCTCGCCGAGCTGCTGCGCCGCCCGGAGATCGGCGGACTCCTGCCCGAGCCGGCCACGACGCCCGGCTCGGTCACGCGCAGCTATCCGGTCAGCCGGCTGCTCCGCCGCCGCGAGGGCGCGCTCTCCGTGTCCGTCTCGGCCGGCAGCGACTTCGCGAGCACCGGCCGGATCGGCTCCGGCCTCGCCAACTCCGCGACCCTGCTCCGGGCGCGCGCGCATGGGCTGGTCCTGCGCTCGCTGCGCGTCTCGCCCGCGTTCTTCTCGCTCGGCTGCGCCCGACCGCAGTCCCTCGAGCCGACCGAGCGCGGCGCGGTGCTCGTCGAGCGGCGGGTCTCCGGCTACTACGACACCCTGGGCGCCGGCGCGCCCGCGGTCACCGCCGTCCCGGACAGCGAGGGCCGCTTCTTCTCGGTGATGGACTTCGCCCGGCGCGAGCGCTTCGACGTCGAGCTGCGGACGGAGGTGGCGGTCGAGGTCGACGAGACGGGCATCGACGTGCGGGTCTCCTTCACCGGCCTCGAGACGCGCTACGCGCTGGAGCTCGTCGTCGACGGCGACGCACTCGTGTCGGGCGCCGCGGCGCTCGAGGACGGCTGGTGGCTCGACGGAACCTACGCGACCGTCGCCACCGACGCGGCCGTGCTGTCGATCGACACCGAACCCGGGGACGGCGTGCCGCCGGTCTTCGACGACGGCGAGATGTTCACGTACGTCGGCGGCGCCGACCGCATCGCCGGCACCCGGATCCTGCTCGGCGGCTCCACGGCCGAGCCGCGCCGCCTGCGACTCGCGATCGCGCCCCGATGAGCACCCCCATGAGCGCCGACGGCTCTCACCACGGCACGGCCGGCTCCGGAGGCTTCCACGGCAGCACCGCCGCCACCGGCTGGGAGACGGGGCTGATGGTCGGCACCGGGACGACCGGTGCGGCGCTGTACGAGGGCCCCGACGGCGAGGGAGACGGCGGAGGCGCGGTCGTCTCGCTCTCGCACGAGCGGCTCCGCCTGCCGGTCGACCCGCTGGTCGGGCCGCCGCTGCTCGCCCCGCTGCTGCCGGCGATCCGCGCGCTGCTCGACCGGGCGCCCGTCAGCGACGCCGACGCGGAGCGGATCGAGGAGTGGCACACCCGCGCCTGGGCCGAGGAGGGGCACGACGGCGCGCTCCTCGACGCCGACCCCCTGGTGCCCGCGGGAGTCCTCCGGCTCGAGCTGGCGACCGGGTCGTCCGTCGGCACCCGCGAGCGCTCCGTCGACTACGCGGCGGGCTCTGCCGCCGTGACCCTCCCGACGGGACTCACGGTCAACGTCCGGGCCGACCGCGCGGCGGACCGGCTCCTCGTCTCGGTGCACGCGGACTCGCCCTTCTCCGGCCTGCTCCGGCTCGCCCCGGCCGACGAGCCGACCGAGCCCGACCTCGGCCCCGACGCGCCGCGGGACCACCGCGAGCACGCCCTCGTCCGCGCGGTCGACGGCGGCGAGACCCTCGCCCTCGAGACCGTGCCCCGGCACCCCCGCGCGACCGGCTTCCGCTCCGCCCTCGTCGTCGCGCGCCTCTTGCGGGGCCAGGAGTCCGCCGTGAGGGAGCGCGACGCGACCTGGCCCGCCTGGCGCGTCTCCGGCGCCCGCGAGCTGGAGCTGGAGCTGCGGGTCTCGGTGACCTCGACCGCGCCCGCGCCCGTCACTCCGCCGGTCCTCGCCCGCTACCCCGCCGCGACCACCCCCCACGAGCGGCTCGTCGGCGCCTGCTCCTTCTCCCTCGGCGCCGCGACCCCGCGCAGCATCGAGGAGGTGCGCGCCGACCCCGCGGCGAGCGACGAGCTCGTCGAGCGCGCCTTCGCCGCCGGCCGGCACGCGATCATCGCGGCGACCGGCGAGCTGCCCGCCAGCCTGCAGGGCGTCTGGGCCGGCTCCTGGGCGCCGGCCTGGTCCTCGGATTACACGCTCAACGGGAACGTGCAGAACGGCGGCGTCGCCTCGCTCGGCACCACCGGCACCCCCGAGCTGCTGCGCTCGTTCTTCACCGCCGTCGCCGAGTTCGAGGACGACTACCGCCTCAACGCCGAGCGGATCCTCGGCGCGCCCGGCTTCCTGCTGCCCACCCGCATCTCCGGGCACGGCCGCGCCAACCACTTCACCGCCGAGTACCCGCTGCAGTACTGGCTCGGCGGCGGCGGCTGGATCCTCCGCCTCGCCTGGGACCACTGGTCGAGCACCGGCGATGAGGAGTTCCTGCGCGGCTGGGCCCGGCCCTTCGCCCGCGAGGTCGTCGCCTGCTACCGGCACGCCCTGGTGATCGACCTGGACGGGACGGCGCACGTCTCTCCCGGCTACTCCCCCGAGAACCACCCGGGCGACCAGCGGACCCCGATCACCCGGGACGCCACCTCCGAGGTCGCGATGGTCCGGGACGCGCTGCTGATCGCCGCGCGCATCGAGCGGCTGGTCGCGCCCCGCGATCCCGGTGCCGCCGCCGAGTGGGAGGCGCTCGCCTCGCGGCTCCCCGGCTACCGCATCAGCCCCGACGGGCAGCTGGCGGAGTGGCAGGACCCGGCGCTCACCGACCGGCCGGAGCACCGGCACGCCTCGCACTTCTACCCCTGGTGGTACGAGGGCGACCCGGCGACCGCCGATCCCCTGCTCGGTGCCGCGGCCCTCGAGGCCGTCCGCGCCCGGCTGCGCTGGCGCGCCGAGGAGCCGACCGCCCCGCCCGGCCGGATGGAGATGGCGTTCGGACTCGTGCAGGCCGGCGTCGCCGCCGCCACGCTCGGCGACGCCGAGGCGGCACTGCAGTGCGTCGACTGGCTCGCCCGCCTGCACTGGCGCCCGAACATGATGCCCACCCACGACGCCGACGCGATCTTCAACGTCGACGCCGCGGGCGGCCTGCCCGCCCTGGTCGCGCAGATGCTCACCCGCTCGGACGGCACGACGCTGCACCTGCTGCCCGCACTGCCCGACCGCTGGGCGGCGGGACGGATCACCGGCCTGCACCTGCGCGGCGCCCTCCGGGTCGAGTCGCTCTCCTGGAGCCCGGAGTCCGTCGAGTGCCTGCTCCGCAGTCCCCTCGACGCGGCGGCGGCACGCCTCGGCGAGCGCGTGCTCGTGCGGCTGCCGATCGACGTCGAGCTCGAGGAGGGCACGCCCGGAGCGCTCCAGATCGACCCGCGCACCCTCTCGGTCGACCTGCGGGACGGCGCGCCCCTGCACCTCGCCCTGCGGAGGCTCTAGGCCGTCGCGATCGGCCCGCCGGCGGCCCAGACGGCCCGCACCTGCAGCGCGTCGTCCAGAAGCACCACGTCCGCCGCCCGGCCCACCGCGAGCGCGCCGAGCGCGCCCTCGGCTCCCAGCACGCGCGCCGGAGTCGCGGTGACCGCGCCGACCGCTGCCTCGAGCCCCAGGCCGACCGCCCCGGCCGCGCGCCGGAGCGCCGCGTCGAGCGTCAGTGTCGAGCCGGCGAGTGTCTCCGTGCCCTCCAGCCGGGCGACGCCGCCTCGCACATCGACGCGCAGCCGGCCGATCCGGTGCGCACCGTCGCCCGCTCCCGCCGCCGCCATCGCGTCGGTGACCAGCGCGATCCGTCCGGGCGCCGACGCGAAGGCGATCCGGGCGACGTCCGCGTCCACGTGCTCGCCGTCAAGGATCAGCTCCAGCACCACCCGATGGTCGGCCAGCGCCACCGGGATCGGCCCCGGCGCGCGGTGCCCGATGCCCGGCATCGCGTTGAAGGCGTGGGTGACCAGCCGCGCCCCGCGCTCGATCGCCGCGCGCGTCGTCGCCGCGTCCGCCTCCGTGTGTCCCACCGCGACGACGACCCCCGCCTCGGTGAGCCGCTCGATCGCCGCGAGGGCCCCCGGCAGCTCGGGAGCGATCGTGATCTGCCGGAGACTCCCGCGGGCCGCGCCGAGCAGCCGCTCGACCGCCTCGGCCGTCGGCGCGATCAGCGCCTCCGGGTCGTGCGCCCCGCAGCGCGACGGCGCGAGGAACGGCCCCTCCAGGTGCGCGCCGAGGACCAGCGGATCCTCCGCCGCCAGCGAGGCGACCGCGTCGAGCGAGGCCTCCAGCTGCGCGAGCGGAGCCGACACCAGGCTCACCAGCGAGCGCGTCGTCCCGTGCGTGCGATGCAGCGCGAGCCCCGCCCGCATCCCGTCCGCACCCTCGTCGAAGCTGCGGCCCGCCCCGCCGTGCACGTGCAGATCGACGAACCCCGGAGTCGCGGTCAGCCCGCTCGCGTCGTGCACCCGAGCACCGTCCGCCGCCCGCTCCCAGCCCCGCCCGGCCCCGACCTCGACGATCACCCCGTCGACCGCGACCAGCCAGAACTCCTCGACCGTCCCGCCCGCGTCGACCTTCCGCGCGCCGTGCAGCACCAGCCTCCCGGTCCGCTCCATGTCCACTCCTCCTCGTCCCGGGGCCACCGCCCCCTCGGCTCCTGCTGTCCGACCACCCGCGCAGCGGCCCTTCATGCTGGTCGAGCAGCCGCGCAGCCGCCTTCATGCTGGTCGAGTAGCCGCGCAGCGGCGTATCGAGACCCGCCCCGCCAGCACTCAGCCGCGCCGCCCCCAGATCGCCTCGATCTCCTCCGCACCCAGCACCCGATCCGCGAGCAGCAGCTGCCAGCTCCAGCTCGCCTCCGCCCCCGCGTCCAACGTCCACGTCTCGCCGAAGAACGGCGCCGCGCACAGCATCGGCGTCCCGCTCGTCCGCACGAACCACGTCGACGGATCGACGGGACTGCCCTCGTCCGCCCGCAGCGCGACCGTCGCGCTCCCGTCCGCCACCGCGAGCCAGCGCGACACGACCCCCATCGGCTCCGCGACGGCCCCGTCCGGCCCGCTCACCGTGCTTCCCTCGAACGACGGGTCCAGCCGCAGGAACAGCCCGCCGTAGCCCGCGTCCGGCCGCCCCGCCGTGGTCGGCGACCCGAAGACCAGCCGCTCCCCGAGCGCGCGCCAGCGGCTCTCGACCCGCAGCACCGTCACGTCCCCGAGCCGCCGCACGCTCAGCCGCCGCCGCTCGTCGAGGAAGCGCCACCCGCGCGCATCGAACCACCCCAGCGCGAGATCCCCCGGGTCCGCGCCCTCCGGCCGCTGCGACCCGTTGTTGTCCACCTGCCGGTAGCCGGTCCCCGTCAGCCAGGTCGGCCCGCCCCACAGGTTCGTGTCGAGCTCGGCGTCCCCGATCGTGACGTTCGACACCGCGAGCGACAGCCCGAGATGCCAGTCGTGGTCGGCGGGCCGCAGATCGCTGACGACGCGCCCGGCGGGCGTCCGCAGCGGATGCAGATACGGCCGCGGCGAGTCCTTCGGCGGCGTGTCCGGATCGGTGAGCACGAGGCGCCCGACCCCGTCCGGCAGTTCGACGGAGGTCGGCGAGTCCTGATCCATGCGGCCGACGGTACACGCTTTCCCGGGCTACAGTGCGACGATGCCCCGCACCGGAACCCCGCCCCGATCGCCGCGCCGATGACCGCCGTCCGCTTCGTCTCGATCGGCGACTCCTTCTCGGAGGGCGTCGGCGACGAGCTCCCCGACGGCACCGCCCGCGGCTGGGCCGACCTCACCGCGCAGAGCTGGGCGGATGCGCTCGGCGAGCCGATCGAGTACGCCAACCTCGCCATTCGCGGCCGCCTCATCGACCCGATCGTCGACGAGCAGCTCGAGCCCGCGCTCGCCCTGCGGCCGACCCACCTCTCCTTCAACGGCGGCGGCAACGACATGCTCCGACCACGCGCCGACATCGAGCGCATCGCGGACCGCTACCTCGAGGTCCTCGCCCGCTGCGACGCCGAGGGCGTCGTTCTGATCGCCCTCTCCGCCCCGGACCCGTCCGCGCGGCTCCCGCTCGGCCGCCTGATCAAGCGCCGCGGCGACGCCCTCACCTCGGCCGTCCTGCGCCGCACGCAGCAGCGTCAGGACATCGTCGTCGCCGACAACTGGACCGACCCGGCCTTCGCCGACCCGTCGCTCTGGTCCGAGGACCGCCTGCACCTCGGCCCGCGCGGTCACCACCGCGTCAGCGCCCGCGTGCTCGGCTCGCTCGGCCTCCCTGTCCCGCCCGCTGCCCAGGAGGCGCCCGAGCGGCCGACCGCAGCGAGCGGAGGCTCCGCGCAGTACTACCGCACCCACGTCGCGCCGTGGCTGCGCCGCCGGCTCACCGGCACGTCCTCCGGAGACGGCCGCACGGCCAAGTACCCGGAGCTCGTGCGCATCGCCCCGACCGCTTAGGCGGGGCCGCCGGAGGTCGGCGCCGGCTCAGCGCCAGCCGTAGCGTGCCGAGACGACCCGCGCGACCGCGTCGAACCGCGCACGCTCGAGCGCCGCGCCCTCGCGCCGCATCCCCGCGGGGTGCACGCGGAAGACCCGCTCCGGATCCGCGAAGCTCGGCCGCCCCTCCGGATCCCAGGGCCCCGCGCCGACCGCGAGGTAGCCGTCGTGCTTCTTCGAGCTCAGCCGGATCGCCAGCGCCGTGCCGGCCTTCTCGACCGCGAGGACGAGGACGGGGCGGTCCTTGCCGCGGCCGTCGTCCTCCTCGTAGGGCACCCAGGTCCAGACGACCTCGCCCGGGTCGGGATCGCCGTCCGGCGTCGGCGCGTAGCCGAGGTGGACGCGGCGCAGCCGGGTCGGGTCGACCTCGGAGGTCCTGCCGATGCCGTTCGCGCCCGGCGTGGGCGCCGTGGTGCTCAGGTACGGCCGCTGCGCGGGGGCACCGGCGTCGGCGCGCGGGGCGCTCGCGCGGCCGAGCAGTCGGAGGAGCAGGGACACGACGGAGCGTGAGGAGGGCACCTGAAAACCCTAGCCCGGAAACGGAAGGAGCCGGCTCCGAAGAGCCGGCTCCACCGGGGTGTCGCGGCGAGCGCGACGAGGCAGCGGGAGGACTAGTCCGCGAGGACGTAGCCCGCCTCGCCGTGGATGGCGGTGTCGATGCCGGCGATCTCGTCCTCGTTCTTCACGCGGAAGCCGATCGTCTTCTGGATGACCCAGCCGATCGCGTAGGTGAGGACGAAGGAGTAGATCAGGACGGTGAAGGCCGCGAGGGCCTGCTTGCCGAGCTGGCTGGCGTCGCCGGTGAGGAAGAGGCCGACATCGGTGCCGAAGAAGCCGATGTAGAGCGTTCCGATCAGACCGCCGACGAGGTGCACGCCGACCACGTCGAGCGAGTCGTCGTAGCCGAGCTTGTACTTGAGGTCGATCGCCAGGGCGCAGACGGCACCGGTGATCAGGCCGAGCACGATCGCCCAGAAGGGCGAGAGCACGGCGCAGGCCGGGGTGATCGCGACGAGGCCCGCGACGGCACCGGAGGCGGCGCCGATCGAGGTGGGCTTGCCGTCCTTGATCTTCTCGATGATCAGCCAGCCGATGATGGCGGCGGCCGGAGCGGCGATGGTGTTGAGGAAGGCGATCGCGGCGATGCCGTCGGCGGCGAGCTCGGAGCCGGCGTTGAAGCCGAACCAGCCGAACCAGAGGAGGCCGGCGCCGAGGAGCACGAACGGCGGGTTGTGCGGCTGGTGCGCACCCTTGGTGAAGTTGACGCGCTTGCCGAGGACCAGGGCGAGGGCGAGGGCCGCCGCACCGGCGTTGATGTGCACCGCGGTGCCGCCGGCGAAGTCGATCGCACCGACGTTGTAGGCGATCCAGCCGCCGTCCGAGGTGGCGCCGGTCTCGGGGTCGAGGGCGAAGTTGAACACCCACGAGGCGACCGGGAAGTAGACGATGGTCGCCCAGACGCCGGCGAAGACCATCCACGCGCCGAACTTGGCGCGATCGGCGATCGCACCGGAGATGAGCGCGACGGTGATGATCGCGAAGGTGGCCTGGAAGGCCGCGAAGGCGAGCGTCGGGTATGCGGACTCGATGTCACCGCGGGCCTCGGCGTAGGCACCGGCGAGGCCGAGCTGGCTGAGGTCGATGCCGAGGACGCCGTCGATGCCGACGAAGTCGCCCACGCCGGCGTTGGAGAAGGTGATCGCGTAGCCGTAGAGCACCCACAGCACGCCGATCAGGCCCATCGCGCCGAAGCTCAGCATCATCATGCTGATGACGCTCTTCGCTCGGACCAGACCGCCGTAGAAGAAGGCGAGCCCGGGGGTCATGAGCAGGACCAGCGCCGCCGCCAGGAGCAGGAACGCGGTATTGCCTTGATCCATTGTTGAACCTCTCGTGAGTAAGCAGAGTCGTGCAGGAGTCGTGAGTGAGGGCAGTGCAGAGCCCGATGAGGGCCGGCAGTCGCTGCACGACCCCGAAGACACGGCGTCTCGGAGGACGCGGGGTGTCGGGTCACCTCGGGTAGCCGACAGTCTGGCCGCGCGACGTTACGACCCGTGCGGCACGAGGTTTCGCGGATGTTACGAGCACGGCTCCCGTGTGAACAGTGCGTTACAGCGCGCCGCGGATCCCCCGCGCACGAGCCGCGGAGATGCCGCGGAGGACCGACGCGTCGCGTCAGCCCGTCGTCAGGCGAACGGCCGCATCGAGGTCAGCGCGATCAGGCGCGACATCGAGCGGAGGTACTTCTTGCGGTAGCCGCCGCTGAGCATGTCGCCGCCGAAGACCTCGTCCAGCGCGACGCCGGAGGCCAGCACCGGGATCTGCGCGTCGTAGACGCGATCGATGAAGGCGACGAGG
Organism: Rathayibacter sp. PhB179; assembly: GCF_004345345.1. Taxonomy (NCBI): domain Bacteria; kingdom Bacillati; phylum Actinomycetota; class Actinomycetes; order Micrococcales; family Microbacteriaceae; genus Rathayibacter; species Rathayibacter sp. PhB179. Next base: position 74,533 of record NZ_SLVD01000005.1, on the reverse strand, counting down.
CGGAGCGCGTCCGTCTGGTCGGTGAGGGTGGCGACGTCGCGGAGCACGATGGCGTCGACCCCGTCGATCACCTTGATGTAGCGCGAGGGGTGCACCGAGCCGAGGTGGTCGACCGCGGCGCGGAAGGAGTCGTCGGTGACGACGGCGCCGGAGGGGGCCGTGGCGACGAGCTCGTCGATCTCGCTGTCCGAGCGGGTGACCGCGTGGCCCTCGATGTCGCGGCGGCGGTAGTCGGTGCCGTCGATCCGCATCGTCTGGAAGTGCTCCGCCATCGCGTGGATCTCGCGGAGGAAGTCCGCGGCGGCGAAGCGCCCCTCGCCCAGCGCGTTCGGCGGGGTGTTCGAGGTCGCCGCGATGCGGGTGCCGGAGGCGACCAGCTCGCCCAGCAGCCGGGTCATCAGCATCGTGTCGCCCGGGTCGTCCAGCTCGAACTCGTCGATGCAGAGCAGCGCCGATCCCTTGAGGAGGGACACGGTCGCCGCGTAGCCGAGGGCGCCGACCAGGGCGGTGTACTCGATGAAGGTGCCGAAGTAGGTGCGGCCGGGCACCGCGTGCCAGATCGCCGCGAGCAGGTGGGTCTTGCCGACGCCGAAGCCGCCGTCGAGGTAGACGCCGGGCTTCACCGCGGGCGCCTTCCTCCGGCCGAAGCCGAGGAACCCGCCGCCGCCCTTGGATCCGCCGCCGGCCGCGAACGCCCGCAGCGCCTCGACGGCCTCCGCCTGCGAGGGGTACTCCGGGTCCGGCCGGTAGCTCTCGAAGGTCGCGCCCTCGAACTGCCGCGGCGGCACCAGGGTCGAGGCGATCTCGTGGCCGCTGATCTGCGGCGAGCGCGCGGTCAGGCTGCTCGTCGAACGGACGTCGTCGGGGGTCACGCGGTCTCGCATCCAGGGTCGCAGTACTGTGTCGAGCCGCACGTCGGCGGACGCCGGCGGCACTGTGTCGAACTCTTACGGGGCCGTCCGTGCACCCGCGCACGAGGGCGCGTACTGTCGCTGAGGGCGGTCTCCAGCGTAGCCCGCCCGCACCGCCGCCCATCCGAGAACCACGTCTGCGCCCCGCGCACCATCCTGGAGGTCCCCCTTGCCCGTTGAACTCGACCCGTCGCCGAAGTTCGCCGCCTACGCGCACCCCGAACGGCTCGTCAGCGGCGAGTGGCTCGAGCAGCGCCTCGGCACCCCCGGCCTCGTGGTCGTGGAGTCCGACGAGGACGTCCTGCTCTACGAGACCGGCCACATCCCCGGCTCGGTCAAGATCGACTGGCACACCGACCTCAACGACCCGGTGCAGCGCGACTACATCGACGGCGCCGCCTTCGCCGCGCTCGTCGGCGCCAAGGGCATCGCCCGCGACAGCACGGTCGTCATCTACGGCGACAAGAACAACTGGTGGGCCGCCTACGCCCTCTGGGTCTTCACCCTCTTCGGCCACGAGGACGTCCGCCTGCTCGACGGCGGCCGCGACAAGTGGATCGCCGACGGCCGGCCGACCACGACCGACGCCTCGAGCCCGGCCGCGGCCGAGTACCCGGCGGTCGAGCGCCGCGACGAGGACATCCGCGCCTTCAAGGAGGACGTGCTCGCCCACTTCGGCAACCCGCTGATCGACGTCCGCTCCCCCGAGGAGTTCTCCGGCGCCCGCACCACCGCGCCGGCCTACCCGGAGGAGGGCGCCCTGCGCGCCGGCCACATCCCCAGCGCGCAGAACGTGCCGTGGGGCAAGGCCGCGGCGGAGGACGGCACCTTCCGCTCCCTCGACGAGCTGAACGGCATCTACCGCGACGGCGCCGGCCTCGCCGACGGCGACACCGTCATCGCCTACTGCCGGATCGGCGAGCGCTCCTCGCACACCTGGTTCGTGCTCACCCACCTCCTCGGCTTCGAGGGCGTCAAGAACTACGACGGCTCCTGGACCGAGTGGGGCAGCGCCGTCCGTGTCCCGATCGTCCAGGGCGCCGAGCCCGGCGAGGCCCCCGCGCCCCGCTGATCGACCGGCTCCGACCGTGACCCGAGGGCCCCGTGCACACCTGTGCCGGGGCCCTCGGCGTCCTGCCCCGTCGTCCCCGCGTAGGGAAGAATGGAAGCGATGACCACCGACACCCCCGCCACCGACCTGCTCGGCCCCGCGCTCCGCGAGATCCGCGAGGAGTTCCTCGCCCTCGAGAAGCCCGAGCGCCTCCAGCTCCTCCTCGAGTTCTCCAACGACCTCCCCGAGCTGCCCGAGCGCTACCGCGATCACCCCGACCTGTTCGAGCGGGTCGAGGAGTGCCAGTCGCCGGTCTTCATCGTCGTCGAGTTCGACGGCGACGTGATCCACCTGCACGCGACCGCGCCGCGCGAGGCGCCGACCACCCGCGGCTTCGCCTCGATCCTCGCCCAGGGCCTGGACGGCCTGACGCCCGAGCAGGTGCTCGCGGTTCCCGACGACTTCCCGCAGACCATCGGCCTGTCCGAGGCGGTCTCGCCGCTGCGGCTGCGCGGGATGAGCGCGCTGCTCGGCCGCACCAAGCGCCAGATCCGCGCCCACCTGGCCGCCTGAGCCCGGCGCGAGAGCCCGGCACCGTGATCCTGCAGCCGCTCGTCCCCGCCGGCGAGCCGATCCGCCTCGGCGAGGACGGCGCGCGAGCGGCGATCGAGGCGGCCTACCTCCCCGGCGCCGCCGTCCGCGTGCGGCTCAACATGATCGCGAGCGTCAACGGCTCCAGCATCGGCTCCGACGGCACCAGCGAGACGCTGACCAACCGCGTCGACCGCACGATCCTCGGGGTCATCCGCGCTCAGGCCGACGTCGTCCTCGTCGGCGCCGCGAGCGTCCGCGCGGAGGGCTACCGCGTGCCCCAGCGCGCGCCGCTCGCCATCGTCTCCTCCTCCGGAGACCTGGCCGGCCACCGCCTCGAAGTGCAGGAGGGCGCCCGCGTGCTCCTGCTGCTGCCGGAGGGGCGAGCGACGCCGGCCGATCTCCCCCGCGGCGTCGAGGTGGTCCCGGTGCCCGCGACCGGCGGGCGGATGAGCGTCGACGCGATCCTCGCGGCCCTGCACGCCCTCGGCCTCGAGCGGGTCGTCTGCGAGGGCGGCGCCTCGCTGTCGGGCCAGTTCCTCGCCTCCGGCCGCGTCGACGAGCTCTGCCTGACGACCGCGCCTCGCGTCGTGCTGCCGGGCCTCCCCGTCGCGTCGACCGGCCGGCGGATCGACGACGCCTACGCCCTGACGTCGCTCGCCGCGGACGACGCCGGCTTCACCTACGCGCGCTGGACCCGGACCGGCTGAGCGCCCGCTCCGCCAGCCAGCGCTCGACCGACGACTCCCAGAGCTCCGGGTCGTCGTTCCAGAGCCGGGTGTGCCCCGCCCCGTGGAAGCGCACGAGGTCCACCAGATCGGGGCGCGCCGCCGCGAGGGCCTCGGACGGGCCGCTCGGCACGAAGTCGTCGTCGACGCTGTGCAGCAGGAGGACCGGCACGGTCAGCTCGGCGGCCCGCTCGACCAGATCCATCGCCGCCAGCGGGATGTGACTGCTCTGCCCGGTCAGCGCGGCCGACCACGGCCGCTGCATCGCCGTGAGCGCGAGCGCCGCGATCGGCGCCGGGATCCGGTTCAGCCGCGCCTGCTTCCGCAGGGTCACCCGCCAGTCGATCACCGGCGAGTCGAGCACCAGCCCGGCGATCAGCTCGCGGCGGCTCGAGCGCAGCGCGGTCTGCAGCACGATCGCACCGCCCATCGACCAGCCGACGAGCACGACCCGGCGCGCGCCGCGCCGCTCGGCGAACCGGATCGCGGCGTCGACGTCGCGCCACTCCGTCTCCCCCAGCGCGTAGCGCCGGTCCGGGCTCTCCGGAGCGTCGCCGTCGTTACGGTACGAGACGACCAGCGAGGTGACCCCCGCCCGGTGGAACGCCGCGATCCCGCGCAGCGTCTCCTCGCGGGTCGTCGCGCGGCCGTGCACGTGGATCGCCCAGACGCCGCCGTCCTCCTCGGCCGGGAAGAGCCAGGCCGGAGCCGCCCCGAACTGCGTCGGCACCTCCTCCGCCGTGAACGGCAGCCCGGTCTCGCGCGGCGAGAGCAGCAGCCAGCCGTTCAGCCGCCCGCGGGCGCCGGGCCGCAGCGTCCCGCGGTCGACCTGCCCGAGCTCCCGCACGACCCGGCCGCGCCCGGTCGCGAGCAGCCGCCCGATCCGCGCGTGCCCGCGCCCGTGGTCGAACCAGAGGCTGAAGCCGCCGCGGACCGCGGTGTCGACCGACGCCGACAGCTCGATCTCGTGCACGTCCGGCCGCACGGCGAGGACCCGCACGTCCTGCGCGCGCCGGGAGGGCGGAGTGACCACTCCGCGGAGGAAGGCCGTCCCGAGCGCGGCGCCGCCGAGGGCCGTCAGAGCGGCGAGGGCGGGGGCCGCGAGGACCGCGGCGAGGACGACACCGGTGTGCGCGCTCTCCGCGGCGTGCCTGCGGGCTTCGAGCATGCGGGAACTCTAGTCTGCGAGCGTGCCCGAATTCCCAGCGCCGTCCCAGCTCCCGGAGGAGTTCCGCGCCGCGGTCGACTCCCTGCGCCGGGCGACGACCCGCTCCGAGCTCACCGTCTCCGAGATCGCCTCGCCGGCCGGACTCGCGCCCTACGCCGTCGCCCTCTCCGGCGACGTCTCGCCGCGCGCCCACGGCCGCGACTCCGAGCTGGGCACCGGGCGCTTCATCCTGCTCTACGACCCCGAGGAGCCGGAGCAGTGGGGCGGCCCGTTCCGCGTCGTCTGCTTCGCCCAGGCCCCGCTCGAGATCGAGATCGGCACCGATCCCTTCCTCGCCGAGGTCGCCTGGTCCTGGCTGATGGACGCGCTCGAGGTCCGCGGCGCCTTCTACACCGCCGCCTCCGGCACCGCGACCAAGGTCCTCTCCACCGGATTCGGCGAGCTCGCCGCCCAGGGCGACGGCGCGCAGATCGAGATCCGGGCCTCCTGGAGCCCCGAGGATGCGCAGCTCGCTCCCCACGTGGAAGGCTGGGGGGAGCTGTTGTGCATGCTCGCGGGCCTCCCGCCCGTATCGGGCGACGGCGTGACCTCGCTCGCCTTCCGACGGAACAACCGTGACTGATTACCGTGTCCTCTCCACCCCCGACGAGTTCCTCGCCGCGGTCGACGCCCTCGCCGCCGGCGAGGGTCCCGTCGCCGTCGACGCCGAGCGCGCCTCCGGCTTCACCTACTCGCAGCGCGCGTACCTGATCCAGGTCTACCGCCGCGGCGCCGGAGCGTTCCTCTTCGACCCGCCCGCGATCGGCCGGATGGACGCCCTCCAGGCGGCGATCGGCGAAGAGGAGTGGATCCTGCACGCCGCCAGCCAGGACCTCGCCTGCCTGCGCGAGGTCGGCCTCGACCCGGTGCGCATCTTCGACACCGAGCTCGCCGCCCGCCTGCTCGGCCTGCCCAAGGTCGGTCTCGGCGCGGTCGTCGAGGACCTGCTCGGCATCCACCTCGCCAAGGAGCACTCGGCCGCCGACTGGTCGACCCGCCCCCTCCCCCAGAGCTGGCTGGTCTACGCCGCGAAGGACGTCGAGCTGCTGCCCGACCTGCGCGACCGGATGGCCGAGATGCTCGTCGAGGCCCGCAAGACCCGGATCGCCCGCGAGGAGTTCGAGGCGACCCTGGCACGGCAGCCCAAGCCGGTCCCGGCCGAGCCGTGGCGCCGCCTCTCCGGCATGCACGCCCTGCGCGGGCCCCGCGCCCTCGCCATCGCCCGCGAGCTCTGGCTGACCCGCGACGCCTTCGCTCGCGAGCGCGACATCGCGCCCGGCCGGCTGATCCCCGACTCCTCGATCATCGCCGTGTCGCGCAACGTCCCCACGAGCCTCGGCCAGCTCTCCGGCCGCCGCGACTTCACCGGCCGCGCCAGCCGCGGCGAGGTCGAGCGCTGGTGGGCCGCGATCGAGCGCGGTCAGAGCACCGAGGACCTGCCCGGCCCCGTCCGTCCCGCCGCCGACACCCTGCCGCCGCCGCGCGCCTGGGGCGACCGCAACCCGGTCGCCGATGCCAGGCTGAAGGCCGCCCGCGCCGTCGTCGGCGAGATCGCCGAGCTGCTCTCGCTCCCGGTCGAGAACCTGCTCACGCCCGAGCTGGTCCGCCGCCTCGCCTGGAACCCGCCGGAGCCGCTCGACCGGGACTCCGTCGCCGCCGAGCTGGAGCGCGCCGGTGCCCGCTCCTGGCAGATCGACGCGACCGCCGGCTCGCTCGCCACCGCGTTTGTGGAAGCCGGGCAAGCACCCGTCGAGGGCACGGAACCCGCTTCGTAGGAAGAAGCAAAGGATTCCGGCGCCCGTGGCCGCCTTCCTACGATCGGAAGGACGTCCGGTTTCCGAGAGGGCGTCCCGTTTTCAGGAGGCACTGTGGCCGAGAGATCCGAAGTCGTGTTCGTCGACGGAGTCCGTACTCCGTTCGGGCGAGCCGGTGAGAAGGGCATGTACTGGCAGACCCGGGCCGACGACCTCGTCGTCAAGGCCATGATCGGTCTGCTGGAGCGCAACACCGCCCTGCCCAAGGAGCGCGTGGACGAGGTCGCCATCGCCGCGACCACCCAGCAGGGCGACCAGGGCCTGACCCTCGGCCGCACCGCCGCGCTCCTCGCGGGCCTGCCGCGCTCGGTCCCCGGCTACGCGATCGACCGGATGTGCGCGGGAGCGATGACCTCGGTCACCACGACCGCCGGCGGCATCGCCTTCGGCGCCTACGACGTCGTGATCGCCGGCGGCGTCGAGCACATGGGCCGCCACCCGATGGGCTTCAACGCCGACCCCAACCCGCGCTTCCTCTCGGAGCGCCTGGTCGGCGAGGAGGCCCTCAACATGGGCAAGACCGCGGAGAAGATCCACGACCGCTTCCCGCAGCTCACCAAGAGCCGCTCCGACCACTACGCCCTGCGCAGCCAGCAGAAGCTGGCCGAGGCCTACCGCAACGGCGACATCCAGCCCGATCTCGTCCCGGTCGCCACCCGCAGCGCCGCCGGCTGGGGCCTCGCCACCGCCGACGAGGCGCCCCGCCCCGAGACCACGCTCGAGGGGCTGGCGAATCTGCGCACCCCGTTCCGCCCCCACGGTCGCGTGACCGCCGGCAACTCCTCCGGTCTCAACGACGGCGCCGCCGTCTCGCTGCTGGCCAGCGCCGACGCCGCGAAGGAGCTGGGCCTGCCCGAGAAGATGCGCCTGGTCAGCTTCGCCTTCGCCGGCGTCGAGCCCGAGATCATGGGCATCGGCCCGGTCCCCTCGACCGAGAAGGCGCTGAAGAAGGCCGGGCTCGGCATCGAGGACATCGGCCTCTTCGAGCTCAACGAGGCGTTCGCCGTGCAGGTGCTCTCCTTCCTCGACCACTTCGGCATCGACGACGACGATCCGCGGGTCAACGAGTACGGCGGCGCGATCGCGATCGGCCACCCGCTCGCCTCCTCGGGCGTCCGGCTGATGATCCAGCTCGCCCGCCAGTTCGAGGCGCACCCCGAGGTCCGCTACGGCCTGACCGCGATGTGCGTCGGTCTCGGCCAGGGCGGCTCGGTCATCTGGGAGAACCCGCACTTCGACGGCAAGCGCGCACGACGGAAGGGACGCTGACCCATGCTCGAAGGATTCGAGGACCTGGTCGAACTCGCCGAGGGCGAGGTCGTCACCCACTCCTACGTCCGCGACGTCCCGCTCCCCAGCGGCCGCGTCCTGGCGCTGATCACGCTCGACAACGACCGCGACCACACCCGGCCGAGCACCTTCGGCCCCGCCGGGCTGTTCGAGCTGGCCGACGTGCTGCTCGCCCAGCAGGCGCGCGCGAAGGCCGGTGAGATCCAGGCGGTCGGCGTGACCGGCAAGCCGTTCATCCTCGCCGCCGGCGCCGACCTCAGCAAGGTCGGCAGCATCCCGAGCCACGAGATCGGCCGCCAGCTGGCGCGCCTCGGGCACACGACCCTCGGCCTGCTGTCCGAGCTCGGCGTCCCCTCGTTCGTCTTCATCAACGGGCTCGCGCTCGGCGGCGGCACCGAGATCGCGCTGAACGCCGACTACCGCACCGTCGACGCCTCGATCCCCGCGCTCGGGCTGCCCGAGGTCTTCCTCGGCATCATCCCCGGCTGGGGCGGCGCCTGGCTGCTGCCGAACCTGATCGGCATCGAGAACGCGCTCAAGGTGATCGTCGAGAACCCGCTGAAGAACAACCGGACCCTCAAGGGCCAGGACGTCTTCGACCTCGGCATCGCCGACGCGATCTTCCCCTCCGCGAGCTTCCTCGAGAACTCGCTGGTCTGGGCCGACGGCGTCCTCGGCGGGACCGTCGAGGTGAAGCGGCCGAACGTGCCCGGGAAGATCGAGCGCCTGGTCAAGTGGGACGCCGCGATCGCGATCGCCCGCAAGCAGCTCGAGTCGAAGATCGGCACCGTCGCCGCGTCGCCCTACCGCGCGCTCGACCTGCTGAAGGCCGCCAAGAGCAGCACCCGCGAGGAGGGCTTCGCCGCCGAGGACGAGGCGCTGGCCGACCTCGTCTCCGGGGATCAGTTCCGCGCGAGCATCTACGCCTTCGACCTGGTGCAGAAGCGGGCCAAGCGCCCCGCCGGCGCGCCGGACAAGAGCCTCGCCAAGCCGGTCACCAAGGTCGGCGTCATCGGCGCGGGTCTCATGGCCACGCAGTTCGCGCTGCTCTTCGTCCGCCGCCTCCAGGTGCCGGTCGTCATCACCGACCTCGACCAGGAGCGGGTGGACCGCGGCGTCGCGAGCATCGTCGGCGAGATCGACACCCTGCTCGCCAAGGGCCGCCTCTCGCCGGACGACGCGAACCGCCTCCGCGGTCTCGTCACCGGCACCACCGACCGCGCCGACTTCGCCGACGCCGACTGGATCATCGAGGCCGTCTTCGAGGAGCTCTCCGTCAAGCAGGAGGTCTTCGCCGACATCGAGCGCTACGTCTCCCCCACCGCCGTCCTCGCGACCAACACCTCCTCGCTCTCGGTCGAGCGGATCGGCGAGCGGCTGCAGCACCCGGAGCGCCTGGTCGGCTTCCACTTCTTCAACCCGGTGGCCGTGATGCCGCTGATCGAGGTCGTGAACACGCCGCAGACCGACGACGAGACGCTGTCGACGGCGATGGTCACGGCCGCGAAGCTGAAGAAGAACGCGGTCATCACCCGCGACACCCCCGGCTTCGTGGTCAACCGCGTGCTGGCCAAGGTCCTCGGCGAGGCGATGCACGCCGTCGACACCGGCACTCCCTTCGAGGTCGTCGAGGCCTCGCTCGAGCCGTTCGGCCTGCCGATGACGCCGTTCGAGCTGCTCGAGCTCGTCGGCCTCAAGGTCGGCGCGCACGTGCTCGACACCCACCACGCCGCCTTCCCGGACCGCTTCTACGACAGCGCCAACCTGCACCGCCTGGCGGAGCTCGGCCACGTCTTCGAGCGCGACGCCAAGGGCCGGGTGAAGGGCGTGGACAAGCGCGCCGTCGCCATCGTCAAGGGCGGCTCCGACCCGATGACCGCCGAGGAGCTGCGGCTTCGCGTCGAGACCGGCCTCGCCGACGAGGTGAAGCGGATGCTGGACGACGACGTCGTGCACGCCGCGGAGGACATCGACCTCTGCCTCATCCTCGGCGCCGGCTACCCGTTCCAGATGGGCGGCCTGACGCCCTACCTCGACCGCGTGGGCGCGAGCGAGCGCGCCTTCGGCGGCACGTTCCACGACCCGGCCATCCGCGGCGTCCAGTAGCCGCAGGGACGGCGAGAACGCAGGAGGGCGCCACCGGTCCGGTGGGCGCCCTCTCCCGTGCGTGGTGCGCGCTCAGTCCTTGCGCGCGTCGTCGTGCGCCGCGACCTCTTCGGGCAGCGGGCGCGCGACCGGGATCTTGCTGCCGAGCACCTGGGCGACGACGTCCCGGGCGATGTGCTGCGGAGTCAGTCCGACGTCCTCGAGGATCTCCTCGCGCTTGGCGTGGTCGAGGAACTGGTCCGGCAGCCCCAGCTCGGTGACGGCCGTGTCGACGCCGGCCTCGCGGAGGTCCTGGCGGATCCGGGTGCCGATGCCGCCGACGCGGACGCCGTCCTCGATCGAGATCACGAGGCGGTGCTCGGCCGCCAGATCGATGACGCTGCGCGGGACCGGCACGACCCAGCGCGGATCGACGACGGTGGCGCCGATGCCCTGCGCGGCGAGCCGCTGCGCGACGTCGAGGCCCATCGCGGCCATCGGGCCGACGGTGACGATCAGCACGTCCTGCCGCTCCGAGCGCAGCAGCACGTCCACGCCGTCGTCGAGGCGCTCGAGCGCGTCGATCTCGTCGCCGACGTTGCCCTTGGAGAAGCGCACGACCGTGGGGGCGTCCTTCACGCCGACGGCCTCCCGCAGCTCCTCGCGCAGCCGGACGGAGTCCCGGGGCGCGGCGAGGCGGATGTTCGGGACGACCTGGAGGATCGCGAGGTCCCACATGCCGTGGTGGCTCGGGCCGTCCGGGCCGGTGACCCCGGCGCGGTCGAGCACGAAGGTGACGCCGGCGCGGTGCAGCGCCACGTCCATCAGCACCTGGTCGAAGGCGCGGTTGACGAAGGTCGCGTAGAGCGCGACGACCGGGTGCAGACCGCCGAAGGCGAGGCCTGCGGCCGAGGTCACGGCGTGCTGCTCGGCGATGCCGACGTCGAACACGCGGTCCGGGTACTTCTCGGCGAGGCGGTCGAGGCCGACCGGGCGGAGCATCGCGGCGGTGATGCCGACGATCGTCGGGTCCTCGTCCGCGAGGGTGACGATCTCCTCCGCGAAGACCGAGGTCCAGGAGCGGGCGCCGCTCGCGCTGAGCGGCTCGCCGGTCTCGGGATCGATCTGGCCGACCGCGTGGAACTGGTCGGCGAGGTCCTGGACGGCGGGCTCGAAGCCCTTGCCCTTCTGCGTGATCGCGTGCACGATCACGGGCGTGCCGTAGTCCTTGGCCTGCTGGAGCGCCTCCTCCATCGCGGTGAGGTCGTGTCCGTCGATCGGGCCGAGGTACTTGATGTCGAGGTTGGAGTACAGCGCCTCGTTGTTGATGAAGCGGCTGAGGAAGCCGTGCAGGCCGCCGCGCACACCGCGGTAGACCGCGGCCGCGGGGCCGCCCAGGCGCTCGGAGACGGCGCGGGAGCCGCGGTGCAGCGTCCGGTAGGTGCGCCGGGTGCGGACGCCGTTGAGGAAGCGCGCCATGCCGCCGATGGTCGGGGCATAGGAGCGGCCGTTGTCGTTGACGACGATGACGAGCCCGCGGGAGTTGTCGTCGCTGATGTTGTTCAGCGCCTCCCAGGTCATCCCGCCGGTGAGCGCGCCGTCGCCGACGACGGCGACCACGTGGCGATCGGTCTGGCCGGTCATCGTGAAGGCGCGGGAGATGCCGTCCGCCCAGGACAGCGAGCTGGACGCGTGCGAGCTCTCGACGATGTCGTGCGGCGACTCGGAGCGCTGCGGATAGCCGGCGAGTCCGCCGCGCTGGCGGAGGCCGGAGAAGTCCTGGCGCCCGGTCAGCAGCTTGTGCACGTAGGACTGGTGCCCCGTGTCGAAGATGATCGCGTCGTGCGGCGAGTCGAAGACCCGGTGGATCGCGATGGTCGTCTCGACGACGCCGAGATTCGGGCCGAGGTGGCCGCCGGTCTTGGACACCTCGCGCACGAGGAAGTCGCGGATCTCCAGCGCCAGCGTCTCGAGCTCGGTCCGGGTCAGGCGGTCGAGGTCGCGCGGTCCGGAGATGGTCTCGAGAACAGCCATTCGCGCCGCCTTTCCGGGGGATGTCTGAGGGGTGTGGACGTCTCCCGAGTCTACGCACGGGGTCCGGTGGAACAGGTGCGCGCCTCCCCGGCTTGCAGGGAGGCGCGCAGATCTGCTCGGAATCAGACCAGGGAGCGCAGCACGTACTGCAGGATCCCGCCGTTGCGGTAGTAGTCCGCCTCACCGGGGGTGTCGATGCGGACGACCGCGTCGAACTCGATCGGCTGCTTGCCCTCGGGCGAGTCGGACGTCGGCGTGGCGACGACGTGGACCGTCTTCGGGGTCACGCCCTCGTTCAGCGCCTCGATGCCCGAGATGCTGATCGACTCCGTGCCGTCGAGCCCGAGCGAGGCCCAGGTCTCGCCCTGCGGGAACTGCAGCGGGACGACGCCCATGCCGATCAGGTTCGAGCGGTGGATCCGCTCGAAGCTCTCGACGATGACCGCCTTGACGCCCAGGAGGCTGGTGCCCTTCGCCGCCCAGTCGCGCGACGAGCCGGAGCCGTACTCCTTGCCGCCGAGGATCACCAGCGGGGTGCCCTGCGCCTGGTAGTTCTGCGACGCGTCGTAGATGAACGACTGCGGGCCGCCCTCCTGCGTGAAGTCGCGGGTGTAGCCGCCCTCCACGTTGTCCAGGAGCTGGTTGCGCAGGCGGATGTTCGCGAACGTGCCGCGGATCATCACCTCGTGGTTGCCGCGGCGCGAGCCGTAGGAGTTGTAGTCCTTGCGGTCCACGCTGTGCTCGGCGAGGTACTGACCGGCCGGGCTGTCGGCCTTGATCGAGCCGGCGGGGCTGATGTGGTCGGTGGTGACCGAGTCGCCCAGCTTGGCGAGCACGCGGGCGTCGGCGATGTCGGTGACCGGGGTCGTCTCCATCGTCATGCCGTCGAAGTACGGGGGCTTCCGCACGTAGGTGGAGTCCTCGTCCCACTCGAAGATCGAGCCCTCGGGGGTCTGCAGCGAGCGCCAGCGCTCGTCGCCGTCGAACACGCCGGCGTACTGCGTGTCGAACATCGACTTGTCGATCGAGGAGTCGATCGTCGCCTGCACCTCGGCCGCGTCGGGCCAGATGTCCTTGAGGAAGACGTCGTTGCCGTCGGTGTCGGTGCCCAGGGCGTCGACCTCGAAGTCGAAGTTCATCGAGCCGGCGAGCGCGTAGGCGATGACGAGCGGCGGGCTCGCCAGGTAGTTCATCTTCACGTCGGGGTTGATGCGGCCCTCGAAGTTGCGGTTGCCCGAGAGGACGGCCGTGACGGCGAGGTCGTTCTCCTGCACCGCGGTCGAGATCTCCTCGAGCAGCGGGCCGGAGTTGCCGATGCAGGTGGTGCAGCCGTAGCCGACGGTGAAGAAGCCGAGGGCCTCGAGCGACTCGGTGAGCCCGGCCTTCTCGTAGTAGTCGGTGACGACCTTCGAGCCCGGCGCCAGCGTGGTCTTGACCCACGGCTTGGCCTTGAGGCCCTTCTGCGCGGCGTTGCGGGCCAGCAGGCCGGCCGCGAGCATCACCGAGGGGTTCGACGTGTTGGTGCACGAGGTGATCGCGGCGATCGCGACGGCGCCGTGGTCGATGGTGAAGCTCTCGTGGCCCTCGCCCAGCTCGACGGTCGTCGGCTTCGACGCGGTGGTCGGCGCGTGCGAGCGGTGGGTGTGCGAGTGCGAGCTGTACTCGTCCTGCGGCTGGAGCTCGCCCGGGTCCGACGCGGGGAACGACTCGGCGAGGGTGAGGTCGACGATGTCGTGGGTGACGTCAGTGTAGTTGTTGAGGTCCGACTCGAACTGCGTCTTCGCCGAGGTGAGCTCGATGCGGTCCTGCGGGCGCTTCGGCCCGGCGATCGAGGGGACGACCGTGCTGAGGTCCAGCTCGAGGTACTCGCTGAAGACCGGCTCGACCGCGGGGTCGTGCCAGAGCTTCTGCAGCTTGGAGTACTGCTCGACCAGGGCGATCTGCTCGTCGCTGCGGCCGGTGAGGCGCAGGTAGTCGAGGGTCACGTCGTCGATGGGGAACATCGCGGCGGTGGAGCCGAACTCGGGGCTCATGTTGCCGATGGTGGCGCGGTTGGCGAGCGGCACCTGGGCGACGCCGGCGCCGTAGAACTCGACGAACTTGCCGACGACGCCGTGCTTGCGCAGCATCTCGGTGATCGTCAGGACGACGTCGGTGGCGGTCACGCCGGCCGGGATGGCACCGGAGAGCTTGAAGCCGACGACCTTGGGGATGAGCATCGACACGGGCTGGCCGAGCATGGCCGCCTCGGCCTCGATGCCGCCGACGCCCCAGCCGAGCACGCCGAGGCCGTTCACCATGGTGGTGTGCGAGTCGGTGCCGACGCAGGTGTCGGGGTAGGCGCGGAGGACGCCGCCGACCTCGCGGGTCATGGTGACGCGCGCCAGGTACTCGATGTTGACCTGGTGGACGATGCCCGTTCCGGGCGGGACGACCTTGAAGTCGTCGAACGCGGTCTGGCCCCAGCGGAGGAACTGGTAGCGCTCGCCGTTCCGCTCGTACTCGAGCTCGACGTTGCGCTCGAGGGCGTCGGGGGTGCCGAAGAGGTCCGCGATGACCGAGTGGTCGATGACCATCTCGGCGGGCGCGAGCGGGTTGATCCTGTTCGCGTCTCCACCGAGGGCCGCGACGGCCTCGCGCATGGTGGCGAGGTCGACGATGCAGGGCACACCGGTGAAGTCCTGCATCACGACGCGCGCGGGCGTGAACTGGATCTCGGTGTCGGGCTCCGACTCCGGGACCCACTCGCCCAGGGCGCGGATGTGATCGGCCGTGATGTTGGCGCCGTCCTCCGTGCGGAGCAGGTTCTCGAGCAGCACCTTCAGGCTGAACGGGAGCTTCTCGTGACCGGGGACCCGGTCGATGCGGAACACCTCGTAGTCGGTCGAGCCGACCTTCAGGTTGTCTTTCGATCCAAAGCTGTCTACCGCGGACACGTCGCCCTCTCCTTCGCTGACGTGGGCTCCGCCGACGGGCGCACCCACATATCCGTCTCCATCTTGGCGACCGCGCACAGCGCCCCGCCACCAAGGAGGACCTAACTATTTATCTTGACGTCGAGACAACTCTACGCGCGTTCGGCGGGCGGAGCCGCCTCGTCCCGCTCCGCCGCGCCGCGGTACTCCGCGCGCACGGCCAGGACGGTGAGCACCAGCAGCGGCGCATAGAGGGGCAGGCCGAGCACGAGCTTCCAGGTGCCCAGGGCCGTGGCGTCGCCGGCGAGGAAGAGCGGGTACTGCACCGCGAGCCGGACGAAGAACAGGGCCGCCCAGGCGAGCGTCAGCAGCGAGAAGAGCCGGCGCTTCCGGCGGTCGTTCCGCCAGGCCGTGCCGTCGCCCATCAGGTAGCCGGCCGCGACGCCGATCAGGGGCCAGCGCGCGAGCACCGACACCAGGAAGACGAGGCCGTAGACGAGGTTGGTGATCAGACCGGGCACGAAGTTGTCGACCGCGCGGCCGGTGATCAGCGCGAGGGCGGCCGAGATCACGACGCCGAGCAGACCGCCGACCGCCTGGATGACCGGGGTGCGCCCGAGGATCCGCGCGACGGTGAACAGCACGGCCATCCCGACGGAGGCGACCAGCGAGAGCACGAGCTCTCCCGTGATCGTGAAGAGGAGGACGAAGGCGACTCCGGGCACGACGGCCTCGAGGATGCCGCGGACGCCGCCCATCGAGCCGAGCAGTGCGCGGCCGTCGAACGGCTCGCCGTCGGCGACGACGCCGAGTCCGGAGCGGCGGGCGGCCTTCGCGATCGCCTCACCGACCTCGGGACGCTCCGGCTGCCCCTCGCGCTCGGACGGGCCGGTGTGCTCCGACCGCCCGTCGCGCTCGGGCTGCTGGTCGCCCTCGGCGCCCATCCCGCTCAGCTCGCGCTCTGCTGGGTCTGGCCGCTGTCCGGCATCTTGAGCGGGATGAGGTCGCGCGGGGGCATCGGGCCGGAGCCGCGCACCACGACGACACTGCGGAAGAGGTCCTCGACGGCGGCCGCGGCCTGCTCGTCGGTGGCCCCCGCGCCGGCGATCACGCCGCGGAGGAACCAGCGCGGACCGTCGACGCCGACGAAGCGCGCGACGCGCACGCCGCCGCCGGCCAGCGGGAGCTGCGCGACGATCTCCGGGCCGAAGACGCCCTCGCGCTCCTCGGTGCTGCCGCCCTGGCGGCCGATCTGCTCCGCGATCTGCCCGCGGATCTCGTGCCAGAGACCCGAGGAGCGCGGTGCCGCGAACGGCTGCACCTGGAGGGTGGACCCGGCGTAGTCGAGGCCGACGGCGATGACGCGCTTGGTCGCCTCCTCGACCTCGAGGCGGATGTGCATGCCCTCGCGGGGCAGCACCTTCACCCCGCCGAGGTCGATGTAGGGGCGGACCGGGTTGGCCTCGCGCTCGTCGAGCGGGCCGGCCTCCGCGCGGTCGGCGGGCGCGGACTTCTCGAAGTCCTGCGCGGCGGTCTCGACGGCCGCGTCCTCGGTGCCGGCGGGCTGGATGTCGCTCATGCGTTCTCCTCGTTGGTGCGGGCGTCTGCTGGTGCTGCGGTGGCGTAGCCGGTCGAGCCGAAGCCGCCGGTGCCGCGGACGGAGTCCGGCAGCTCCTCGACGGCGGTGAAGCGGGCCCGGACGACGGGCAGGATGACGAGCTGCGCGATCCGGTCGCCCGCGGCGATGCGGTACGGCTCGCGGGCGTCGGTGTTCAGGAGGGCCACGCGGATCTCGCCGCGGTAGCCGGCGTCGATGGTGCCGGGCGCGTTCACGATCGTGAGGCCGTGCTTGAAGGCCAGCCCGCTGCGCGGCACGACGAAGCCGACATGACCGTCGGGCAGGGCGATCGAGACCCCGGTGCCGACGCTCGCCCGCTCGCCGGGAGCGAGCACGAGCTCCTCCGTGGAGCGCAGATCGGCTCCGGCGTCACCGGGGTGGGCGTAGAACGGGACCTCGTCCGCGCGGATCGGGACGTCGACGGTTTCGTTCACGTGACGAGGGTAGACCAATCGTCTGATGCAATAGGGACATGCCGTCCTACCGAGAGAGGCTGTGGCCCGCGCCCTGGCTCTTCGTCTCCACCGCCCTCGTGATCCCCGCCAGCATCCTGGTCTTCGCGCCGATCAACCTGTCCGTCGGCTTCCTCGTCGCGCTGGTGCTCTACGGCGGCACCGTCGGCACGCTGCTCGCCACGTCGCCGACCATCGAGGTCGTCGACGGCGAGCTGCGGGCCGGCCGCGCGCACATCCCGCTCGAGCTGGTGGGCGACGCGGTCGCCTTCACCGGCGAGCGGGCGTTCGCTCAGCGCGGACCGCGGTTGGACGCCAGGGCGTTCCTCGTCATCCGCGGCTGGGTGCGCGACGTCGTCCGGGTCCCGATCGAGGACCCCGCCGACCCGACGCCGTACTGGCTGCTGTCGAGCAGGCGCCCCAACGACGTCGTCGCCGCGATCCGGGAGGGATCACGGCGACGGGGCGCTGGTCTTTCGGAGCCGGGAGAGGCCTAGGCGGCGCACTCCAGGCAGATCGGGCCGAGCTTCTCCTCGTGGTCGATCTGCGAGCGGTGCTTCACCAGGAAGCAGCTGACGCACGTGAACTCGTCCGCCTGCGGCGGAAGGACCACGACGTCCAGATCGAGGTCGGACAGATCGGCACCGGGCAGTTCGAATCCGCCCGGGTTGTCGGCGTCATCGACGTCGACGACACCGGACATCTTGTCGGGGACTCGCTCCTTCAGGGCCTCGATCGACTCGGAGTCGTCATCGGTCTTGCGGGGGGCGTCGTAGTCCGTAGCCATTCCCATCCACTTCTTAAATTCAGTCGTTCAACAAATCGGCGGGGACAGTGTGCATCAAGAAGTATCGATGCGCAAACCGCTTCGAACGCGTCTTGACAGCCGCTGCCGCGCCCTCCTCCGCACCAACTTTCGACCCGCCCGCGGTATTCCCGGGGAACGGCCCGTCGGCGTGCGATCCTGAGCCGGTTCGCGGCAGGCACGGGCTCGTCCGCGGCCAGAAGGAGGTCCAGCACGATGATGGAACTGAAGGTGATCGGCGTCGAGAGCGGATCGCTCGTCCTCGTCTCGGACGGCGGTGAGCGGTTCTCCGTCCGCATCGACGAGACGCTGCAGAGCCAGCTGCGCCCGCGCGTGCACTCGCTGCCCCCGCGGGAGAAGCGCGTGTCGCCCCGCGAGATCCAGTCGCACATCCGCTCGGGCCTCTCCGCCGAGGAGGTCGCCGAGCTCACCGGCGCCGACCTCGACTACGTCGCGCGCTTCGAGGGCCCGGTCACGGCCGAGCGCGAGCACATCGTCGCCTCCGCCCTGGCGGTCCGCGTCTACACCAGCGCCGACCCCGACCCGCTCGAGGAGGGCACGCCCTTCGGCGACGTCATCCGCGAGCGCCTGGGCGCCCTCGGTGCCGACGGCGAGCAGTGGTCGAGCTGGAAGGAGGAGGAGGGCTGGGTCGTCAAGCTGCTCTTCCGCTCCGACGAGATCGACCACGACGCCCGCTGGCGCTTCGACCCCAAGAAGGCGCTCCTCTCCCCCCTCACCGCCGAGGCGACCACGCTCTCGCAGCAGGGCGAGATCAGGCCGACGCTGATCCCGCGCCTGCGCGCCGTCATCCCCGCCGCGGTCGACGAGCTGGCGACCCGCTTCGACACCGACGCGTTCGCGAAGCCCGCGGAGCCGTCGCGCCCCGAGCGCACGGGCTCCGAGCGCACGGGCTCCGAGCGTGCGGGCTCCGAGCGAGCGGGCTCCGAGCGCCAGGGGCCCTCGCGTCTCCCGCACTCGCGACCCGCCGCCTCCCGGCCCTCCGACACCGAGCCGCAGCCGGCCCTCTCGGACACGCCGCGTCCGGTCTCCACGCTCCCCCGCCCGGTGACCAGCACGACCGAGCAGCGCGAGCGCAACCTCAACGACACGGCCGACCTCCTCGACGCGCTCCGGCGCCGTCGCGGCGAGCGCGACCACGCCTCCTCGGCGCGGGTGCGCGAGGAGCCGCAGCCGGAGGCGCCCGCGGTCGTCGCCCCGAAGGCCCCCGAGCCCGAGCGCCCCGCAGCACCCGCTGCCGAGCACCCCGCCGCGAGCGGACGCACCTCGATGCGCCGCGGCCGTGCCGCCATCCCCAGCTGGGACGAGATCGTCTTCGGGGCCCGCAGCGACGACTGACCGGTCGACGCCTGACCGGTCGACGCCTGAGAGGGCGAGCGCGCTCCCGGGACTCAGATCCCGGAGAGCGCGCCGAAGCCGAGCAGCGGCACCTGGGTCTCCTCGGGGGTGAGCGAGCCGTGCTGGCCGATCATCGACCGGCCGGATGCGTCCTCCGCCGAGTAGTAGGCGATCGCCTTGCGGGCGGCGACGAAGACGTCGCCCATCCGCTCCGCCGCCGGAGCGCCGATCTCGCCGAACCAGCCGCTCGCCGCGACCTCGTCACGGGTCGCGATCCAGGCGCGGGAGCCCTCCGCCTCGCTCCAGCGCGCCGCGACCACCGCGGGATCGATCCCGGCCTCGAGGTGCAGCTGCAGGCAGCGCGGCTCGCCGGCCAGGTGGCGGACACCCTCGAGCATTGCGGGCTCCCGGACGAGCACGTGCGACGAGGCGGGCACGTCCAGCACGCCGTGGTCGGCGGTGACGAGCACGCCCTCGCGCCCGGAGAGTCCGCGGACGAACGCCGCGACCTCGCCGTCGAGCTGCTCCAGTGCCGTCGTCCACTCCGGCGACTCCCAGCCGCGGGCGTGCGCGGTCATGTCGAGCTCGGGGACGTAGAGGTAGACGAGCTGCCGGCCGCCGCGGTCGAGCAGATCGCGCGCCGCGGCGAAGCGCTCGGCGACTCCCCCGGCGACCCGGTACTCGGCGCCGCGCAGGATCGCGCGGGTGAGCCCCGAGTGCGCGTAGCGGGCGGCGCCGATGACGCTCGCCGCGACACCCGCCTCGACGGCGCGCTCGAAGACGGTGGGGTGCGGCTGCCACTGCTCGGGGACCATCCGGTCGTCCCAGCCGGAGAGCTGGTTCACCAGGCGGTCGTGCGCCCGGTCGAGCACGCGGTAGCCGACCATCCCGTGCTCCCCCGGGCGCCGGCCCGTGGTGAGGCTGGCGAGGGCCGCCGCGGTCGTCGTCGGGAAGCCGGAGGCGAGGGTCGTGGCCTTGGTGAGCGCGGGCGCGAGCGTGCGGGCGTGCCCGGCGCGCTGCCGCAGGTTGGCCGCCCCGAGCCCGTCGACGAGGACGACGACGATCCGCTCGACGCGCGGCGAGCCGAAGGTCCCCGGGCGGCCGAGGAGGGCGTCGAGAGCGCCGGGGAGGACGTCGGCGAGGCTCCGCCGCCCGGCGGGGACGGCCGGTAGCATGGGGGTCATCGCGCCCAGTTTCGCACGCTGCGCCCCTCCGCGGAGCGTGCCCCGCCGTGCCCGCGCCCGCTACCGAAGTGAGACATGAACGCTGCACCCCCTCCCTCCGGATCCTCCCTGACCGAGCGCATCGAGGACGTCGACGTCTCGGCCGAGATGGAGGGGTCGTTCCTCGAGTACGCCTACTCGGTGATCTACTCCCGCGCCCTGCCCGACGCCCGCGACGGCTTGAAGCCGGTGCAGCGCCGCATCCTCTACATGATGAGCGAGATGGGCCTGCGCCCCGATCGCGGCCACGTGAAGTCGGCCCGCGTCGTCGGCGAGGTGATGGGCAAGCTGCACCCGCACGGCGACGCCTCGATCTACGACTCGCTCGTGCGTCTCGCGCAGCCGTTCACGCTCCGGGTCCCGCTCGTCGACGGCCACGGCAACTTCGGCTCGCTCGACGACGGCCCCGCCGCCGCCCGCTACACCGAGGCCCGCCTCGCCGCCGCGGCGACGGCGATGACCGAGCACCTCGACGAGGACGTCGTCGACTTCGTCCCCAACTACGACAACTCGCACGACCAGCCCGAGGTGCTCCCCGCGGCGTTCCCGAACCTCCTCGTCAACGGTGCGAGCGGCATCGCGGTCGGCATGGCCACCAACATGGCCCCGCACAACCTGATCGAGGTGATCGGAGCGGCGCGGCACCTGATCGCGCACCCCGACGCCTCGCTTGACGATCTGATGTCGTTCGTCCCCGGCCCGGACTTCCCCAGCGGCGGCACGATCGTCGGGCTCGCCGGCGTCCGCGACGCCTACGCGACCGGCCGCGGCAGCTTCAAGACCCGCGCCCGCGTCTCGGTCGAGAGCATCACCGCCCGGAAGTCCGGCCTGGTCGTCACCGAGCTGCCCTACCTCGTCGGCGCCGAGAAGGTCATCGACAAGATCAAGGACGGCGTCCAGAACAAGAAGCTCAGCGGGATCGCCGACGTCACCGATCTCACCGACCGCGACAACGGCCTCCGCCTCGTGATCGGGATCAAGACCGGCTTCAGCCCGGAGGCGGTGCTCGAGCAGCTGTACCGCTACACCCCGCTCGAGGACGCCTTCTCGATCAACAACGTCGCCCTCGTCGACGGCCAGCCGCGCACGCTCGGCCTCAAGGAGCTGCTGCAGGTCTACGTCGGCCACCGCCTGACCGTGGTGACCCGCCGCTCCCGCTACCGTCTCCGCAAGCGCCAGGAGCGGCTGCACCTGGTCGAGGGACTGCTGATCGCGATCCTCGACATCGACGAGGTCATCCAGCTGATCCGCGCGAGCGACGACACCGCCGCCGCCCGGGCCCGGCTGATCGAGGTCTTCGACCTCAGCACGATCCAGGCCGACTACATCCTCGAGCTGCAGCTGCGCCGCCTGACGAGGTTCTCCCGGATCGAGCTCGAGACCGAGCGCGACACCCTGATCGCCGAGATCGCCGAGCTCGAGGCGCTGCTGGCCAGCCGCAGCCGCCTCGAGGCACTCGTGTCCGACGAGCTCGACGACGTCGCGCAGCGCCTCGGCACGCCGCGCCGGACGCTGCTCACCGAGGCGCGCCCCTCCGTCGCCACGACCGGACGCAAGACCGCCGCCGTCCTCGAGATCGCCGACCTGCCCTGCCGGGTGCTGCTGAGCACCACCGGGCGGATGGTGCGCATCGACCGCGACCCGGAGGCCGCGCCGCACCCCGAGCGCGCGACCCGCCGCAGCAAGCACGACGCGGTGCTCAGCACGATCGACACCACCACGCGCGCCGAGATCGGCGCGGTGACGACCGCCGGCCGCCTGCTGCGCTTCTCCCCCGTCGACGTCCCGTCCGTCCCGTCCTCCTCGGTGCAGCTCGGCGCGGGCGTCCGGATGAGCGACTACCTGACCCACCTGGCGAAGGACGAGCGCGTCCTCGCCCTGGTCGCCCTCGACGACCCCCGCCCGATCGCCCTGGGCACCCTGCAGGGCACGGTCAAGCGCGTCGCCCCGGGCGACCTGCCCAACCGCCCGGACATCGAGCTGATCGCCCTGCGGCCGAAGGACGCGGTCGTCGGCGCCGCGCCGTCGGCCGACGAGGACGAGCTCGTCTTCGTCACCGGCGAGGCCCAGCTGCTGCGCTTCTCCGCCTCGGCGGTGCGTCCGCAGGGCCGGACCGCGGCGGGCATGGCCGGCGTCAAGATCAGCGAGACCGACGAGGTCGTCTCCTTCGCGGTGGTCCCCGAGTCCGAGCGCGACGAGACGGTCGTCGCGACCGTCGCCGTCGACAGCTGGGCCCTCTCCGGCACCGACACCGGCAGCGCCAAGGTGTCGGCGTTCTCGGAGTTCCCGCCCAAGGGCCGCGCGACCGGCGGCGTCCGCGCCCAGCGCTTCCTCAAGGGCGAGACCGCCCTCGGCGTCGCCTGGGTCGGCCCCGGCCCGGCGCACGCGCTCGAGGCCGACGGCAGCGTCGCGGCGCTTCCCGACTCCGGGATGAAGCGCGACGGCTCCGGCGTCGCCCTCGCGGCCCCGGTCGCCAGCATCGGCGCGGCCCCCGAGCAGTTCTAGACCGTCGTCCCGCGCCGCCCCGGCGCGGGACGGGCCTCAGACGTCGATGCGGTCGCGCGAGAGCGTCTCGGAGCCGCGGACGATGAAGTCCTTGCGCGGCGCCACCTCGTTGCCCATCAGCAGCTCGAAGACCCGGCCCGCGTTCTCCGCGTCCGACACCTTGACCCGGCGCAGCGTCCGCCGCGAGCGGTCCATCGTCGTCAGCGCGAGCTGGTCGGCGTCCATCTCGCCGAGGCCCTTGTAGCGCTGGATCGGGTCCTGGTAGCGCCGGTTCGCCTTCGACAGACCGGCGAGGACGCCCTGCAGCTCCTTCTCGGAGTAGGTGTAGATCGTCTCGTTCGGCTTCTTGCCGGAGTTCATCACCACGACGCGGTGCAGCGGCGGCACCGCGGCGAAGACCCGGCCGGCCTCGACCAGCGGCCGCATGTAGCGGAAGAACAGCGTGAGCAGGAGCGTGCGGATGTGCGCGCCGTCGACGTCGGCGTCGCTCATCAGGATGATCTTCCCGTAGCGCGCGGCCGGCAGCTCGAAGGAGCGGCCGGACCCGGCCCCGATCACCTGGATCATCGAGGCGCACTCGGTGTTCGAGAGCATGTCGGCGATGCTCGCCTTCTGCACGTTGAGGATCTTGCCGCGGATCGGCAGCAGCGCCTGGTACTCGCTGTTGCGGGCGAGCTTCGCGGTGCCCAGCGCCGAGTCGCCCTCGACGATGAACAGCTCGCTGTTCTCCACGTCGTTGCTGCGGCAGTCGACGAGCTTGGCCGGCAGCGAGGAGGACTCGAGCGCGTTCTTGCGGCGCTGCGTCTCCTTGTGCGCGCGGGCCGAGATCCGCGACTTCATCTCGGCGACGAGCTTCTCGAGCAGCTGCGACATCTGCGCCTTGTCCTCGCGCTTCGTCGAGGCGAAGACGGCGCCGAGGGTCGAGGTGATCGTCTGCGCGACGATCGCGCGCACCGCCGGCGTGCCGAGGACCTCCTTCGTCTGGCCCTCGAACTGCGGCTCGGGCAGGCGCACGGTCAGCACCGCGGTGAGCCCCGCGAGCGCGTCGTCCTTCTCCAGCTTGTCCGAGCCGGCTTTGAGCTTGCGGGCGTTCGCCTCGACCTGCGCGCGGAGCAGCTTCAGCAGCCCCTGCTCGAAGCCGGTCTGGTGGGTGCCGCCCTTGGGCGTCGAGATGATGTTGACGAAGCTGCGCAGCACCGTCTCGTAGCCGGTGCCCCAGCGCAGCGCGATGTCGACCTCGCAGGTGCGCTCCACCTCGGTGGGAACCATCGCGCCGCCGGGGGTGAGCACCGGCACGGTCTCGGTGAAGGTGCCGCTGCCGGTGAGCCGCAGCACGTCGGTGACGGCCGCGTCCGGAGCGAGGAACTCGACGAACTCCGAGATGCCGCCGTCGTAGCGGAACATCTCGGCGCGGCGCTCCTCCTCGCGGTCGTCGACGATGTCGATCGTGAGCCCCGGCACCAGGAAGGCGGTCTGCCGGGCCCGGGTGACGAGGTCGTCGGTCTGGAAGGCGGCGCCCTTGGTGAAGATCTGCCGGTCCGCCCAGTAGCGGACCCGCGTCCCGGTGACGCCCCTCTTCACCTTGCCGACGATCTCCAGCTCCGAGCCGTTCTCGAACGGCGAGAACGGAGCGTCCGGGGTCGGCTCGCCCGAGTCCGCGAAGCGGCCGGGCTCGCCGCGATGGAAGGACATCCGGTAAGTGCGGCCGTCGCGGTCGACCTCAACGTCCAGCCGCTCCGACAGCGCGTTCACGACCGAGGCGCCCACGCCGTGCAGGCCGCCCGAGGCGGCGTAGGAGCCGGAGCCGAACTTGCCGCCCGCGTGCAGCTTGGTGAAGACGACCTCGACGCCGGTGAGCCCGGTCTTGGGCTCGATGTCGACCGGGATGCCGCGGGCGCGGTCGCGGACCTCGACGCTGCCGTCCTCGTGCAGCACCACGCTGATCTCGGTGCCGTGGCCGGCCAGGGCCTCGTCGACGGAGTTGTCGATGACCTCCCAGAGGCAGTGCATCAGCCCGCGGGAGTCCGTCGACCCGATGTACATGCCGGGACGCTTGCGCACCGCCTCGAGGCCTTCGAGGACGGAGAGGTGCCGTGCGGAGTAGTCGGTGGAGGCCATCCGATCAGTCTAGGTTCGAGGGACGACACCCCGGCCGCGGCGCGGCGGAGCGCGATCACGGTGCTCGCGGGCTGGGAAGTGCGGCGGGGGACCTACGCGCAGAGCGAAATGCCACGGGATCGACTCTGCCGGGAAACATCCGCGTGCTTTGATGGTTGGACCAAGGGAAGGACGGAGCTGAGAGGCCGAGTCCACCGAAGTCGAAGACCCGAGCGCAGGAGGCCACGTCATGTCGACCACAGCAACCCAGAACGGCGTGGACGAGCTCGCTGGATCGCAGCAGCTCTCCGCGGCAGACCGCTGCGACAGCTGCGGAGCCCAGGCCTACATCCGTGTCGTGGTGAACAGCGGCGAGCTGCTGTTCTGCGCGCACCACGGCAAGAAGTACCAGGAGAAGCTCTCCAGCATCGCCCAGAGCTGGCACGACGAGTCGGCGCGCCTCTTCGAGGAGCAGCGCCCCTAGTCAGCCCGCCCTTCGCCGGTGGGGAGCGGGACTCCCTACCGGCCGACTCCGAGCCGCTTCGCGATCACTTCGCGGGCGGCTCGAGCTGTCTCATCCGCCGCACGGATCCGCTCGTCCTGCATCGAGTAGGCCAGACCGTGCCGCCCGGCCACCCGGGTCAGGATCGCGTCCGCGAGGGCGGGGTTCTTCGCGAGCACGGGGCCGTGGAGGTGCGTGCCGAGGAGCCGACCTGCGGCGTAGCCCTCCGCTCCCCCGCCGTCACCGGTGCCGTGCAGCACCCGGCCGAGGACGTGCGCGGGATCGATGCCCTCGAAACGGCGGGCGTGGTTCTCGAAGCCGACGAGGACGCCCGACGCGGACTCGACGACGAGGTCGTCGGTCGTGCGCTCGGAGGTCACGGCACGACCGGGGAGGACCCCGATGCCGGCGATGACGGCCTCGGACGTCGCGAACGACTCGGCGAGGAGCTCCCAGCCCGCGCCGACGGCGACGACCTCGGTCTCGTCGCGCACCCAGCCCTGGACCGTGTCGCCGACGGCGCGGAGGAGGTCGAGCACGGCGGGCAGGTCCTCGTCCGCTCCCGTGCCGGCCACGAGCACGTCGGGCCGCTCGGCGAAGTCGGCCTCCTCGCGCAGCGCCAGGAGGCGGGCGTCGAGACCGGCCCAGCCGGCGCGTGCCGCGAGGACGCGGGCGTTCGCCGCATCGCCGTTGCTGTCCAGGACGTCGGGGGCGAGCACGCCGATCAACAGGGTGGTCACGCGGTCTCCTCGCGGTTGGAGGCGAGCTGGAGGTGGGCGCGGGTGCGCCGCATCGAGTCGGCGGAGAAGACGATCGTCTTCCGCCC
Source organism: Rathayibacter sp. PhB179 (assembly GCF_004345345.1). Lineage (NCBI taxonomy): Bacteria > Bacillati > Actinomycetota > Actinomycetes > Micrococcales > Microbacteriaceae > Rathayibacter > Rathayibacter sp. PhB179. The sequence goes on along the minus strand of NZ_SLVD01000005.1, from coordinate 48,523 downwards.
GTGGCTCGGAGCGGGCAGCGCGAGGAAGGCGTCGAGCGCACGACCGAGATCGTCGTCGACCGCGTCGATCGCGACCCCGTCGTAGCGCAGCTGCAGCGCGGCCTCGTGCGCCTTCGAGCCGGAGACGACCCGGACCCGCCCGAGGCGGGCGGTGTCGACCGGCCAGAAGTAGGACGGGTCACGGACGTCGGAGCCGACGGCGAGCATGATCTGCTCGGTGCCCTCGGGGATCTCCGCGATGTTGAGGCGGTAGCTCGCCGGGTTCTGCACCAGGACGAACTCGACCTCCTGGCCGCGCACCGTCACGATCTCGCCGCGCCCGAACACGGGGTCGATCGACGAGAGCGCGGAGGCGGTCGTCGCCGGGAGGAAGCGGGTGCCGAGGATCGCGCGGGCCGCGGAGACCGCCGAGGCGGCGTCGACCGCGTAGTGCACGCCGCGAGCGGGCAGGCGGACATCGAGGACGTCGCCGTCGCTCCGGATCGTCGCGGCGGCACCGGCCGTGCTCTCGACGACGGTCGTCGCACGACCCTCCTGGCCCTCGGCGTCGGCCGCGTAGCCGAGCCCCCCGACAGCCGCGTCGCGGACGGCGGACGAGGTGCCGTACCAGCGCAGGCGATCGCTGGGCAGGCTCGTCGCGATGTCGGCGACGTGGCGGTCGTCCGCATTGAGGACGACGGGGCCAGTGGCCCGGGTCGCGATGGTCGCGAGCATCCGGGCGACCATGGCCGGGTCGAAGAAGCGGTCGATCTGGTCGACGACCACGTTGGTGAGCAGCACGACGCGCGGGCTCATCCGCGGCGCGAGCCGGGCGCCGTGTCCCTCGTCCATCTCCAGGACGGCGATGTCCGCGTCGATCCGCCCGCGGAGGTCGGTGCGCTCGAGCAGCGCGGAGGTCAGTCCCTGCGCGATGTTCGCGGTGGAGGGGTTGGTGAAGACCCGCAGCCCGTGGGCACGGAGCACCGCCACGAGCATCTTGGTCGTCGTCGACTTCCCGGCCGAGCCGGTGACGACGACGAGGCCGTCGGTGAAGCCGTCGAGCACGGCCGGGAGGAAGCCCGGCGCGAGGCGGTTCACGACGAGTCCGGGCACGGCGGAGCCTCCGCCGGGCTTGCGGACGCGCGCTGCGAACCGGGCGGCCCTCCCGAGGAGGACCGCCGGCGTGTAGCGGATCACCGGCTTACTCGAGGTAGTCGCGGAGCGACTGCGAGCGGGACGGGTGGCGGAGCTTGGCCATCGTCTTGGACTCGATCTGGCGGATGCGCTCGCGCGTCACGCCGAAGGTGTCGCCGATCTGGTCGAGCGTCTTGGGCATGCCGTCGCCCAGGCCGAAGCGCATGCGGATCACGCCGGCCTCGCGCTCGGAGAGGGAGTCGAGCAGCGACTCGAGCTGCTTCTGCAGCATCGTGAAGCCCACCGCGTCGGCCGGCACGACCGCCTCGGTGTCCTCGATGAGGTCGCCGAACTCGCTGTCGCCGTCCTCACCCAGGGGGGTGTGCAGCGAGATCGGCTCGCGGCCGTACTTCTGCACCTCGATGACCTTCTCGGGGGTCATGTCGAGCTCTCGGGAGAGCTCCTCGGGCGTGGGCTCGCGGCCCAGGTCCTGCAGCATCTGGCGCTGGACGCGGGCGAGCTTGTTGATGACCTCGACCATGTGCACGGGGATGCGGATGGTGCGGGCCTGGTCGGCCATCGCGCGGGTGATCGCCTGGCGGATCCACCACGTCGCGTATGTCGAGAACTTGAAGCCCTTGGTGTAGTCGAACTTCTCCACCGCGCGGATCAGACCGAGGTTGCCCTCCTGGATCAGGTCCAGGAACTGCATGCCGCGGCCGGTGTAGCGCTTGGCGAGGCTGACCACGAGGCGGAGGTTCGCGCCGAGCAGGTGGCTCTTGGCCCGCTGCCCGTCCTTCGCGACCCAGCGCAGCTCGCGGACGAGCTCCGGGCTGAGGTCGCTCGAGTTCGCGAGCTTGTCCTCGGCGAAGAGGCCCGCCTCGATGCGCATCGCGAGCTCGACCTCCTCGGCCGCGTTCAGGAGCGCGACCTTGCCGATCTGCTTCAGGTAGTCCTTGACCGGGTCGGCCGTGGCGCCGGTGATCGCCGTCGAGTAGACGGGGACCTCGTCGTCGTCGCCGCCGAAGGAGAGGACGAGCGCGCCGCTGGGCAGCGGCTCGGCCGGAGCGGCGGCCGCGACGACCGGCGTCTCGGTGTCGTCCTTGGCCTCGGTCTCGGTCTCCTCGACCACGACCGCGGTCTCCTCCTCGGCGTCGGCGTCGCCGTCGACGTCCTCGGGCTCGGTGGGCTCCTCCTCCGCCGCAGCGGGGGCCGCGGCCTTGGTGGTGGCGCGGGCGCGCGTGGTCTTGGCCGCCGGCTTGCGCGCGGCGGGCTTCTTGGTCGTCGTCACGTCGTCGTCGACGGCGTCGAGCGTTGCGGTCTTGGTAGCTCTGGTGGCCATGGCGGCACCTCTCCATCCGTTGCGTCCCGGCTGCGGGCGAGGCCGGGAGGCGTCGTCCGTCGGTGGGCATTACGAGGACCCATGTCAAGTCGAGGGGATCGCACGCCCGACGTGGGCGCCGTGCTCCTCGACCCGAACGGGTCCTATTGACAATTATTGCACGCCTGAGTAGTGCGGCCGTGCGCTCAGGGCTTCGGCACTCCGGGAGGAGTCCGACGCGAGACCATGCGGGGCCTCGCGGAAGGACGGGGAAGGGCGGGTCCGACGGTCAGCGTCCTGCGCGGCCACGACGGAGACGGTCGTTCAATGCAACCCACAGAGGGGCCACCGTTATTCCCTCGTCCTCGGCGAGCCGGCGCCGCGTCCTGCGGCGAGCGGTGACCAGTCCGATCACTCCGAGGCCGACGACGACGTACTGGATGCACCAGGCGAGCCGGAAGTGGTCCATCGAGTAGAGCCGGGCGGAGTCCGCGCCCGGCCCTGCCAGCGAGTCGAGCAGCAGCCCCATCAGGAACATCATCGTGAAGCTCGCGAGGAAGCCGCCGACGTTCACCACGCCGTTCGCGGCGCCGAGGCTCCGGGACGGGTTGAAGGTGCGCGCGAAGTCGAAGCCGATCATCGATCCCGGCCCGCCGGCGCCGATGACGATCAGCAGCAGGACGATCAGCCAGTACGGCGGCACGCCGGGCCAGAGCAGGACGACGGTCCACGCCACCGCCATCGCCGAGACGATGCCGAGCACGAGGTTGCTCCGCCGCATCGGGTGCCGGGCGGTGAGGACGCCGAGGATCGGGCCGACGACGATGCCGGCGACCACGACGATCGTCAGCGTCGGAGCGGCGACGCCCGGCTCGAGGCCGATGGCGTACACGAGGAACGGGTAGCCCCAGAGCAGTGTGAACACGGTGCCGGAGGACTGCGTCACGAAGTGCGACCAGAAGCCGAGCTGTGTGCCCGGCCGGCGCAGGCTCACGCCCAGTTGCGTGATCGTCGCGCGGAGCGTCGGCGGCACCAGGACGATCGGCTCGGTCCGCGGCGGGATGTCGGTGATCAGCAGGAGCACGCCGAGGAACGCGACGGCGCCGATCCCGGCGACGGAGAGGAAGGCGGGAGTCCAGCCCGCCGCGTGCAGGATCGCGGCGAACGGCAGGGCGGAGAGGATCTGGCCGACCTGGCCGATGTTGCCGATCCACTGCGAGAGCTGCGGGACGATCGGTCCGCTGAACCAGGTCACGGTCAGTCTGATCACCGAGGTGAAGATCGCGGCGTCGCCCGCACCCACCAGGATCCGTCCGACGATGGCGACGCCGAGGGACGGCGCGAAGGCCAGGACGATCTGGCCGACCATCATCAGCGCTGTCCCGCTGAGGATCAGCGTCTTCGGGCCGAAGCGGTCGATGAGGATGCCGACCGGGATCTGCATGCCGGCGTAGACGATCAGCTGGACGACGGCGAGCGAGGAGAGCATCGCGGCCGAGATGCCGAACCGCTCCGCCGCGTCGACGCCCGCTACTCCGAGCGTCGTGCGGTCGAGGACGGCGACCAGGTACGCGAAGGCACCGGCACCGAAGACGAACCAGGCTCGACGAGATCGCACTCGGCAGAGACTACCAAGCGCGGGCCGCCTGCTATTGGGCCGTGGGCTCCTCGCCGGGCCGCTTGATGGCCAGGAACTTCTCCAGCTCGGCCGCGAGCGCGTCGGCGGTCGGGACGAAGCCGTCCTCGTCGGTGAGCGGCGAGCGCAGGCTCGTCCCCTCCATGTAGGTGTCGTGCCGGGACTCGAGGGCCGCGACGAGCTTCTGCAGCTCCTCGTTCGAGCCGACCTGCTCGTCGACCTTCGAGAGGAACTCGCGGCCGCTCTCGCGGAGGCTGTCGGTCGGGAAGATCAGCCCCGTCGACGCCGAGATGCTCTCGAGCGCGGCGACGGCCGCCTGGGGGTAGGCGGTGTCGGAGAGGTAGTGCGGGATCAGCAGGGCGAAGCCGACGGCCGGGAGAGCCCGGTCGTAGAGGCGGAGCTCGAGCAGGTGCAGGACGTTCGCGGGCACCTGGGTGACCGGCTTCCAGACCGACATGGCCTCGATCAGGTCCTCGCGGTTGCCGCTGACCGTCACGCCGACCGGCCGGGTGTGCGGGACGGGCATCGGGATCGCGTGCACCCAGGTGGTGCTCGCGACCTCGAGCCGATCGATGAGCTCGAGCACCGCCCGGGTGAAGCGCTCCCACTGGTAGTCCGGCTCGAACCCGGTGAGCAGGAGGAACGGCTGGTGCAGCTCGTCGTGCGCGAGCGAGAGGCGGAGGCTCGCCGGGGTGTAGTCGGTGAGGTGGTCCTGATCGAAGGTGATGATCGGCCGTCGTGCGCGGTAGTCGAGCAGCTGGTCGGGATCGAACTCGACGACGGTCCGGTGCTCGAGCGTCCCGTGCAGGTGCTCGGCGAGCTGGCCGACCGCACCTCCGGCATCGGCGAACCCGGTGAGGCCGGCCACGAGGTGGAGGCCCCGCGGGACGTCGGCGAGGTCGCCCTCGATCGCGAAGAGGTCTGCAGGATCCGGCATGCGATCCAGCCTAGACGGCCCACCGGGGCGGCTCCCCGGCGGCGCTGAGCCCTGAGCGAACAGCCGCGACGGGGCGGCCGAGCGCCGTCCCGGCCGCGCCTAGCATTGCGCTCATGCCCCTCTCCTCTCTCGAGTACACGACCGTTCCCGCCTCCGATCTCGACACCGGCGCTCTCGTCCTCGGCGTCGCGCCCGGACCGGACGGCCCCCGTCTCGTCGGCGTCGACGGCTTCGACGACCTCGTCGCCGCGCTCCCCGCGCTCGGGGTGACCGGCTCCGCGGAGTCGCTGACGCGGGTCCCCTCCTCCGTCCGCGCCGGCGTGGTCGTCCTCGTCGGCCTGGGCTCCGCGGAGCCGAGCGCCACCGTGCTGCGCACCGCCGCCGGACTCGCGGTCCGCAGCCTCGCCGGCACCGCCTCGGTCGCCCTCGCCCTGCCCACCGGAGACGAGGACGCGCTCGCGGCCGTCGCCGAGGGAGCCGCGCTCGGCTCCTACAGCTACACCGCCTTCCGGCACAGCACCCTCGACGCCGCGAAGGCTCCCGTCGAGCGCGTGCTCCTCGTGACCTCCGACGAGTCCGCCGACGCGGCCGTCCTCGAGCGCGCGCAGGTCGTCGGTCGCGCCGTGTCCGCCGTGAAGGACCTGGTCAACGCCCCGCCGTCGCACCTCTACCCGCAGACCCTGGCCGAGGCCGTGCAGGAGGGCGTCGAAGGGCTCCCCCTCGAGGTCACGGTCTGGGACGAGTCGGCGCTCGAGCGCGACGGCTTCGGCGGCATCCTCGGTGTCGGCAGCGGCTCGTCCCGCCCGCCGCGCCTCGTCAAGATCGCCTACACGCCCGAGAAGACGCCGGAGTCGGCGGCGCCGAAGCACCTCGCGCTGGTCGGCAAGGGCATCACCTTCGACAGCGGCGGACTCTCCCTCAAGCCGCCGGCCTCGATGATCGGCATGAAGGACGACATGACCGGCGCGGCGACGGTCTACGCGGTCGTGCGCGCGGTCGCCGAGCTCCGCCTGCCGGTGCGGGTCACCGCTTGGCTCTGCATCGCCGAGAACATGCCCTCCGGCACGGCCATCCGCCCGAACGACGTGCTCACGATCCGCGGCGGGAAGACCGTCGAGGTCCTCAACACGGACGCCGAGGGCCGCCTCGTGCTCGCCGACGGCCTCGTCGCCGCGAGCGAGGAGCAGCCCGACGCGATCGTCGACGTCGCGACGCTGACCGGCGCCGCCGTCGTCGCGCTCGGCAACCGCTACACCGGCGTGTTCGGCGACGACGAGCTGATCGCCTCCGTGCTGGAGTCGGCGCGCAGCACGGGCGAGCTCTTCTGGCACATGCCGCTCCCCGCGGAGCTCCGCCCGCTGCTCAACTCCGAGATCGCCGACATCGCCAACATCAAGCCGGGCAACACCGCCGGCGGCATGCTGATCGCCGCGCACTTCCTCCAGGAGTTCGTCGGCACCCGTGGCGAGGGCCCGGACGCGGCGCGCATCCCCTGGGTGCACCTCGACATCGCCGGCCCGGCGAACAACGGCGGCGGCGGGTACGGCTTCACCGGCACCGGCCCCACCGGGGTCTCGGTCCGCGCCCTCCTCGCCCTGGCCGAGGGCCTGGCGAGCGCGTAGTAGGGTCGACGGGGCGGGATCTCCCGCCTCGTCCCCCCTCCGACCGGCCCGCGCACAGGCGCGGAGATCCGCGGAGGCGAGGGGAACCGCACGTCGCAAGGGAGTCACTGGGTGTCGGAAGAGCGCTACGACCTGGTCGTGCTCGGAGGTGGCAGCGGCGGGTACGCGGCGGCTCTGCGCGCGACCCAGCTCGGGATGAGCGTGGCGATCGTCGAGCGCGACAAGCTCGGCGGCACCTGCCTGCACCGCGGCTGCGTCCCGACCAAAGCCCTCCTGCACGCCGCCGAGCTCGCCGACGGCGCCCGGGACGCGCAGAAGTACGGCGTCCTCGCCGGCTTCCAGGGCATCGACGTCCCCGGCGTCACGCGCTACCGCGAGGGCGTCGTCGCCGGCAAGTACAAGGGCCTGCAGAGCCTCGTCTCCGCCCGCGGCATCACCGTCGTCTCCGGCGAGGGCCGGCTGACCGGGCCGACGACCGTCACGGTCGGCGAGCACGTGCTGCACGGCGGCTCGATCGTCGTCGCGACCGGCTCCGCCTCGCGCACCCTCCCGGGCATCGAGATCGGCGGCCGAGTGATCACCAGCGAACAGGCCCTCGAGCTCGACCACGTCCCCGAGCGGGTCGTCGTGCTCGGCGGCGGTGTCATCGGCGTGGAGTTCGCCAGCGTCTGGCGCTCCTTCGGTGCCGAGGTGTCGATCGTCGAGGCGCTCCCCCACCTCGTGCCGAACGAGGACGAGAGCGTCAGCAAGCAGTTCGAGCGCGCCTTCCGCAAGCGCGGGATCTCCTTCACCCTCGGCTCGCGCGTCACCGGCGTCGTCCAGACCGACGACGGCGTCTCGATCTCGCTCGAGAGCGGGGCGAGCGTCGAGGGCGACCTCCTCCTCGTCGCGGTCGGCCGCGGCCCGGTCACCGCCGGGCTCGGCCTCGAGGAGATCGGCGTCACGCTCGACCGGGGCTACGTGATCACCGACGAGCGCCTGCAGACCTCGGTCCCCGGCGTCTACGCCGTCGGCGACATCGTGCCCGGCCTGCAGCTCGCCCACCGCAGCTTCCAGCAGGGGATCTTCGTCGCCGAGGAGCTCGCCGGCCTGAAGCCGCAGACGGTGGCCGACCTCAACATCCCGAAGGTCACCTACAGCGACCCCGAGGTGGCGTCCGTCGGTCTGACCGAGGCGCGGGCCGTCGCCGAGTACGGCGCCGAGCGTGTCGCGAGCTACGACTACGGTCTCGGCGGCAACGCGAAGAGCACGATCATCGGCACCGCCGGCTCCGTCAAGGTCGTGCGCGTCGTCGACGGGCCCGTCGTCGGCGTGCACATGATCGGCGCCCGCGTCGGCGAGCTGATCGGCGAGGCCCAGCTCATCGTGAACTGGGAGGCGCACCCCGAGGACGTCGCCCCCTTCGTGCACGCGCACCCGACCCAGAACGAGGCGCTCGGCGAGGCGCACCTCGCGCTGGCGGGGAAGCCGCTGCACGCCCTCTAGGACCATCGCGGGACGGCGACCGGCCGTTCCCGCCTCACTAAACTGAAACCACGTACACAAGCGTCTTAAGGAGACAGGCTCATGAGCGAATCCGTCAGCCTCCCGGCACTCGGAGAGAGTGTCACGGAAGGAACGGTCACCCGCTGGCTGAAGAACGTCGGCGACCGCGTCGAGGTCGACGAGCCGCTGCTCGAGGTCTCGACCGACAAGGTCGACACCGAGATCCCTTCGCCCGTCGCCGGTGTCATCGAGGAGATCCTCGTCCAGGAGGACGAGACCGTCGAGGTCGGCGCCGAGCTGGTGCGCATCGGCGACGGCTCCGGAGCCACGTCCGCGCCCGAAGCCCCCGCCGAGGAGCCGGCCGCCGAGGAGTCTCCCGAGGCCGAGGCCGCCGAGACCGAGCCGACCGACGAGGCCACCCCGTCCGTCGATGCGGAGACCGAGGAGGAGGCTCCGGCCCCCGCCGAGCCCGAGCCGGCCCCCGCCGCCGAGAAGCCCGCCGCTCCGGAGGCGTCCGCCCCCGCTCCGTCGGTCCCGGCTCCCGCCGCCGCCGCTCCGGCCCCCGCCGCCGCCGCCCCCGCGCCGGCCGCGACCCCCGAGCCCACCGACTCGAACCCCGGCTACGTCACCCCGCTGGTGCGCAAGCTCGCCGGCGAGAACGGCATCGACCTCTCCACCCTCACCGGCACCGGTGTCGGCGGGCGCATCCGCAAGCAGGACGTGCTCGACGCCGTCGAGGCCGCCAAATCGGCTCCCGCCCCGGTCTCGGCTCCGGCCGCCGCCGCCGCGAAGGCCGCTCGCACGCCGCTCGAGACCTCGCCCCTGCGCGGCACGACGCAGCCGATGACCCGCCTGCGCAAGGTGCTCGCGCAGCGCGCCGTCGAGTCGATGCAGTCGACCGCCCAGCTCACCTCGGTCGTCGAGGTCGACGTCACCGCCGTCGCCCGCTTCCGCGACTCGGTCAAGAAGACCTTCAACGAGAAGACCGGTGCCAAGCTGTCCTTCCTGCCGTTCTTCGCCCTCGCGGCCGCCGAGGCCCTCAAGGCCTACCCGGTGATCAACTCGACGCTCGACGGCGACTCGATCGTCTACCCGGACCACGAGAACATCAGCATCGCGGTCGACACCGAGCGCGGCCTCCTCACGCCGGTCCTGAAGAACGCGTCGGAGCTCACGCTCGCGCAGATCGCCAGCACCATCGGCGACCTCGCGGAGCGCACCCGCAACAACAAGCTCAAGCCCGACGAGCTGGCCGGTGGCACCTTCACGCTGACGAACACCGGCTCGCGCGGCGCGCTGTTCGACACGCCCGTCGTGTTCCTGCCGCAGACCGCGATCCTCGGCACCGGCATCGTCACGAAGAAGCCGGCCGTCGTGCAGGTCGACGGCAGCGACGCGATCGCGATCCGCTCGACCGTGTTCCTCGCCCTCTCCTACGACCACCGCACGGTCGACGGCGCCGACGCGGCCCGCTTCCTGGTGGCCATCAAGGAGCGCCTCGAGGAGGGCTCGTTCGAGAACGACCTCGGCATCTGACGTCGCCACGCTGACGCGCCGCACTAGCGGCCCCCGTCGGTGAAGACGTCGCGGAGAAGCCAGGCGGCCTCCGTCCTGATCATCAGGACGGAGGCCGTCGTCGTTCCCGGATCCGGACCGACGGCGACCACGGCGGAGGCGCCGTTCACGTCCACGCGCACCGCGATGACGGCGGAGGCCGGCGTCCGGAGCGCTGCGAACGCGGAGCCCCCGTCGGCGCGGATCGGCGAGTCGGGGGTGGTCAGCGCCTCCGCGCAGGCGCTCTCCGAGCCACCGCAGTGCCGGGCCGCCGCGAGAAGGGCCGTCGCCGCCTCCTCCGCCCCGAGCTCCGCGCTCGGCGGCCGGACCGTCGGTGGCGCGGCCCTCGGCGGCGCCGGTGCCGGTGGCCGTGTCTGCGTCGCCGTGGCTCTCACCGGCGGTGTCGGTGTCGCTCCCGCGGTCGCTGGCGCGGTCGCCGGTACCGGCCTCGTCGGGGCGACGGGACTCGGTGCCGGCGTCCGCGTCGACGCGGCCGTCTCCGCTCCCGTGCTCCGGTCTGGGCCGAGGCCCGTCATCACCAGCGCGCCGACGAGGACGACGGCCGCGGTCACGAGGGGGCCGCGGCGGCCGACCACCAGCGCGCGCACCCGATCGCGCCAGCCGTCCAGCGGATGCGTGCGGCGGTGTCGCGCAGGCGGGCTCTCGACGACCCCGCTCGACCGCTCCCGGTCGGCCGCCGTCTCTGTCCGGTGAACCGCGCGGAGGGGCAACGGCGCCGCGGAGCGGTAGAGGAGCGCCTCCAGCGCCGCGAGGTCGTCGTCGTCCCGCGGGCTCCCCCGCCAGGCGGGGCAACTCCGACGGCAGCGTCCGAGGAGCCCGATCACCGCGGCCACGACGTCGGCCTCGGTCGATCCCGTCGGCGCCTCGGTGAGCAGCAGCACCGGACGCCCCTCCTCCGTCACTCCGATCGCCTCGGCACCGGGAAGCGGGTGGACTCCCGACGCCGCCGCGTCCCGCAGGGCGCCGACGACCGGCGCGAGGAGGGTGACGACGACCCCCGGCGGCAGCACCGCACCGGACTCGAGCACCTGCTCGAGGGTCGAGACGACGGCCGGGGTGGTGAGGAGGACGGCTCCATCGGCGTGCACCCCGACGTCGACGAGGCGCTGCCGATGCTCGTGCGGCGCGAGCCGCTCGATCCCCGACCCCAGCGCGCCCTCCGCCCGCTCCTGCGAGAGCAGGAGAGCGTTCAGGAACCGGCCGTCGCCGTCGTGGACGACCGGCCCGAGCGCTCCGGAGCCCACCACGGCGTGACCGGCGACCCCCTCGAGCGGCTGTCCGCCGCTCCGTTCGCTCTCATCGCTCGCTGCCATGCTCCGAGGGTGTCGAGCGAGCCGGCTCGCCGGGGCGGCGGAGGCCCGATCGGTGGACGGATCCGGTGTGCCGTCGCTGGGGAGGAGGGGAGGTCCGGCGGATCCGCTCGGATCGGTCTCCCCCACCGGGTCCGCTCGGTATCCTGGAGGAATGGCACGCAGCACGGAACCGTCGACGAAGGCGGTCAAGGAACCAGGACGTCTCAAGCAGATGTGGCAGGTGTTCCAGATGACCCGCCGCTACGACAGCAGCGCGGTCTGGATCATCCTGCTGGCGCTGCTGGTCCCGATCCTGATCGGGATCCTCCTCGGCGACGGCAACGGCTTCGTCATCGCGCTCTGGATCGTCGTCGGCGTGATGGCCGGACTCGTCGCCGGACTCGCGGTCCTCTCCCGCCGCGCCGAGCGCGCCGCCTACGGGCAGATCGCCGGGCAGCCGGGCGCCGTGGGCGCCGTCCTGCGCAGCGGACTCCGCGGCACCTGGACCGGCGGCGAGATGCCGGTCGCCGTCAACGGCAAGACGCAGGACGCGGTCTACCGCGCCGTCGGCCGCGGCGGTGTCGTGCTGATCGCGGAGGGCCCGACCGGCCGCACCAAGCGCATGCTCGAGGACGAGCGCCGCAAGGTGACCCGCATCCTCCCCAACGTCCCCGTCACCTTCGTGAACGTCGGCCCTGACGAGGGCGCCGTCCCGCTGCACAAGGTGCCCCGCGCCCTCGCGAAGACGAAGAAGGTGCTGACCAAGGCGGAGGTGCTGGCCGTCAAGAACCGCCTCGCCTCGCTGAACACCTCGCTGCCGATCCCCAAGGGCGTCGACCCCTTCAAGGTGCGGCCGCAGCGCTCCCGCTGACGCACGGGACGAGCACACGAACGGGCCGGCCGGGATCACTCCCGCCGGCCCGTTCGTCGTTCCCGGGCGACGGCCCGATCAGTAGCGGACGAGCACCGTGCCCGCGACCTTGTCGTGGAAGCCGCGCTGGTCCGAGTCCCAGACGAGGGCGGGGACGAGCACGGCGAGGAGCACCGACCGCACCAGCGGACGCCAGACGCCGACCCAGCCGCCGCCGAGGCGGACGACGCGCAGACCCAGCAGCCGGTGGCCGATGCTCCCGCCGATGGTCGGGATGAACACCGCCTGCAGCACCACGAAGAGGATGATGCTCGCCCAGCGGTCGTAGCCGAAGAAGACGAAGGACAGCAGCGCGACGATCGCGAAGTCGACGGCGAGGGCGGCGAAGCGGCGACCGGGCCGGGCGATCGACATCCGGCCGGTCTCGGGGAGCCCGAGCCGCTCCCCCGGCCGCGTGCTCGGGGCGACGTCGGCGAAGGTCCTGCGCTCGGGTGCTGGCATCCTCCGATGCTACCCGCGCAGCCCGCGCGCCCGCCGGGAGCGGAGGCCGGCCGCGACCCGCCCGGCGGGACCCCGTGTAACACGCCCGAAACACGAGGGACACGGCGGGGTAACCGCCGGTGACTACTGTGGAACGGCTGCGTCTGCAGCCACCCGTTACGCCATTGGAGACCTTTGCATGTTTAAAGATTCTTCCGAGGTGCTCAAGTTCATCAAGGACACGGACGTCAAGTTCCTCGACATCCGGTTCACCGATCTCCCCGGTGTCCAGCAGCACTTCAACATCCCCGCCTCGACGGTCGACGAGGAGTTCTTCTCCGTCGGCCAGCTCTTCGACGGGTCCTCGATCCGCGGATTCGCGAACATCCACGAATCGGACATGCAGCTGATCCCTGACGTGACCACCGCCTACGTGGACCCGTTCCGCGTCGAGCGCACGCTGATCATCGTCTTCGACATCTACAACCCGCGCAACGGCGAGATCTACTCGAAGGACCCGCGCCAGGTCGCCAAGAAGGCCGAGAAGTACCTCGCGTCGACCGGCATCGCCGACACCGCGTTCTTCGCCCCCGAGGCCGAGTTCTACATCTTCGACGACGTGCGCTACGAGGTCACCCAGAACTCCGCGTTCCACTCCGTCGACTCCGTCGAGGGCGCCTGGAACTCGGGCCGCGTCGAAGAGGGCGGCAACCTCGGCAACAAGACCCCCTACAAGGGCGGCTACTTCCCGGTCAGCCCGGTCGACAAGCAGGCCGACCTCCGCGACGACATCTGCCTCAAGCTGATCGACGCCGGCCTCATCCTCGAGCGCTCGCACCACGAGGTGGGCACCGGCGGCCAGGCGGAAATCAACTACCGCTTCGACACGATGGTCCACTCCGCGGACGACATCCTGAAGTTCAAGTACATCGTCAAGAACACGGCCGAGCAGTGGGGCAAGACCGCCACGTTCATGCCGAAGCCCCTCTTCGGCGACAACGGCTCGGGCATGCACACCCACCAGTCGCTCTGGAACGACGGCAAGCCCCTGTTCTACGACGAGAACGGCTACGGCGGACTCTCGGACGTCGCGCGCTGGTACATCGGCGGCCTGCTCAAGCACGCCCCCGCGGTCCTCGCGTTCACGAACCCGACGGTCAACTCGTACCACCGCCTGATCCCGGGCTTCGAGGCGCCGGTCAACCTGGTCTACTCGGCCGGCAACCGCTCCGCGTCGATCCGCATCCCGATCACCGGCACGAACCCGAAGGCCAAGCGCATCGAGTTCCGCGCGCCCGACGCCTCGGGCAACCCGTACCTCGCGTTCGCCGCGCAGCTGATGGCGGGCCTCGACGGCATCAAGAACCGCATCGAGCCGCACGAGCCGGTCGACAAGGACCTGTACGAGCTGCCCCCGGAGGAGGCCAAGCTCATCCCGCAGGTCCCCGCCTCGCTCGAGGAGGCCCTGGCCGCCCTCGAGGCCGACCACGACTTCCTGCTCCAGGGCGGCGTGTTCACCCAGGAGCTCATCGAGACCTGGATCGACTACAAGCGCGAGAAGGAGATCAAGCCCCTCGCGCAGCGCCCGCACCCCTTCGAGTTCGAGCTGTACTACGGCGTCTAGCTAGAAGACGGGCCAGAAGCGGGTATAGTCCGCAGACGGACCGAATGAACACGGAAAGCGCCCCCCGAGCACTGCGCTCGGGGGGCGTTCAACGTCTCCTTGCCGATGCTGCGACGAAGTCGACCGCGCCGCACCGACCGTAAGCACGGACGGCGCAGGGTAGAGGCCGCAAGCGATCACCAGAGACGCGAATCTGTGACGGGGGTGCTGGATGCGAGGGGGATCGGGCTAACACTCGGTACACTGCGACGCGATCCGCAACTACTATCCATTGCGCTCGGCGGAGGCTCACGGCCAAACGGTCGGAATCTGCAAATTAACTCCTGACCTATTCATGTTGCGGTTCCATCAGTCAGCAAGCCAGTCGGAATCGCTGCCGGCGTTCGTAAAATTTGGCCACCGGACCGAGGGCGTCTCGCTATTTCGAAGGAGGTCCACTTGACCGGTGCGCGAGGCGGCAATCGCCGCCTCATGGAGGCCGCCGTCTACCCGACGAAGAGTGACTGGCCCACTCCCCTTCGGCGCCTCGTGTTTGCGCACCGGAGTCGGCGTGATAGCTGCGCCGCAAGCGGATCGATGTTCTTTCGCCCTTCGACGTGCTTCTAAAGAAAAGGGACTCATCGCGGACACGTCACGAAGTGCCGGAGTACAGGCACGTCAGTAGCGCGCTCATCCTTCAGTCGGTCGAGTGCGCAATCCATCGTTACTTGCGCTCCATCGTTGACATCCCTCGGTTCGAACAGTCAATGCATTTATGCGGCCAGGAGTCTCACGTTGCCCCGGACGCGCGTGACGTGGGATCGCGCCCCTCGCGTTGATAAGCGCATTGGGTACCGGCGTATCCACTTCCAGCACCACTACCCAACTTCGGGCGACTGGTCTGAATATTCGATCACCGCGTTCATCCCAAGCGGTCGCAGTGTCCAGCCAACGCTGCTTTAATAATTTAGAGGTCCCCTCAACTGCCCTCAGCCGAATTTTTCCACCTGCTTCTTCGCGTTTGGGTGCGTGAATAAGCGTTCCGGCTCCAGCATTCAACTGCTAATTGTTAGAGTCTCCCGCACTGCAAATCAGCCTCATTGGATCCGCTCGCGAACCCGAACCCTGCCCTAGAGGACAGCGATCTTCGCATTTCGACGAGCCCCCAAACGCAGACGGCTCGTGAGGCGCGCCAGCACATGATTGCGTTCCTCAATTGTATAACAGCTGTCAGCACCTGTAGCCCGGCCAACCGTCCGTCTCGCTCAGACTGAGCAATACCCTGTCCGGCTACGAGGCCAACTTATGACCCATGTTGTGCTGAATGGAAGGCTTTACTTTCTGACCCAAGCCTCCGATGGGGCGTGGGGGCTATCATTCAGTAAACCGCCTTGCACCTCCAAAATCACCTGAATCGCCTTCAGAGCGTTTGGTACGACTCGGCGCAACGCCTACTTTCGCCACTGCCTCAAGTACCTGAAGAGACTGCATGTCTACAACGGTCATTGCCCAGCGCCAAGACCGCTAACCTTGCGCGAGTTAGTTTGGAACGAGGAGATACATGACAAAATGGCGTTTTTTGTGGGCTGCGCTATGTGCTGCCTTCGGTTTCAGTTTTTTTCTTGCTGCTGGCAATGTCAGTGTTCTCATGTTCCCGACTTCGAAGCCTCAAAGTGATCCAATCTTTGTCTTCGTGGTTGCGGTTTGCTTCATCATCTCAGGTGTTGCTTACTCGATGGTTCGATTTAAACAACGAACTTTTGTAAAAAAATCTTCTATTGCTTCGTTGCAGGACTTCACCTTTGACCGCGACGAGCTTGAGCGACTTGTTCCCCGCAATGGCGACGATGTACTGAAACCTGAACAACTCACCTTATTCCTAAACTGTGTCGTCGAGCCCGCAGGGGTCGTTGAGCGCATTTCGGAGCGAGTATCTCCAGCTCATACCTCGATTATGGTGGACACTACATTCAGTCTAAGAGTGCAAGTTGCTACTGAACAGGCGGCAGTCGTAGAGACTTCCTTCTTAGTGCCATTACAATTTCCTAAAAAAGGGCATCATGCGAGTGGTCTGAAAGCCTATGGCATCGACGATAAACGCATCTCGACGGTTTCTCATTCTAACGTTATTGTATTTGAAATCGCCGTGATGCGAAGAATTGCTCGCATGGTTGCACCTGAATTTCTTGATCAATACTGCTCCAGGATTGAGTCGCTGGTGATCGCGGTACTTACTTCCGCATCGCCATCGCCTGAACATCAGGTAACAGAAGTTTTCAGTTTAATAAAATCTGTTTCGGAAGAGATTGACACGGAAGAACCAATTGACGAGACCGCCCTCACGCAACTTCAGAACCTTTTTGACAGACTGAACGGAGTGCTGCCGCTCTGCATTTCTTTCTCGCGCAAGCAATTAAGCGAGCGAGCATGGCCAGACGTGCTTCGTGTCCGCCTAGAGCGCAGAGTTGCTCAACCTGTCACGACAGATGTGCATGGGGTACCCTCTGGACGAGGCGCCGAGCTTCTTGATGGAGTTACTCGAATATGGGAGCACATCCGTCTGGCAGCGGGAGTTCGGCCGTCTCGGCTTTACTTCGAAATTGGTAATCTCCGCCTGACGCGTAGCTACCATCTCGAGATGCAGGGCCCGGAGGGTACCTACTACTCATCCTCCGGGATTTGGGGTCAGCACCACATCGTGGACGGCCTTCCAGGCGACGTGAGTAAGCCGGAGGGGCAACGGCGCATGCACGTGTACTTCAGGGACGCAGCTATTGCGGACTTGATACCCCTTGGTCCCTCGTGGCCCGGATACGTTCGCGCGTTACCCGCCCCAAGGATTTTCATGAGCGCGGACTTCGAGGAACGTTCGCCGGGCTCGCTCGCGTCCCCCATGTTTGCCGCAGCGGCGACAGTCGGCCTCGTCGCGGCGATCGCTGCACGTCACCAAATCACGCCGGTTGGGGTCCCGATCAACGATCTTCCGCTCATCGGCCTCCTGTGCGCCGTTCCGATCGCCGCTGCCGCTCTCGCCGGGTTTGATGCAGGCAAGGACCACCGACGTCCCCAGATGCCTTCCAGGATTGTGCCGATCTTCACGGCCGTCATCGCTGTTCTCGGAGTGGTACTAGCAATCGGTCAGCGAAGTGGCGCTAAAATTGGCACGTTCGACCCGGACCAGGCCTGGCTCATGCTCCTGGCCGCCGCGGTGCTCAATCTAGTGATGGCCGGTGGAAGCTGGCTCGGCCGTGTTCGCGCGGAACATCACCTGACAAAGAAGTCCGGTACAAAGAAAGGTACATGATGGCCGAAACCGATAAAGTCTCGCGTTCGACGAAGCGCTCTCGACTGCGGAAGGTTGGGGTTCGAAAATGGTTCTTTGGGAGCGTCTGGCACGCGGGGACAGTAGTCGAGGATTTTTCAGAGCCTCTTCCCTTGGGCTACAAGCATTTTGACTCGGCGGACTTCCTTCAGAAGGCGTTTGCAACAGACCGATCCGGAACGCAGAGCGCACGAGCTACATGAAGAATGATCTTGCGTGAGCCATTTCGTGTCAGGCGGCCAGGCCCCACCGCATCGGTGCTGATGAATTCTCAGGCCGATGCGGCTCGAGCCGATTCGTTAGCGCAACGCACGCGGCCTGCAGAAGTAGACCACGACTTCCTGCTCCAGGGCGGCGTGTTCACCCAGGAGCTCATCGAGACCTGGATCGACTACAAGCGCGAGAAGGAGATCAAGCCCCTCGCGCAGCGCCCGCACCCCTTCGAGTTCGAGCTGTACTACGGCGTCTGATCCGACGCACCGCAGGGCTCGCGCCCTGCTCGAAGGGCCGTTCCTCTCCGGAGGAGCGGCCCTTCCGCGTTCCCGGACGGACCCGCGGGCGTCAGCGGTAGGTGGGTGCGTCGACCTCGACCGGGCCGTAGAAGCGGCGCTCGAAGACGGCGCGGGCCCGGCGGGTGACGCCGAGGTAGTCGTCCTCGAGCTGCGTCGCCGAATCGGCGGGGTACTCCAGGAGCCGTGCCACGCCGTCCAGCTGGCGGCGGTCGGCCGGCAGCACGTCGGCGGTGCGGTCGGTGAACAGGGTCATCGCCGAGCGCACCCGCGAGGCGAGGAGCCAGGCCGCGCGCAGCCGCTCCGCGTCGGGCGGCGAGATCAGCTCCGCCTCCTGCGCCACGCTCAGCGCGGTCAGCGTCGAGGTCGTCCGCAGCGCGGGGATCGTGCGCGCGTGCTGCAGCTGCAGCAGCTGCACCAGCCACTCGACGTCGCTGAGTGAGCCGCGGCCGAGCTTGAGGTGGCGCTTCGGGTCGGCGCCCTGCGGCAGCCGCTCGCTCTCGACGCGGGCCTTGATCCGCTTCACCTCGCGGATGTCGCGGTCCGAGATCGCGGCCGGGTAGCGGACGCCGTCGGCCAGCTCCTCGAAGTCGGCGATCAGCGCCGCGTCACCGGCCACCCCGCGAGCCCGCAGCAGTGCCTGCGCCTCCCACGTCAGCGACCACCGGGCGTAGTAGGCGCGGTAGGAGTCGAGGGAGCGCACCAGCGGACCGTTCTTGCCCTCGGGCCGCAGATCGGCGTCGAGGTCGAGCGGCAGGCGCGAGTCCTCCGTCAGGCGCACGAGCTCGGCGACCAGGAACTGCGCGTAGAGCTGCGCCTCGTGCGGATCCACCTCGCCCGGTCGCTGCACGTACATCACATCCGCGTCGGAGCCGAAGCCCAGCTCCGCTCCCCCGTAGCGCCCCATGCCGATCACGGCGAACTCCGCGGCAGATCCGCGGCGACCGGTGCTCGAGCGGCGGACGGCAGCGAGCACGCCGCCCAGGAGCGCGGAGATGATGTCGGAGAGGCTGGTCGCGATCTCCTCGATGGTGCTGAGGCCGAGGACGCCGCCCATCGCGGTGCGGAGCACCTCTCGGCGGCGCATGCCCCGCAGCGCCGTGGCGACGGCCTCGGGAGTGTCGTGGCGCGCGAGAACCGCGCGCACCTCCTCCGCCAGCCGGTCGGCACTGCGGGGACGCAGGGCCTCGTCGTCCTCGAGCCACGCCGCCGACTCCGGGATGCGGTCGAGCAGCTCGCCGACGAAGCGCGAGCCGGAGAGGACCGTCGTCAGGCGCTTCGCGGCCCCGGAGGAGTCGCGCAGCATCCGGAGGAACCAGGGCGTGCCACCGAGGGTGTCGCTGAGGCGCCGGAAGGCGAGGAGTCCGTAGTCGGGGTCGGCTCCGTCGGCGAACCACTGCAGCATGACGGGGACGAGGTGGCGCTGGATGCTCGCGCGGCGCGAGACGCCCGACGTCATCGCGGCGATGTGGCCGAGGGCGCCACGGGCGTCCGCGAAGCCGATCGCCGCCAGTCGCGCCTCCGCCTGACCGGTCGACAGCTCGATCCCGCCGTCGGGCAGCGCCGCCACCGCGGAGAGCAGCGGGCGGTAGAACAGCCGCTCGTGCAGCCCGCGCACCCGGTGCTTGATGGAGTTCCAGACGACGAGGAGCTCCTCGGCGCTGCGGGCGAGGCCGCTCGCCCGGGCCAGGGTGCGCAGCTCGTGCTCGTCCCGCGGCATCAGGTGGGTGCGCCGGAGCCTGCGCAGCTGGAGCCGGTGCTCGAGCAGGCGCAGTGCGCGGTAGTCCTGCGCGAACTCCTCCGCCGCCGCGCGGCCGATGTAGCCGCGGTCGGCGAGAGCACCGAGGGCCAGCAGGGTGCCCGGCATGTGGATCTCGTCGTCGGTCTGGCCGTGCACGAGCTGGAGCAGCTGGACCGTGAACTCGATGTCGCGCAGCCCGCCCGGTCCGAGCTTGATCTGGTAGTGGACGTCGTTCTGCGGGATGTTCTCGGTGACGCGCTCGCGCATCCGCTGCACCGACTCGACGAAGTTCTCCCGCGACGCGCTCGACCAGACCTTTGGCGCGACGGCGTCGACGTAGGCGCGGCCGAGCTCGAGGTCGCCCGCGAGCGGGCGGGCCTTCAGCAGGGCCTGGAACTCCCAGCTCTTGGCCCAGCGGTCGTAGTAGGTGATGTGCGATTCCAGGGTCCGCACGAGCGCGCCCTGCTTCCCCTCCGGCCGCAGGTTGGGGTCGACCTCCCAGAGCTCCGGCTCGAGCGCGAGCGCGGAGGTGCCGCGCATCAGCAGGACGGCGAGCCGAGTCGCGATGTCGATCGCGCGGGCGTTCGAGAGGCCGCGCTCGGGGTCGCCCTCGGCCACGAAGATGACGTCGACGTCGCTGACGTAGTTGAGCTCGGAGGCGCCGGCCTTGCCCATCCCGATGACGGCGAAGCGGGTCGCCACGACCTCCTCGCGAGAGAAGCGACCGGGTCCGGAGCCCGCGATCAGGTCGGCGCGCGCCACGGCGAGCGACGCCTCCAGTGCCGCCCCCGCGAGGTCGGCGAGGGTCCGGGCGACGCGATCGATCGCCGCGACGGGATCCGCCTGGCCGAGATCGTGCACGACGACGCGGGTGAGCAGTCGGCGGTAGCGGACCCGCAGGGCCGTCCAGCCGTCCTCCTCGTGCAGCGCCGCGACACCGTCGACGGCGCCGACCGAGTCGAGCAGCTCCTGCTTGAGCTCGCCGCGACCAGGAAGGACCCGGACGGGGTCGAGGAAGCCGGCGAGCTCGTCGGGCCGGCGCTGCAGGAAGTCCGCGAGACCGGAGGACGCCCCCAGGACGAGCAGCAGCCGCGTGATCGCGGCGTCGTCCGCGAGCACCGCATCCATCCGGCCGCGGTGAATGCGCAGCAGATCGAGCAGCGCGCCGAGCGCCGCGTCGGGATCGGCCACCGTCGCGAAGGCCGGCACCACCGACTCAAGCGAGCGGCCCGCGAGCTCCTCCGCCTCGGCGAGCCGCGCCCCGGTCTCGCCGAGTGCGGCGAAACCGAGGCGGGCGACCTCGCTCAGCGTGCGTTCGCGGGGCATGGCGCGAGGGGTCAGAGCATCTCGAGGTTGCTGCGCAGCTCGTACGGGGTGACCTGGGCGCGGTACTCGGCCCAGTCCTTCCGCTTGTTGAGCAGCACGAAGTTGAACACCTGCTCGCCGAGGGTCTCGGCGACGAGCTCCGACTCCTCCATCAGCGAGATCGCGCGGTCGAGGCTCGCCGGCAGCGGGCTGTAGCCCAGGGCACGGCGCTCGGCGTCCGACAGCGTCCAGACGTTGTCCTCGGCCTCGGCGGGGAGCTCGTAGCCCTCCTCGATGCCCTTGAGTCCCGCGGCCAGCAGCAGCGAGTAGGCGAGGTAGGGGTTCGCGGCCGAGTCGAGCGCGCGGTACTCGATGCGCGAGGACTGGCCCTTGTTGGGCTTGTACAGCGGCACGCGGACGAGCGCGGAGCGGTTGTTGTGGCCCCACGACACGTAGCTCGGCGCCTCGTCGCCGCCCCAGAGCCGCTTGTACGAGTTGACGAACTGGTTCGTCACCGCGGTGATCTCGGGCGCGTGCTTGAGCAGCCCGGCGATGAACTGGCGGCCGAGCTTGGACAGCTGGTACTGCGCGCCCTGCTCGTAGAACACGTTCATGTCGCCCTCGAAGAGCGAGAGGTGCGTGTGCATGCCCGAGCCGGGGTGGCCGGAGAGCGGCTTGGGCATGAAGGTCGCGTAGACGCCCTGCTCGATCGCCACCTCCTTGATGACCGTTCGGAAGGTCATGATGTTGTCGGCCGTGGTCAGCGCGTCCGCGTAGCGGAGGTCGATCTCGTTCTGGCCGGGGCCCGCCTCGTGGTGGCTGAACTCGACCGAGATGCCGAGGTCCTCGAGCATCCGGACCGAGCGGCGGCGGAAGTCGTGCGCCGTGCCGCCGGGGACGTTGTCGAAGTAGCCAGCGGAGTCGACGGGCTCGGGCCCCTCCGCGCCGAAGGTCGACGACTTCAGCAGGTAGAACTCGATCTCGGGGTGCGTGTAGAACGTGAAGCCGCGCTCGGCCGCCTTCGCGAGCGTGCGCTTGAGCACGTTCCGCGGGTCGGCGACGGCGGGCTGGCCGTCCGGCGTGGTGATGTCGCAGAACATCCGCGCCGTCGGATCGATCTCGCCGCGCCACGGCAGGATCTGGAAGGTCGACGGATCCGGGTGCGCGAGGACGTCGGCCTCGAACGAGCGGGTGAGTCCCTCGATCGCGGAGCCGTCGAAGCCGAGACCCTCGGCGAACGCCCCCTCGACCTCGGCCGGCGCGATCGCGACCGACTTGAGCGTGCCGACGACGTCCGTGAACCAGAGGCGAACGAATTTGATCCCTCGCTCTTCAATGGTGCGAAGAACGAAGTCCCGTTGCTTGTCCATCAAGGCCCTTCCTGTTTCGCTCCCAGGCTAGTGGCTCCGCCCCTCCCCTGCTGGGCGCCCGGCCGTTCCCCGCGGAGCCCCGACGGGGCGCCGATAGACTCGACCGCATGTCAGCGCAGCCCGTGAAACGCGTGAGAACCCGGCACTTCCAGACCGCGAAGGACTCGGGGGTGCGGATCACCGGGCTCACCAGCTACGACGTGCTCACGGCCCGCATCTTCGACCAGGCGGGCATCGACTTCCTGCTCGTGGGCGACTCCGCCGGCAACACCGTGCTCGGCTACGACACGACCCTGCCGGTCACGGTGGACGAGCTGATCCCGCTGGCCCGGGCCGTCGCGGGCGCCGTCGAGCGCGCGTTCGTCGTCGCCGACCTGCCCTTCGGCTCCTACGAGTCGGGCCCGGACGACGCGCTGCACACCGCCTTCCGCTTCATGAAGGAGACGCACGCGCACGCCGTGAAGCTCGAGGGCGGCGTCCGCTCCGCGGAGCAGATCCGGCGGATCGTCGAGGCCGGCATCCCGGTGATGGCGCACATCGGCTTCACCCCGCAGAGCGAGCACGGCCTCGGCGGGCACATGATCCAGGGCCGCGGCGAGGGGATCGAGCAGCTGCTCGCCGACGCCCGCGCCGTCCAGGACGCCGGCGCGTTCGCCGTCGTGCTCGAGATGGTGCCGAGCGAGGCCGCCCGCCGGGTCACCGAGGAGCTCAGCATCCCGACGATCGGCGTCGGTGCCGGCCCGCACGTGGACGGTCAGCTGCTCGTGTGGACCGACTTCGCCGGGCTGACCACCGGCCGCGTGCCGCGCTTCGTCAAGCAGTACGCCGACCTGCGCGGTGTCCTCACCGGCGCGGTGACCGCGTTCCGCGAGGACGTCGAGGCCGGCGCGTACCCCGGAGCCGAGCACAGCTACGAGTAGCGGGGCGCGACCCGGTTCAGCGCGGGATCAGCGATCCTCCGCGTCCTCCTCGTCCCAGCGGCGGGTGTTCTCGCGCATCTTCTCGAGGGCGTGCGACGCCTCCTCGCGGGACGAGTAGGGGCCCGCGCGGTCGACGGACGGGGACTGGAAGCCCTGCTCCACCGCGCCGGACTTGAGGTTGTACCACCAGGAGTTCGCATCACCGTCAGACATGTCGCGATCCTACGCCGGGGCCGGTCGCCGGTCGCTCCCCCTCGCGCCTCGCTAGCATGGCCGGTATGACTGCTGCTGCGACCGCGATCGGAATCGACATCGGAGGGACCGGCATCAAGGGGGCGTACGTCGACCTCGGCGAGGGCGCCCTCCTGAGCGACCGGATGAAGGTCGCCACCCCCGAGGGCGGCCGCCCGAAGGACATCGTCGCCACGGTGCAGCAGATCCTGGGCATGCTCCCGGACGCACCGGCCGACACCCCGGTGGGGATCTGCTTCCCGGCCGCCGTGGTGCACGGGCGCACCATGTCCGCCGCGAACGTCTCGGACGAGTGGATCGGCCTCGAGGCCGAGAAGCTGTTCGAGGACGCCATCGGCCGCGACATCTTCTTCGTGAACGACGCCGATGCCGCCGGCTACGCCGAGTCGCGCTTCGGCGCGGCGAAGGACAAGAAGGGCCTGGTCCTGATGACCACGCTCGGCACCGGCATCGGCACCGCGCAGATCTACGACGGCGTCCTCATCCCCAACGCCGAGCTCGGCCACCTCGAGATCCACGGCGGCGACTACGAGAAGAAGGCGTCCTTCGCCGCGAAGGAGCGGGACGACCTCGACTACAAGCACTGGGCCAAGCGCCTGCAGCGCTACTACTCCCACCTCGAGGCGCTCCTCTGGCCGGACCTGATCATCGTCGGCGGCGGCATCTCGAAGCACCACGAGGAGTTCCTGCCCCTGCTCGACCTGCGCACCCCGATCGTCCCGGCCGCCCTGCGGAACAACGCGGGCATCCTCGGCGCCGCGGCCCTGGCAGGCGGCGGCGTGCGCCGCTGAGGCGGTACCTCCTTCCGCGGCGGTCACCGCCCGCCGCGGCGGCGTCGGCCCCGACAGGTGGCCGCGTTCCGCAGGGCGTCTCGCCTTCGGCTACGACGAAACGCTGGCACGCGTTTCGCCGGTGAGCCTCGCTGCGCGAGGGCGGTCTGCAGGGTCGGCGCCTCTGAGGCCCGCCCCCTCCATGCTGGTCGAGTAGCCGCGCAGCGGCGTATCGAGACCCACGTCACCGAACGGCAGCCTCACGCCCGCGTCCAGCAGGGCGGGATCTCGATACGCCCTCTCCGAGGGCTACTCGATCAGCATGATAGCGGCGAACCTTTTGCGCGACTGACGTGGCGCCCCTCCTGCCCGGACGGGCCCGCCTCCCTCTTGCTGGTCGAGTAGCCGCGCAGCGGCGTATCGAGACCGACGTCACCGAACGGCGGTCCCAGGCACTCGTCCAGCAGGGCGGGATCTCGATACGCCCTCTCCGAGGGCTACTCGATCAGCATGCACGGGCGGACGGCGCTCTTCAGGAGCATGCGGAAGCAGGGCCGAGGCGAGCCGGAGAAACGCGTGCCAGCGTTTCTCCGGAGCCGGACGCGGGACGCTCTGCGGAACGCGACCCTCCGCTCGAGCCGACCGCGCCGCGGCGGGCGGGGACCGCCGCGGTAACAAGCACCAGCCTGCCCCGAGACACGAAATGCCCCGCGAAGCGGGGCATTTCGGGGCGAAGGGGCAGGCTGATACGCCGGGTTCTGTTCACGCCGCGCCTCTCGGCGGGCGCTGGACGGCCATCTCTCTCGGGGGCACGTCGCCGTGACCCTCCAGCGGTCTACCCGAGGACCCGACGAGCAGCCGCATCGTCCTCTGTCTGACCTTGCTCCGGGCGAGGTTTACCGAGCGGACCGGATCACTCCGGCCCCTGGTGGTCTCTTACACCACCGTTTCACCCTTACCGCGGGCCGGGGCCCGTGGCGGTCTGTTCTCTGTGGCACTGTCTCGCGGGTCGCCCCGGGTGGGTGTTACCCACCGCCCTGCTCTGCGGAGCCCGGACGTTCCTCGGCGCCGGGGCTCTCACCCCGGCGACGCGACCGTCTTGCCGGCCCGTTCGCGGAACCAGTGTACGGGCCGGGTCAGGCGAGCGTCGACTCGTCGCCGCGGACGAGGATGCAGCCGCTGTCGGGGCAGAGCACGACCTGGTCGGGCGCGGTGGTGCGGATCCAGGCGAGGTCGGACTCGGTGAGGGCGACGCCGCTCCCCTCCGACACCTTGCCGCGCAGGAGCGCAGCGCCGACGCCGTAGCGGGCGCGCTGCTTCTCGTAGAGCTCCACCAGGTCGGCCGGGATCTTCTCGACGAGCGAGGCGCGGTCGCGGGCGAGCGCCTCCTGCTTGCCGGCGAGCTTCTCGGCCTGGGCGTCGCGCTCCTCGGCGAGGGTCGCGATGCCGGCGACGACCTCGTCGCGCTCGGCCTGGGCGGCGGCGACCTCGGCCTCGATGCCCTCGATCCGCTCCATCAGCGTCAGCTCGATGTCCTCGAGGTCGCCGCGGCGCTTGACCAGCGAGGTGATCTCGCCCTCGAGCGCGGCGATGTCCTTCGCGGACGACGCGGTCTGGAGCCGGTCGCGGTCGCGGGCGAGGCGCTTGTCGACGACCTCGACGTCGGACTCGATGCGGCCGAGCTCGGTGCGGGCGTCCTCCAGGCGGCCGTTGCGCTCCGCGAGGGTGCGGCGGGTCTCGTTGTCGCGGGTCTGCATCGCCTTGATCGCCGCGATCTGCGGCAGGGTGGCGACGGCGTGACGGAGCTGGTTGCCCCTCGTGTCGAGACTCTGCAGAGTCAGGAGCTCTCGCTGGTCGGCGGGGCTGGCAATCACGTCGCGGTCCTCGTTCCCGGCACGGAGGGTGGGCGTGCCGGCTCCATTCTCGCGCGCTCGCGGAGCGTCAGTGGACGATGGCGAAATCCCAGGGGTCGGTGCGGGTCTCGCTGACGTCGACGACGACCCCCGGCAGCGCGGTGCGCAGGGCCTCGGCGGCGACGTCGAGCCAGAGCCACTCGCTCGCCCAGTGCGAGACGTCGAGGAGCGCCGGTCCGGTGCCGTGGCGGGCCTTCTCGCGCGCCTCCGACGCCGGGTGGTGCCGGAGGTCGGCCGTGATGTAGACGTCGCTCGTGCGGACCGCAGGGCTGTCGAGGAGGGAGTCCCCGGCTCCGCCGCAGAGCGAGACCCGACGGACGGGCGCCTCGTAGTCGCCGGCGGCACGGACTCCCCCGGCGGTCGCGGGCAGCAGCTCGGCCACGGCGCGGGCCAGACGGCCGAGCGTGACCTCCTCGGCGAGGTCGCCGACGCGGCCGAGGCCGACCGACGGGTCCTCGCCGGGGACCAGCGGCGTCGTGCCGGTGAGCCCGAGCCGCGTCGCGATCACGTCGGAGACGCCGTCCGCCACGATGTCCGCGTTGGTGTGCGCGGAGACGAGGGCGCAGCCGTGCCGGATCAGCTCGGCGAGCAGGCGGCCCTTGTAGCCGTCCTCCGCGATCGAGGTGACCCCGCGGAGCAGGAGCGGGTGGTGGGCCAGGAGGAGCTGGTAGCCGCCGTCGGCGGCCTCGGAGACGGTGTCGGCGACGACGTCGACCGCGAGGAGGATCCGCTCGACCTGCGCAGCCGGGTCACCGGTGACGAGACCGGGAGCGTCCCAGTCCTCCGCGGCCCCCTCGGGCCAGAGACGGTCGATGACGGCGTGGACGTCGCGCAGCGTGGGCATGCGTCCAGGGTAGGGCCGCCGCTCCCCCGCCGGAGTGCGCCTCAGTGCGCGTGGTCGGTCTCGACGGCGCGGATGGCGGCGTCGGAGCTGCCGACCTCGTCGTCGAGGTCCGCGGCGAGGAAGTCCTCCGACTCCGGGAGGCGCACGGTGAGCCCGGCGTACTGCTCGACCGCCAGCTCGCCGCTCAGCCCGGACGCTGCGAGGACGTGGCCGCCGACGGAGCCGCTCGAGTCGACGAAGTGGGTGTGCAGCCCGGCGACGCTGATCCCCTGGAACGGCTTGGGGCCGTAGAAGCCGACGATCGTGCCCTCGACATCGCTCAGGTGCACCTCGCGCTGGTCGCGCATCGCGTCCGCCAGGCGGAGGTACGGCTTCACCTGGGCGATCGGCTGCCGCAGCGTCAGGTGCCCGATGCGGCCGCGGAGCCGGACGCCGACGAACACGTTCGGGCTCGGCACCGTCCGCCGCACCGCCGTCAGCAGGGCGTCGAGCGACGGCACCGCCTCGACCGTCTCCGTGCTGTCCGGAGCGAACCGCGCCAGCTCGGCGAACGCGATCGTGTCCTCCGGCTCGAGGACGACGACCGAGCCGTCGCCGCGGAACAGCCGGTGCACGCCGTCGAGCACGACCAGCTCGCCCTCCATGTGGTCGCCGCAGCCCAATCCGAAGTCGCCGGCCTCGTCGGCCTCGGCGCGCGTCACGACCCCGTCGAACAGACCGGCCAGCAGCGCGTCGACGATCGAGAACTGGGTGATGAGGCCGCGCGGCGCGGTCGGAGTCGGCATCCCGCCATTCTGGCGGAGCACTCAGCTCTCCAGCGCCAGCCGATACCGCTCGCGCGCCGTCCGGAGACGAGAGAAGCCCCGCGCTTCCGGAGAAGTGCGGGGCTCTCTGCCTTGCGGTGGATCCGAGGGGATTCGAACCCCTGACCCCCTGCATGCCATGCAGGTGCGCTACCAGCTGCGCCACGGACCCTTGGTGCGCTTCTCGGACTCGAGGTACCGGCCTTGCGGCCCGCTCCTCCGCCCGGCGGAAGCAACTCGAATAAACTACAACACGAAGCGCGTGGAGTGAAATCGAGCGGCGACGCCGGGCGTGTTCCTCAGTTCGAGGAGGCCGCGGAGTCGGCGGGAACGGCGTTCGCCAGCGTGATCGGGACCACGGGGCAGTCCTTCCAGAGGCGCTCCAGCGAGTAGTACATCCGGTCCTCCTCGTGGAAGACGTGGACGACGAGGTCGCCGAAGTCGAGCAGGATCCAGCGTCCCTCGGCGCGGCCCTCGCGGCGCAGGAGCTTGGCTCCGGACTCGTTGAGGCGGTCCTCCACCTCGTTGGCGATGGCGACGACGTTGCGCTCGGAGCGCCCCGTCACCAGGAAGAAGATGTCGACGAGCGGCAGCGGTCCCGAGACGTCGAGTGCGACGAGGTCCTCCCCGCCCTTGGAGTCGGCGGCGGTGGCCGCGAGGTCGAGCAGGGCGCGGGCGGAAGCGGTCGCAGTCATGAAGCCTTCAGTGTCGGTGGTGGATCAGAAGATGTTGAGGACGAAGCCGCCGATGAACAGCGCGATCGAGGCGACCAGCAGCACGGCGGCGGTGATGGCCAGCACGACGGGGACGCTGACGGCGCGGCGCTTCTGCGGGGCGATCATCGCGGTGCCCGCGGCGTGCGTGGAGACGGCGCTCGACGCCCGGACGGGCTCCGAGTCGGAGGCGGGCTGCTCGCGGTCGATGCGGTCGACGTAGCGGTCGACATCGGGCGAGTCGTAGAGGTTGGGGTGCTGACCGGTGGAGCCGAGGCTGCGCGGCAGGTCGAAGGAGCCCGTGACGAGCACCTCCCCCGTGTCCGTGCGGACCGGAGACGCGTCGCCCGCGGTCGGCAGGATCAGGGCGTTCGTCGTGGTGACGGCGCCCGTCGCGGCGACTCCGCTCGCGATGAGGGAGTCGAAGGAGGCGTCGACCTCCTCCTTGGACTTGCTGTCGAGCTCGTCGGTGATGGCCAGGTGCTCGATCGGCGGGTGGAAGCTGCCGGTGATCTCTGTGGCCTTCTCGTCCGCGATGTCGAGCGTGCCGACGGTGGCGAAGAGGGCGGTGTTGAGCTTGGGCTGCTCGGGCTCGTCGTTCGACTGCTCGGACTCGTCGGCCGGCTGCTCGACGTCGGACGCCTCGGGAGCGGACGCCTCGGCGGCGGTCGCCTCCGCGACGGCGTCAGGCTCGGCCTTCGCCGACTCCTGCGCGGCGTCGACGGGCGCGGCCTCAGGGGTCGCAGCGACCTGCTCCGCCTGCTGCTGGGCGAGCAGCGCGCGGAGCTCGCGGCGGGTGAGCGTGCTGCGGTCGACGCCCTCGGGCAGCACGACCTCGATGGCGGAGGTGCTCAGCTCGGGCTCGGCGGCAGGAGTCGGCGCGACGACGGGGACGCGCAGAGCCTGGGTCGCGGTGAGGACGGGCATCTCGCCCGCGGCGGTGACGGACGCGGTCGCGGCGCGGCGGGAGGTCGTCGGTGCGGCGGCGGGCGCGGCGCCGGCCGCGGCTCGCTCGCGCTCGCGGATCTCGCGCCGGGTGAGCGGCGCGCCCTCGTGCTGAACTGTCATGGCGTGCTCCGATACAGGTGGTGCTTCGAGATGTACTGGACGACACCGTCGGGAACCAGATACCAGACCGGATCACCCCGGTTCACGCGGCTCCGACAGTCCGTCGAGGAAATCGCTAGCGCCGGAATTTCCAACAAGGATACGTCCTGAGCCGGCAATCCCGAAACGGACAGCGCGTGACCCGGCCGGCTGACGGCGACGAAGTGCGCCAGCTCCCAGAGCTCGTCGTAGTCCTTCCAGCTCAGGATCTGCTCGACGGCGTCGGCTCCCGTGATGAAGAACAGCTCGGCGTCGGGGTGCGCGAGGTGGATGTCGCGGAGCGTGTCGATCGTGTACGTCGTGCCGATGCGGTCGATGTCGACGCGGCTGACGGTGAAGCGCGGGTTGGACGCGGTCGCGATGACCGTCATCAGATAGCGGTGCTCCGGCGGCGTGACCGTCTTCTTGTGCCACGGCCGGCCGGTCGGCACGAAGACGACCTCGTCGAGGTCGAAGGACTGCGCCACCTCGGAGGCGGCGACGAGGTGCCCGTGGTGGATCGGGTCGAAGGTGCCACCCATCACGCCGATGCGCGGACGCCGCGGGTCTCCGCTCGCGGCGGACGTCACGATCGCAGGGCCGCCGGACTAGTGGCCGTGGCCGTGGGAGTCGTGGGAGCCGGCACCGGTCTTGTGCGAGTGGCGGTTGGCGACGTCGCGGTAGCTCCACGTGACGAAGCCGAGCGCGGTGAAGGCGACGACGGCGATCAGCCCGTAGACGATGGTCGGCATCGGCAGCTCGGTGTGCGCTGCTTCAGCGAGGACGGTCGTCACGAGGGACATGCGGTGCTCCTTGGAATCGGGATCGCCCACTCAGGGCGTCGTCGAGTCTACCCGGACACCGCCGCGAGCCGGGTGCGGCGCTAGGAGCGGACCTGACCGGACCCGCGCAGCAGCCACTTCGTGCTCGTCAGCTCGGGCAGTCCCATCGGGCCGCGGGCGTGCAGCTTCTGCGTCGAGATGCCGACCTCCGCTCCGAAGCCGAACTCGCCGCCGTCGGTGAAGCGGGTGGAGGCGTTCACCATCACCACCGCGGAGTCGACCTCGGCGAGGAAGCGCTCGGCGCTGCGCAGGTCGTTCGTGACGATCGACTCGGTGTGGCGGGTGGAGTAGCGGGCGATGTGGTCCATCGCCGCGTCGAGATCGTCGACGACGGCGACCGCGATGTCGAGCGAGTAGTACTCGGCCGTCCAGTCCTCCTCGCTGGCGGGCACCGCATCGGCGACGATCGCGCGGACCCGCTCGTCGCCGTGCACGGTCACTCCGGCGGCGGCGAGGCGGCCGAGGACGGGCGGCAGGAGCCGCTCGGCGGCGTCCCGGTGCACGAGCAGCGTCTCGAGAGCGTTGCAGGTGCTCGGGCGCTGGGTCTTGGCGTTGTGCACGATGTCGACGGCCCACTGCTCGTCGGCGCTGGCGTCGAGGAAGACGTGCACCACTCCGGCGCCCGTCTCGATCACCGGGACGGTCGACTCGGTCACGACGGACTCGATGAGGCCGGCGCTGCCGCGGGGCACCAGGACGTCGACGTAGCCGCGGGCGCGCATCAGCGCCTTCGCGCCCTCGCGCCCGAAGTCGTCCACCGTCTGGATCAGCTCCGCGGGCAGGCCGACCGAGGCGACCGCCTCCTGCAGCAGCTCGACGAGGACCCGGTTGGTGTTCTCGGCCGCGCTGCCACCGCGCAGGATCACCGCGTTGCCGCTCTTGAGGGCGAGGGCGGCGATGTCGATCGTGACGTTGGGGCGCGCCTCGTAGATGGCGCCGACGACGCCGAAGGGCACGCGCACCTGGGTGAGCGAGGCGCCGTTGGGCAGGTTCGAGCCTCGGACCGTCTGGCCGACCGGGTCGACGAGACCGGCGACCGCGACCACGGCGTCGGCGAGCGAGCCGAGGCGCGCCTCGTCGAGACGGAGACGGTCCTGCAGCCCGGCGCTCATGCCGTTCTCCCGGCCGTTCGCGAGGTCGAGCCCGTTCGCCGGGACGACCCGCTCGACGGATCCGCGGACGGCGTCGGCGATCGCGAGCAGGGCGCGGTTCTTGAGGTCGGTCGTCGCGCTGCGCAGGGACCGCGAGGCCGTGCGGGAGGCGGCGAACCGCTCGGTCAGGACGGAGCTGTCGAGGGTCGTCTGCGGCATCCGGCCAGTGTATTCGCCGACGGCGCCTCGCCGAGGGCGGTGCCGAGGAGTCAGACCTCCTCGGCGTCGCCCACCAGGTCGTCCTCGTCGGAGACGCGCCAGACGCCGCCCTGGCGCTCGCGGTCGAGCTCGGCGCGGGCGGCCGCCTTGGCGTCCATCCGCTCGAGGTAGTTGTCGCGACGCTCGGCGCGGGTCTTGCGGTTGTTCTCCTCGAGGCGGAGGTCGGTGCCGCGCGGGGCGGTGATCAGCTCCGCCGTCGAGGTGAGCGTGGGCTCCCAGTCGAAGACGACGCCGTCGCCCGGGCCGATGACGACGGTGGAGCCGGCGACGGCCCCGGCCGAGAAGAGGCCGTTCTCGACGCCCAGCTTCGCGAGGCGGTCGGCGAGGAAGCCGACGGCCTCGTCGTTGGTGAAGTCGGTCTGCGCGACCCAGCGCTGCGGCTTGGTGCCGAGCACGCGGTAGACGTTGCCGTAGGAGCCGCCCTCGACGCGGATCTCGTAGTCCTTCTCGTCGACGGCGCGCGGGCGGATGGTGATCCGCTCGACCTTGGGCTCGGCCGCGAGGGCGAGACGGTGCTGCTCGACGATCTCGCCGAGGGCGAAGGTCAGCTGGCGCAGTCCCGAGTGGGAAACGGTCGAGATCTCGAAGACGCGGTAGCCGCGGGCCTCGAGGTCGGCGCGCACGAAGTCGGCGAGCTCCTGGGCCTCCGGCACGTCGACCTTGTTCAAAGCGATCAGCTGCGGGCGCTCGAGAAGCGGCACCTGGCCGTCGCCGACCGGGTACGCGGCCAGCTCGCCGAGGATGATGTCGAGGTCGGTCAGCGGGTCGCGGCCCGGCTCGAGCGTGGCGCAGTCGAGCACGTGCACGAGAGCGGTGCAGCGCTCGACGTGGCGGAGGAACTCCAGGCCCAGGCCCTTGCCCTCGCTCGCACCCTCGATCAGGCCGGGGACGTCGGCGACGGTGTAGCGCGACTCCCCCGCCTGGACGACGCCGAGGTTGGGGGCGAGGGTGGTGAACGGGTAGTCGGCGATCTTCGGCTTCGCCGCCGAGATGGCCGCGACGAGGCTGGACTTGCCGGCCGAGGGGAAGCCCACGAGCGCGACGTCGGCGACGGTCTTCAGCTCGAGGACGACGTCGCCCTCCCAGCCGGGAGTGCCGAGCAGCGCGAACCCGGGGGCCTTGCGCTTGGTGGTCGCCAGCGAGGCGTTGCCGAGGCCGCCCTGGCCGCCGGGGGCGATGACGAAGCGGAGCCCCGGCTCGTCCATGTCGAGCAGCTCCTCGCCCGTGGGCGACTTGACGACGGTCCCGACCGGGACCATCAGCTCGAGGAGGTCGCCGTTGCCGCCGGCGCGGTGGTCGCCCATCCCGGGGCCGCCGTTGGCCGAGGAGCGGTGCGGGTGCCGGTGGAAGGCGAGCAGCGTGGTGGTCTGCGCATCGGCGACGAGGACGATGTCGCCGCCGTGACCGCCGTTGCCGCCGTCTGGGCCGGCCAGCGGCTTGAACTTCTCGCGGCGGACGGAGACGCAGCCGTTGCCGCCGTGCCCGGCGCGCAGGTGCAGCGTGACGTTGTCGACGAAGGTGACCATGGTGTGTTCCGTCCGATGGGGAGGTGGGAGCGTCGGAGTGTCCGACGCCGGGTGCCGAGGTGCGCGGCGCTCACGAGCACGGGGCTCGCGGTGAGGATGCCGCAGCAACGCGCAAGGGGCGAGCCGAAGCCCGCCCCTTGCGTCCTGTGCCTGCTCGGCCGAGGAGAGCTGCCTAAGCGGCGGCCACCACGATGTTGACGACCTTGCGGCCGCCCTTCTGGCCGAACTCGACCGCACCGGCCGAGAGGGCGAACAGGGTGTCGTCGCCGCCACGACCGACGTTGACGCCGGGGTGGAAGTGGGTGCCGCGCTGGCGGACGATGATCTCGCCCGCGCTGACGACCTGACCGCCGAAGCGCTTCACGCCGAGACGCTGCGCGTTCGAGTCGCGACCGTTGCGGGTGGAGCTTGCGCCCTTCTTGTGTGCCATTTCTCATCTCCTCGAGACCGGGGGGCCGCAGCCCCGTGCTGATGCTCTGCGGAGCGATGGCTCCCGCCGCAGATCAGCGAAGTGTGGGTGTTACTTGATGCCCGTGACCTTGACGCGCGTGAGGTCCTGACGGTGCCCCTGGCGCTTCTTGTACCCGGTCTTGTTCTTGAACTTCTGGATGATGATCTTCGGACCGCGGAGCTCCTCGAGCACCTCGGCCGTGACCGACACCTTCTCGAGCGCCGCGGCGTCCGAGGTGATGGAGTCCCCGTCGACGAGGAGCACGGCAGCCAGCTGCACGGTGCCGTTCTCGTCGGCCTTGATGCGGTCCATCGTCACGATGGTGCCGACCTCGACCTTCTCCTGCCGGCCACCGGCGCGCACAACTGCGTAAACCACTTCTCGTACCTGTTTTCTCATCTGGACGGCGCGTGAGCGCTGTCCGGGGCTTGTAAGGACGGGGTCGTACCCCGGTCTTCCCGGTCGTACCCGTCTCTCGTACGGGACGAGGGGACCGGCACCGCGGCTCGCATCCCGTGAGGGACCGAGCGGCAACGGAAATCTGCGTGAGCACATGGATCGCGCCACACCAACGGTCAAGAGTACGGGATCCGTGCTCCCCGGTCAAACGCGCACCGCCCCGGAGGGGGTGCCGCTCGACCGACGACCCCGTCACGATAGTGCAGGCCTTGCCGCGGATCGGGCAGGCGCGCCGCCTACGATCGACGGATGGCGATCCTCCTCGACGCGGCGCGCTGGCCCGCCCACGACACGCTCTGGGCCCACCTCGTCAGCGACTCCTCCCTGGAGGAGCTGCACGCCTTCGCGCGCCTCGTCGGGCTGCCCGAGCGCGGCTTCGACCTCGATCACTACGACGTGCCCGCCGCGCGTCGCGAGGAGCTGCTCGCGGCGGGCGCCGTGCCCGTGGGCAGCCGGGAGCTGGTCGAGCGGCTCCGCGACAGCGGCCTGCGCGTGAAGGGCCGGGACCGGGACGCGGAGAGGGCCCGGCGCCGGCTCTCGCCGGGCACCGGGCCCCACTGATCGTCGCTGGTCGCGCTACTGCGCGCGGCGCGGCGTCTGCTCGGGCACGACCGCGATCCCGGTGAGCGCCGCCGTGGTGACGCGACGGCTCTTGGCGCGGCCCTGGCCGGGCTGCTTGGGTGCGGGCAGCGCGTCCAGGACGGAGTCGAGCAGGTGCTCGGCGACGGCGCTGGGCACCCGGCGCTCGGTCACGACCGGAGCGGGCGGGATCGGGATGTCGAGGATCGGGACCACCGGGGCCTGGGCCGCAGGGGCCTCGGCCGCGACGGGCTGAGCCGCGGGCTCCTGCGCCGCGGGCTCCTGGGCCGTCTCGCGGGCGGCGGGAGCGGACTCCTGCTGCTCGCCGGACTCCGGCGTCTCCTGGCGCGGCTCGCGGTCGCGGCCCCGGCGACGGCGCTCGCCCCGGGCGGGACGCTCGCGGCGGCCGGACGACTCGCCCTGACGCTCCGCGGACTGCTCGCCCGACTGCTCGGCGGACGGGTCGGCCTGCTGCTCGGCCGGCTGCGTCTCCGCGGTGGTCGTGGCCTCGTCGACGAGGGCGACGGCCTCCTCCGCGGCGTGCCGGACGGCGGCCGGGTGGATCGTGCTCGCCGCGATCTGCGCGAGCGCGTTCTTGGCGTCGTCGGTGATGGCATGGGTGCTGACCGGCTTGGAGCCGTTCTGCGCGCCGGCGCCGTTCTGGGCGCTGTAGCCGTTCTGACCGGCCGAGCCGTTGCGGCCGTTCGAGGGCTGCTCGCCGGCCGGCTTGCCGCCGCGGCGGCGCTCCTGCTGCGGAGCAGCGGTCGAGCGGTGCTTGACCACCGGGTCGTGCTGGACGATGACGCCGCGGCCCGCGCAGACCTCGCAGTTCTCGCTGAAGGTCTCGAGGAGGCCGAGGCCGAGCTTCTTGCGGGTCATCTGCACGAGGCCGAGCGAGGTGACCTCGGCGACCTGGTGCTTCGTCCGGTCGCGGCTCAGGCACTCGACCAGGCGCCGGAGCACGAGATCGCGGTTGGACTCGAGCACCATGTCGATGAAGTCGACGACGATGATGCCGCCGATGTCGCGCAGCCGGAGCTGGCGGACGATCTCCTCCGCTGCCTCGAGGTTGTTCTTGGTGACCGTCTCCTCGAGATTGCCGCCGGAGCCGACGAACTTGCCGGTGTTCACGTCGACGACCGTCATGGCCTCGGTGCGGTCGATCACGAGCGAGCCGCCGCTGGGCAGCCAGACCTTGCGCTCGAGGGCCTTCTCGATCTGCTCGGTGATGCGGAACTCGTCGAACGCGTCCTGCTCGCCCGAGTAGACCTGCACCCGCTCGAGCAGGTCGGGGGCGACCTGGCTGAGGTAGAGCTCGATGGTCTCGCGGGCGTCGTCGCCGGCGATCACCATCTTCTCGAAGTCCTCGTTGAAGACGTCGCGGACGATCTTGATCAGCAGGTCGGGCTCGCTGTGCAGCAGCGCCGGCGCCTGGCCGGTCGCGGCCTTGGTGCTGAGCGCGGTCCACTGCGCGGTGAGGCGCTCGACGTCGACCGTGAGCTGCTCCTCCGTAGCGCCCTCGGCGGCGGTGCGGACGATGACGCCCACGTTCTCGGGGAGGACCTCCTTGAGGATCTTCTTGAGGCGCGCGCGCTCGGTGTCCGGGAGCTTGCGGGAGATGCCGTTCATCGAGCCGTTGGGCACGTAGACGAGGTAGCGGCCCGGGAGCGAGATCTGGCTGGTGAGGCGGGCGCCCTTGTGGCCGACCGGGTCCTTGGTGACCTGGACGAGCACGCGGTCGCCGGGCTTGAGCGCGAGCTCGATGCGGCGCGGGCCGCCGGCGTTGTTCGCCGCGTCCCAGTCGACCTCACCGGAGTAGAGCACGGCGTTGCGGCCGCGCCCGATGTCGACGAAGGCCGCCTCCATGCTGGGCAGGACGTTCTGCACGCGGCCGAGGTAGACGTTGCCGATCAGCGACGCCTCCTGCGAGCGGGCGACGTAGTGCTCGGCGAGGACGCCGTCCTCGAGCACGCCGATGCGGATGCTGTCCTCCTTCGAGCGGACGACCATGACGCGGTCGACGGCCTCCCGGCGGGCGAGGAACTCGGACTCGGTGACGACCGTGCGGCGGCGGCCGGCGTCGCGGCCGTCGCGGCGGCGCTGCTTCTTGGCCTCGAGGCGGGTCGAGCCCTTGATGCGCTGCGGCTCGGTGATGAGCTCCGGCTCGCGCGCCTCGCGGGGCTCGCGCTGCTCGCGCGGCTGACGGACCCGGACGACGGTGTTCTCGGGGTCGTCGGAGCCTCCGCGGTCGCTCTCGCCGCTGCGGCGGCGCGAGCGGCGGCGGACGGAGCCCTGCTCCTCCTCCGGCTCGTCGCGCTCCTCGCGGACGCCGAGCGGCGCGCCGCGGGGCGGGAGCGGGGTCAGCTGGACGTAGTCCGGCAGGATCGGCGCCTGGAAGAGCAGCGACGTGCTCGGCAGCGGCGGGCGGCGGGGAGCGGACTCCTCCGTCGCGGCCTGCTCGGCGTCGGCCGGCGACTCCGGGCCGGCGGTGAAGAAGGCGGCGCCGGTCGAGGCCGGCCCTTCCGTCTCGCCGGACTCGGCGCTCGCGTCCGGCGCGGTGGTCTGCTCGGTGTCCTGGGCTGCCGTGTCCGGGGCGGCGGTGTCCGACCCGTTCTGCTCGGCGTCGTTCGTGTCGATGATCGTTTCCCCTGTCGCTGATGCGCTCGATCCGGCCCGTCGGTTCGTCCGACGGCCACCGAAGAGGCGACTGATCTTCCTGGCCCCGCTGCGGGGCTCGTCGCGGTCCGGTTCGGATCCGCCCGTGCTGTTGTCTTCCACCATTCCTGGTGCACTCCTCGGCCGGGTCGTGCGCCGCGCCGTCGACCCGGATGCTGTTCTCGAGCGACGGGCCTCGGCCCGCCGCGAATCCTTCCGCTCCCCCGGTCCCGTCGCTCACGTGGCGCAGGACTCCGGTTGCAGCTTCTCCTCGGAACTGACTATCCGACACGTGGAGATGCGTCGCGCTCATTCGCGGAACGCTGTCGATCTCCTGTGGCCCGGTGCTCGCCCGGTAAACCTTCTTCGCGTCGGTGCGGGATCTTCCGGGCCGACGGCTCCGATTATCGCACGCATTCCCAGAGCCGCCGATTCGCCGCGTGCCATAATCCCCCGGTGTCCAGCGATCCCGAGGTGCCGAGCGCCCCCACCCAGCAGCGTCCGGTCCTCTTCGCGGTGCTCCTGATCGTGCTCGGCGTGATCGGCTGGATCGCCGCGTTCACGCTGACCCTCGACAAGTTCACGTCGCTCAGCGGATCGTCGGAGGCCCTCGGCTGCGACTTCAGCCTGCTCGTGCAGTGCAGCGCCAACCTGAAGTCGGCGCAGGGCGCGATCTTCGGCTTCCCGAACCCGCTGATCGGCGTCGCGGCGTGGATCGCGCCGATCGTCGTCGGCGCCGGGCTGCTCGCGGGAGCGCGCTTCGACCGCTGGTTCTGGGCGCTGTTCAACCTCGGCTTCGTCTTCGCGCTCGCCTTCGTCGGCTGGCTGATCGCGACGAGCATCTTCGCCCTCGGGACGCTCTGCCCCTGGTGCATGCTCACCTGGGCCGTCGTCATCCCCGGCTTCTGGCTGGTGACCCTCCGCAACCTCCGCGAGGGCGTGTTCCCGGTCCCCGCCGCGGTCCGCCGCTTCGCCGGCGCCGCCTACGGCTGGGTGCCGTTCATCACCATCGTCTGCTACCTGGCGATCGCCGTGATGGCCCAGGTGCGACTCGACGTGCTGTCCTACCTCTGACGCTGCCGGGTTGACTCCCGACGCCGCCCCCGGGAGGCGGAGGATCTCGATACGCCCGCTCCGCGGGCTACTCGATCAGCATGCACGGGGGCCAGCCCATTGTCGACCGCATGCACGGGGTCCCAGGCCGCGGGGCGCGCCGTTCCTTGCTGGTCGAGTAGCCGCGCAGCGGCGTATCGAGACCCACCGTCGTCAGGACGGAAGCCTGCAGACCAGCCTGCTGACAACGGTGGATCTCGATACGCCCGCTGCGCGGGCTACTCGATCAGCATGTGCGCTCCCGTCCCCACCTCAGAGGACCAGCCCGCTCGGGCAGCTCTCGCCGAAGGACCTGAGCACGCGGGCGACCGCCTCGGAGGCGCATCCGGGAAAGCGCGTGTCAGCGCTTTCCCGTCGCCGAACGCGCGACGCTCTGCGGAACGCGCCATTCACGAAAGCCGACTGCGGCGTCGCGGATTACCGCGGCGCAAGACGGCACAGGGCGGTTCGCCTTTCAGGCGAACCAGAGCGCGAGCTCGCGCTCCGCGGATTCGACACCGTCGGAGCCGTGCACCAGGTTCTGCTGGACCTTGAGGCCCCAGTCGCGGCCGAGGTCGCCGCGGATGGTGCCGGGGGCGGCGGTGGTGGGGTCGGTCGTGCCGGCGAGGGAGCGGAAGCCCTCGATGACGCGGTCACCGGCGATGCGGAGGGCGACGATGGGGCCGCTCTCCATGAACTCGACGAGGGGCTCGTAGAACGGCTTGCCCTCGTGCTCGGCGTAGTGGGCGGCGAGCAGCTCGCGGTCGGCCTCGACGAGCTTGATGTCGACGAGGGAGTAGCCCTTCGCCTCGATGCGGCGGAGGATCTCGCCGGTGAGGTTGCGGGCGACTCCGTCGGGCTTGACGAGGACGAGGGTCTCCTGGATGGCCATGGTTCGGCGGTCTCCTTAGGTCGGGGTGGGGTCGGTGGGCCCGTCCGCCGCGCGGCGGCTCTGGGTGTCGAGCTTGGTGCCGGTGACCATGCAGTACGTCCACAGGGCGACGAACGCCGCGCCGATGACGAACATGATCGGGACCAGGGCACCGGTGGCCACGATAACGAACTGGAGGACCCAGCCGATCCGGAAGCCGGCCGGCCGGTTGAGCAGGCCGAGCGTCGCGACGAGGGCGAGGCAGACCACCGCTCCCCCGACGAGGACGATCACCGGGTCGGCGGCCTTCAGCCCGAAGGCGACGAGTGTCGCGAGGAAGACGATGACGGCCTCGAAGCCGAGGACGATCGAGCCGAGGCTCTCGCGGACGGTCCGGGTGCGGCGCGGCCGGCCGGCCCTCACGCGCCGAGCCAGTTCTCGTCGCGGGCGACGGTCATCGTCCGGCCAACGAGGGTGATCGACCCGGTGACGAGCAGGGCGCCCTTGTCGGTCCGGGCGGCGAGGAGGCGGCCTGCGGTGAGCGCGCCGTCCGGGTCCTCGGCGACGCGGACCGACTCCGCGGGGAACACGGTGCGCGCGAGGGCGGCGAGCTCCTCGGCCGGGACTCCGCGCTCGCTCGGGGCGGTCGTGACGATGAGCTCGTCGACGACCGGCAGGAGCGCGCGCAGGATGCCCTCCGCGTCCTTCTCGGCGAGGACGCCGAGGACCGCGGTGACGCGGTCGAAGTCGAAGTAGCGCTCGATCGCGGAGGCGAGGGAGGCCGCGCCGTGCGGGTTGTGCGCCGCATCGACGACCGTGCGCGGCGACTGGCCGACGATCTGGAGGCGGCCCGGCGAGGTCGCGGCGGCGAAGCCCTCCTCGAGGACGTTCCCGGTCAGCTCCTGCGTGCCGCCGCCGAGGAACGTCTCGACCGCGGCGATCGCGACCGCCGCGTTCTCGGCCTGGTGGTCGCCGAAGAACGGCAGCAGAAGCTGCTCGTAACGGGTGACGAGACCGCGGACGGAGACGAGCTGGCCGCCCACGGCGACCGTGGTCGACTCGACGTCGAAGTCGGCGCCCTCGAACACGATCGTCGACTCGGTCAGCTCGGCCGCCTGCCGCAGCACCGCCTCCGCCTCAGGGGTCTGCTTCGCCGACACCACGGCGGCAGCGGGCTTCACGATGCCGGACTTGGTGCGGGCGATCTCCTCGATCGTCGCTCCGAGCTGACGGGTGTGGTCGAGCGCGATCGGCGTGAAGACCGCGACCTGCGCGTCCGCGACGTTCGTCGAGTCCCACTCGCCGCCCATGCCGACCTCGATCACCGCGACGTCGACCGGAGCGTCCGCGAAGGCCGCGTAAGCCAGCACGGTGAGCGCCTCGAAGAACGAGAGCGTGCTCTCGCCCCGGCCGACGAGCTCGGCGTCGGTCATGGTGAGGTAGGGCTCGACGTCGATCCAGTTCGTGGCGAGGCTCAGGTCGGAGATCGGCGCGCCGTCGATGACGATCCGCTCGTTGAAGCGCTCGAGGTGCGGGCTGGTGAAGAGGCCGACCCGCAGCCCGTGGGCGCGGAGCAGGCTCTCGATCATCCGGCTGGTCGAGGTCTTGCCGTTGGTGCCGGCGACCTGGATGACGGGGTAGGCCTGCTGCGGGTCGCCCATGTAGTCGACGGCCCGCCGCGTCGGTGCGAGCCGCGGGCGGGGGCTCGCCTCGCCGAGCCGCTTCAGCAGGCTCGCGTAGACGGCGTCGGCCGCCTCCCGCGCGAGCCGGGCGTCCTCCTCGGAGTAGCGGTCCTTGTCAGACATCGAAGGCCTCCACCTTCTCGACGCGGATGATGGCGGTGCCGGCGGGCCCGAAGGCGATCGCACCCTCGCCACCCTCCAGCGCAGTGGTGAGCGCGGCGAACCCGAAGCCGGTCGCGAGGGTCTCCTCGGCGATCCAGAGCGCGTGCGGCTCGAGAGCCGCCATGCTCATCTCGTCGAGGACGATCTCGAGCTCGATGCGGTCGCTGACCTCGAAGCCGGCGGCCTTGCGGGCGTCCTGCACGGCGCGGATCAGGTCGCGGGCCAGGCCCTCGGCCTCCAGCTCCGGCGTGGTCGCCGTGTCAAGCAGCACGAAGCCGCCGCGCGGCAGCAGCGCGATCGCGCGGTCGTCGGCTCCCGAGCCGCCGACCTCCAGAGTCAGCTCGTACTCGCCCTCGACCAGCTCGACGCCGCCGACGGTGACGACGCCGTCGGTCTCGCTCCAGTCGCCGGCCTTCGCGGCCTTGATGACGGTCTGCACGCCCTTGCCGAGGCGGGGGCCCGCGGCGCGCGCGTTGACGGAGAGGCGCGAGGTGACGCCGTAGTCGGCCGCGCTGGACTCGACCAGGGGGACCAGCGACACCTCCTTGACGTTCAGCTCGTCGCGCAGGATCGCCTCGAACGGCGCCAGCTCGGCGGCGTCGTCGACGACGACCGTGAGCCGCGCGAGCGGCAGGCGGACCCGGAGGCCGGCCTGCTTGCGGAGCGACAGCGCGGTGGAGGAGATGCCGCGGACGGCGTCCATCGCGTGCACGAGCGACTCGTCGACCGGGAACTCGGCGGCGTCCGGCCAGTCGGCCAGGTGCACGCTCCGGCCGCCGGTCAGGCCCTGCCAGATCTCCTCGGTCATCAGCGGGAGCAGCGGCGCGGCCACCCGGCAGACGGTCTCGAGCACGGTGAAGAGCGTGTCGAACGCCTCCGTGCCGCGGCCCTCGGCGTCGACGCCCTGCCAGAAGCGGTCGCGCGAGCGGCGGACGTACCAGTTGGTCAGCACGTCGGCGAAGTCGCGGAGTGCGGCCGCCGCGAGGGTCGAGTCGAGCGCCTCGAGGTGGCCGGTCACGGTCTCGATCAGGTCGTGCGTCTTGGCCAGCAGGTAGCGGTCGAGCACG
Organism: Rathayibacter sp. PhB179; assembly: GCF_004345345.1. Lineage (NCBI taxonomy): Bacteria > Bacillati > Actinomycetota > Actinomycetes > Micrococcales > Microbacteriaceae > Rathayibacter > Rathayibacter sp. PhB179. The sequence goes on along the minus strand of NZ_SLVD01000005.1, from coordinate 6,284 downwards.
TCCTCGGAGTCGGTGCGGCGGCTCGCGCTGTAGCCCTCGCCCGCCGCGTCGACGGAGGCGTTGGCGTAGAGCGAGAAGAAGTACCAGGTGTTCCAGAGCGGCAGCAGCACCTGGCGCACGCCCTCGCGGATCCCCTCCTCGGTGACGACGAGGTTGCCGCCGCGCAGCACCGGGCTCGACATCAGGAACCAGCGCATGGCGTCGGAGCCGTCGCGGTCGAAGACCTCGGCGACGTCCGGGTAGTTGCGCAGCGACTTCGACATCTTCTGCCCGTCGTTGCCGAGCACGATGCCGTGGCTGACCACGTTGCGGAAGGCCGGCCGGTCGAAGAGCGCGGTCGAGAGCACGTGCAGCGTGTAGAACCAGCCGCGGGTCTGCCCGATGTACTCGACGATGAAGTCGGCCGGGTTGTGCGAGTCGAACCAGTCGGAGTTCTCGAACGGGTAGTGCACCTGCGCGAACGGCATCGAGCCGGAGTCGAACCAGACGTCGAGCACGTCGCTGATGCGGCGCATCGTCGAGCGGCCGGTCGGGTCGTCGGGGTTCGGGCGGGTGAGCTCGTCGATGAACGGGCGGTGCAGGTCCTCCGGGCGCACGCCGAAGTCGCGCTCGAGCTCGTCGAGCGAGCCGTAGACGTCGATGCGCGGGTGGTCCGGGTCGTCGCTCTTCCACACCGGGATCGGCGAGCCGAAGTAGCGGTTGCGGCTGATCGACCAGTCGCGCGCGCCGGAGAGCCACTTGCCGAACTGGCCGTCCTTGACGTTCTCGGGGACCCAGGTGATCTCCTGGTTGAGCTCCTCCATCCGGTCGCGGATCGCGGTGACGCGGACGAACCAGCTGGACACGGCCTTGTAGATCAGCGGGTTGCGGCAGCGCCAGCAGTGCGGGTAGCTGTGCTCGTAGCTGGCCTGGCGGAGCAGGCGGTGCTGCGCCTTGAGGAGCTGCGTCAGCGGCTTGTTGGCCTCGAAGACCTGCAGGCCGGCGACCTCGCTGATCTGCGGCAGGAAGCGGCCGCCGTCGTCGACGGAGATGATGACGGGGATGCCCGCCGCCTCGCAGACCTTCTGGTCGTCCTCGCCGTATGCGGGCGCCTGGTGCACGATGCCGGTGCCCTCGCTGGTGGTCACGTAGTCGGCGACGAGGATGCGCCACGCGTTCTGCGTGCCCCACTGCTCGGTGTCGGCGTAGTGGTCCCAGAGGCGGTCGTAGCTGATGCCCTCGAGCTCGCGGCCGCGGTGCGTGCGCGAGACGGCGGCCAGCGCCGACTCGGCGTCCTCGTAGCCGAGGTCCTTCGCGTAGGCGCCGACCTGGTCGATGGCGAGCAGGTACTCGGCCGAGAGCTCGCGCTCCTCCGGCTCGCCCTTGCCGTCGGCGGCGCCGTTCGGGCCGGCCGCCAGCACGGCGTACTCGATGTCGGGGCCGACGGCGAGCGCGGCGTTGGTGGGCAGCGTCCACGGGGTCGTCGTCCAGGCGAGGGCGCGGACGGCGGTGAGGTTGAGCGCCTCGGCGGTCTCGCCGACGAGAGGGAAGGTGACCGTGACCGTCTGGTCCTGGCGCATCTTGTAGACGTCGTCGTCCATCCGCAGCTCGTGGTTCGAGAGCGGCGTCTGGTCGCGCCAGCAGTACGGCAGCACGCGGTGGCCCTCGTAGGCGAGGCCCTTGTCGTAGAGCCGCTTGAAGGCCCAGATCACGGACTCCATGAAGGTGGGGTCGAGGGTCTTGTAGTCGTTGTCGAAGTCGACCCAGCGCGCCTGGCGGGTGACGTAGTCCTGCCACTCCCCCGTGTAGCGCAGCACCGACTCCTTGGCGGCCGCGTTGAAGGCGGCGACGCCCATCTCCTCGATCTGCGACTTGTCGGTGATGCCGAGCTGCCGCTCCGCCTCGAGCTCGGCGGGCAGGCCGTGCGTGTCCCAGCCGAAGCGGCGGTGCACCTGCTTGCCGCGCATCGTCTGGAAGCGGGGGAAGACGTCCTTGGCGTAGCCGGTCAGCAGGTGCCCGTAGTGCGGCAGGCCGTTGGCGAAGGGCGGGCCGTCGTAGAACACCCACTCCTGAGCGCCCTCGCGGGAGCGGATCGACTCCTGGAATGTGTCGTCGGCCTTCCAGTAGGCGAGGACCTTCTCCTCGATCTGCGGGAACCGCGGCGACGCGGGGACGCCGCGGCCGAAGGCGGAGCCGGTGCTCGCGGGGACGCCGGTGCTCGCGTCGTCTCCGGCGCTCTCGGCATCGCGGGGGGTGGGCGGGGTCAGGGGGTAGGTCACGTGCGGTCTCCTGGCAGTGCTGCTGGTCTGCACGAGGACGGCCCGCCCGGATCTCAGACCCCGGGCCGGGTCGCGGTACCACCTCGCTTGAACCGCCCAGGACCGGCCCTCACGGGCTGTCCCTGGTCGCTCCCACTCGATCGGCTGTCACGGGCCGTACCCGTCCGGGTCTACTGGGCCGCGGCCGGGGCCGGGCTGTTCTTCCGGAGACTCACCGGTGATGGCCGGGTCGAAGTCGTCCAGCCGTTATCCTAGCGCGTCGGCGGTCGCCGGACAGGGGCGGAGGCGGTCATGGCGCGGACAGCGGGAGCGGGTCGCGGACGGCCGCGGGCGTCGTCGCGCTCCATGCTCGAGGACGCGGCTCTCGATCTCTTCGTCGAGCAGAGCTACGCGGGCACGACGGTCGAGCAGATCGCCCAGCGCGCCGGCGTCTCGCGCAACACCTTCTTCAACTACTTCGCCTCGAAGAGCGACGTCTTCTGGGTGCTCGTCGACGACCGGCTGGCCGAGCTGCCGGCGGCGCTCGAGACGGCCTCCCCGGACGCGTCGACGATGGACGCTCTGCGCGGCGCGCTGCTCGCGGTCGGCGCGGGCTTCGGTCCGTCGAGCGTGCCGTGGGCGCTGACCCAGACCGAGCTGATCGGGAGCGTGCACGAGCTGCAGGCGTCGGCTCTCTCGCGGCTCGCTCGGCAGGCGGCGATCGTCGCGGCATTCGTGCGCGCACGCGCCGGGCGTCCGCTGCCGGCCCACGTGGCGCACGCCGTCGCCTACGCGAGCGTCGGGGCGGCGGTCGCCGCGGTGCAGGCCTGGGCGGCCGCGGGGCCGACCCGCGGCGAGCTGGTGCCCTACCTCGACGAGGCCCTGACGCCGGTCTGCCGCGGTTTCGCGCCCGTCGTCGGCTGACCGCGCCCGCCCGTCACGGCCTCCCGGCCCCGCGATAGGATCGTCGCGGCCGGTGAGCGTCACGCTCCGAGAGCCCCCACCCAGGCATCATCACCACCGACGCGGTGCCGCCCATATCGAACCGGAGAACCATGACCGTCGCCGACCGCCTCCCCGCCAAGCCCGCCCTCGAGGGCCTCGAGAGCAAGTGGGGCCTCGTCTGGCAGACGGACGGCACCTACCGGTTCGATCGCACCGGCCTCTCCCGCGCGGACGTCTACTCGATCGACACCCCGCCGCCGACCGCCTCGGGCTCGCTGCACATCGGGCACGTCTTCTCCTACACGCACACCGACGTCGTCGCGCGCTTCCAGCGCATGCGCGGCAAGAGCGTCTTCTACCCGATGGGCTGGGACGACAACGGCCTGCCCACCGAGCGCCGCGTGCAGAACTACTACGGCGTCCGCTGCGACCCGACCCTCCCCTACACGCCGGACTTCGTGCCGCCGTTCGAGGGCGGCGACAACAAGAGCAGCAAGGCGGCCGACCAGAAGCCGATCTCGCGCCGCAACTTCATCGAGCTGTGCGAGCGCCTCACCGTCGAGGACGAGAAGCAGTTCGAGGACCTCTGGCGCACCCTCGGCCTCTCGGTCGACTGGACCCAGAGCTATCGCACCATCGGCGAGGAGTCGCAGGCCGCCTCCCAGCGCGCCTTCCTCCGCAATCTGGCGCGCGGCGAGGCCTACCAGGCGCAGGCGCCGACCCTCTGGGACATCACCTTCCGGACCGCGGTCGCGCAGGCCGAGCTGGAGGACAAGGACCAGCCCGGCGCCTACCACCGCATCGGCTTCCACCGCGACGGCGCGGAGGACGTCTTCATCGAGACGACCCGCCCCGAGCTGCTGCCCGCCTGCGTCGCGCTCGTGGCGCACCCGGACGACGAGCGCTACCAGGCGCTCTTCGGCACGACCGTGCGCACCCCGCTCTTCGACGTCGAGGTGCCCGTGCTCGCGCACCACCTCTCGCAGAAGGACAAGGGCTCGGGCATCGCGATGATCTGCACCTTCGGCGACCTGACCGACGTCGTCTGGTGGCGCGAGCTCGACCTGCCCAACCGCGCGGTCATCGGCTTCGACGGCCGCCTGATCTCCGAGGCGCCCGCCGCCATCGAGAGCGAGGCCGGCCGGGCCGCGTACGCGCAGCTCGCCGGCAAGACCGTGTTCTCCGCGAAGCAGACCGTGGTCGCGCTGCTCACCGAGTCGGGCGAGATGGTCGGCGAGCCCCGCCCGATCGTGCACCCGGTGAAGTTCTTCGAGAAGGGCGACAAGCCGCTCGAGATCGTCTCGACCCGGCAGTGGTACATCGTCAACGGCGCCCGCGACGCGGCGCTCAAGGAGCGCCTGCTCGAGCTCGGCCGCGACGTGCGGTTCGTGCCCGAGTTCATGCGCGTCCGCTACGAGAACTGGGTGAACGGCCTCGCCGGCGACTGGCTGATCTCGCGCCAGCGCTTCTTCGGCGTGCCGATCCCGGTCTGGTACCCGCTCGACGGCGACGGCAACCCGGTCTTCGACGCGCCGATCGTCCCCGAGGAGTCGGCACTGCCCGTCGACCCGTCCTCGGACGCCGCCCCCGGCTACTCGGAGGACCAGCGCGGCGTGGCCGGCGGCTTCCAGGGCGAGCTCGACGTGATGGACACCTGGGCGACCTCCTCGCTCACCCCGCAGCTCGCCGGCGGCTGGGAGCGCGACGACGAGCTCTGGCAGCTCGTCGCGCCCTACGACCTGCGCCCCCAGGGACAGGACATCATCCGCACCTGGCTCTTCTCGACCCTGCTGCGCTCGCAGCTCGAGGACGGCCGCGCGCCGTGGAGCACCGCGACGGTCTCCGGCTTCATCGTCGACCCCGACCGCAAGAAGATGTCGAAGTCGAAGGGCAACGTCGTCACTCCGGCCGGGATGCTCGAGCAGCACGGCTCGGACGCGGTGCGCTACTGGGCCGCCTCCTCGCGCCTGGGCACCGATGCGGCGTTCGACCCGCAGAACCCGACGCAGATCAAGATCGGCCGCCGCCTGGCGATCAAGGTGCTGAACGCGGCGAAGTTCATCCACGGCTTCCCGCTGCCGGAGGGCGCGACGGTCAGCGACCCGCTCGACCTGAGCATGCTCGCCGCTCTCGACGGCGTGGTGGCGGACGCCACGACGGCGCTGGAGAACTACGACCACGCCCGTGCGCTCGAGATCACCGAGGCGTTCTTCTGGACGTTCTGCGACGACTACCTGGAGCTGGTGAAGGAGCGCGCGTACGGCGAGGACGGCGCGTCCGCGGCCGCCGCCCTGCACCGTGCGCTGGATGTCCTGCAGCGGCTGTTCGCGCCGTTCATCCCGTTCGCGGTCGAGGAGACCTGGTCCTGGTCGCACGACGGCTCGGTGCACGTGCAGCCGTGGCCGGAGCAGGCCGCTCTCGGCGGCGACCCGGCCGTTCTCAGCGCGGCCAGCACCGTGCTGACCGCGATCCGCCGGGCGAAGACCGATGCGAAGGCCTCGCAGAAGACGCCGGCCCGCTCCGCCGTCGTCACCGCGCCGGCCGAGCTGGTGGCGTCGTTGCGACTCGCCGCGGGCGACCTCGCGGCCGTCGGCCGGATCTCCGCGCTCGACTTCGCCGAGGGCGACGCGCTGGCCGTGCAGATCGAGCTCGAGACCGAGCCGACCGCCTGATCACCCGGGGGGCGGGCCGCGGCCCGGTCCCCCTCTTCTCGAGAGGAACACCCCATGCAGCTCGGAACGCGCTGGCCGGTCGGCGGAGACACGCCGTCCACCCTGCCCGAGATCGTCGTCACCGCCGTCCGCGACGTGGAGGGCGAGCTCGCCTCCGCCGGCACCGACAGCTCCGCCTGGCGCTGGACGCTGACCTGGCTCGAGGGCAAGCCGGTGCTCGAGCTCGACGACGGCACCACCATCACCTACCGCCCGGACGAGGACGCCGCCTACATCACCCAGCCGCAGGGCCGCGTCGAGGGCGAGGACGACGACTGGGGCTGAGCCGCTGACAGGGTGGATCTACTTGGAAAGGGATGGTGACCTTTCACGCGGTTCTGGGGGTGAGGGTGACGTCGTAGCCGAGGGTCGCGAGGGTTCGGAGGGCGTT